>NZ_JBEAID010000036.1:0-63959 GCF_040064585.1 Klebsiella sp. CN_Kp113 | reverse complement strand
CTCTCTTTCAGCGCCGTCGCGGCCAGCAGCATTCCGCTCATCAGGGTGGTTAATGTGCTTTTCATCGCCGCTCCTTAAGCTTGTTTCATCTGTTGGTGATGGCGTCGTTCACCCAGCATCACGATAATCAGCAGCAGAACCGCCAGCACGCTGCCGCCGATCATCACCATAAAGCCGCCGTCCCAGCCGAAGAAATCGACGGTATAGCCAACGATGGCGCTCGCGGCCACGGAGCCGCCGAGATAGCCAAACAGGCCGGTGAAGCCCGCGGCGGTGCCAGCGGCTTTTTTCGGCGCCAGCTCCAGCGCATGCAGGCCAATCAGCATCACCGGACCGTAAATCAGGAAGCCGATGATGATCATACAGGCCATATCCACGCCCGGGTTACCCGGCGGGTTCAGCCAGTAGACGACGGTGGCGATGGTGACCAGGGTCATAAAGAAGACGCCGGTCGCGCCGCGGTTGCCTTTAAACACTTTATCCGACATCCAGCCGCACAGCAGGGTGCCCGGGATCCCCGCGTATTCATAAAGAAAGTAGGCCCAGGACGATTTATCCAGCGCGAAGTGCTTAACCTCTTTCAGGTAGGTCGGCGACCAGTCAAGAATGCCGTAGCGCAGCAGATAAACAAACACGTTGGCGACGGCGATGTACCACAGCAGCTTGTTCGGCAGGATGTACTGCATAAAGATCTGCTTTGCGGTCAGCTCTTCTTCGTGCTTCTCGCTGTAGTCGTCAGGATAATCGTTTTTGTACTCTTCGATCGGCGGCAGGCCGCAGGACTGCGGAGTATCGCGCATCATCGCGAAGGCGAAAATCGCCAGCAGGATCGCGCCGAAAGCCGGCATATACAGCGCCGCGTGCCAGTCGTTAAACCACGCCATCCCCAGCAGAAACAGCAGCGGCGGGATCCCGCCGCCGACGTTGTGCGCGCAGTTCCATACCGAAACAATACCGCCGCGCTCTTTCTGCGACCACCAGTGCACCATCGTACGTCCGCACGGCGGCCAGCCCATCCCCTGGAACCAGCCGCACAGGAACAACAGGACGAACATCACCATAATGCTGGAGGTCGCCCAGGGGACGAAGCCCATCACCAGCATCACCAGCGCGGCAAGGATCAGGCCTGCCGGTAAAAAAATGCGCGGATTCGAACGGTCAGAAACCGAGCCCATGATGAATTTCGAAAATCCGTAGGCGATAGAGATACCGGAAAGCGCAAAGCCGAGATCGCCGCGGGAGAACCCCTGCTCGATAAGATAGGGCATCGCCAAAGCAAAGTTCTTACGAACCAAATAGTAAGCGGCATATCCGAAGAAGATACCGATAAAGATCTGCCAGCGTAATCGACGATATAGCGGATCGATTTCCGCCGTTGGCAAACGCGCTTTATGCGCTGCGGGTTTAAATATACTTAACATATCAGCCTCCGTGGCCATTGCTGTTCTTCTGACGTCGTCGCAAAAAAACGTAATTTATTCACTGACTTCTGATTTGGTCGCGATAGTAGGCAAAGCGTAAATCTAATACTGTGAAATGTCGCACACTTTGTTACAGAAATATGACAGAACTTTCCAATATGCGCATAAAGTCACAACAAACGCTCGAATTGCGCGCAAATATGCTCGAAATCAAACATTAAACGCGGTCGATATGGCTAAATGATGTAAAACGAACACAGAGGACAGGGAGATGGCCGATAGTCGTGAATATGACGTCATTATTATTGGCGGCGGCGCCACCGGCGCCGGGATCGCGCGCGACTGCGCGCTGCGCGGGCTGAAGGCGGCGCTGGTTGAGCGCTACGATATCGCCACCGGGGCGACCGGCCGCAACCACGGCCTGCTGCACAGCGGCGCGCGCTATGCGGTAACCGATAGCGAATCGGCGCGGGAGTGTATCAGCGAAAACCGCATCTTACGCCGCATCGCCCGGCACTGCATTGAGCCCACCAGCGGCCTGTTTATTACCTTGCCGGAAGACGATCCGGCGTATCAGCACACCTTTATCACCGCCTGCCAGCAGGCGGGTATTGAGGCCCAGCCTCTGACGCCCGCCGAGGCGCTGCGCATTGAGCCTGCGGTTAACCCGGCGCTGCTCGGCGCGGTGCAGGTCCCCGACGGCACCGTCGATCCTTTCCGCCTCACCGCCGCAAATATGCTCGATGCCCGCGAACATGGCGCCGCTATCCTCACCGGCTGCGAAGTCACCGGCCTGCTGCGTCAGGGCGATCGCGTCCATGGCGTCACGATCTACAACCATCAGCTCCGTGAATCGCGCACGCTGCGCGCGCAGGTGGTGGTCAACGCCGCCGGGATCTGGGGGCAGCGCATCGCAGAGTATGCCGACCTGCGCATCTCGATGTTTCCGGCAAAAGGATCGCTGTTAATCCTCGACCACCGCATTAACCGTCAGGTTATCAACCGCTGCCGCAAACCGGCTGACGCCGATATCCTGGTGCCCGGCGATACTATTTCGCTGATTGGCACCACTTCGATGCATATTCCCTATGACGAAATTGACGACAACCGGGTAACGGCCGAGGAGGTCGAAACGCTGCTGCGCGAAGGGGAAAAGCTGGCGCCGATCATGGGGCGGACGCGGGTACTGCGCGCCTACTCCGGCATACGTCCGCTGGTCGCCAGCGATGACGATCCCAGCGGGCGCAGCGTCAGTCGCGGTATTGTGCTGCTCGACCACGCCCGGCGCGACGGACTGGAGGGCTTTATCACCATCACCGGCGGTAAGCTGATGACCTATCGTCTGATGGCGGAGTGGGCCACGGATGCGCTCTGCCGCAAGCTCGGAAATACCGTCCCCTGTACGACCGCCGATACGCCGCTGCCGGGCTCGCAGGAGCCGGCGGAAGCCACGCTACGCAAAATCATCTCTTTACCTGCGTCGCTGCGCGGGTCGGCCATCTATCGCCACGGCGATCGCACCCCGGCCTGGCTTGGCGATAGCCGCCAGCACCGCAGCCTGGTCTGCGAATGCGAGGCGGTGACCGCCGGCGAGGTTCAGTACGCGGTCGAAAACCTGGCGGTGAAAAACCTGCTCGACCTGCGCCGCCGCACCCGCGTCGGCATGGGAACCTGTCAGGGCGAACTGTGCGCCTGCCGCGCCGCCGGGCTGCTCGCGCGTTTTAACGTCACCACTTCCGCTCGATCCCTTACCCAGCTGTCTCAATTTTTGAACGAACGCTGGAAAGGCGTCCAGCCGGTGGCCTGGGGGGACGCGCTGCGCGAAAGCGAGTTCACCCGCTGGGTCTATCTCGGCCTGTGCGGATTACAAAAGGAGCATCAGGATGAAGTTTGATTGCGCCATCATCGGCGGCGGCCTCGCCGGACTGCTCTGCGGGCTGGCGCTCAACCAGCGCGGCCTGCGCAGCGTGATTATCAGCCGCGGCCAAAGCGCCCTGCACTTCTCTTCCGCCTCGCTGGATTTACTTACCACGCTGCCGAATGGCGACACCGTCACCGATGTCGCTCACGGCATCGGCCAACTGGCCCGCCAGCTTCCCGAACATCCCTATGCCAGGCTCGGCGCCGAACGGGTGATGGATTACGCCCGCCAGAGTCAGGCGCTGTTTGCCGACTGCGGTATCGCCATGCAAGGTGACGCCAGCCAGCCGCATCTGCGCGTGACGCCGCTGGGAACCTTACGCGCGGCCTGGCTATCGCCGCAGGAAATCGCCACCGCGCCGCTGCCCGCCAGCGGCGTCGGCGTAGTCGGCATCAGCGGATTCGGCGACTTCCAGCCGCATCTTGCCGCCGCCTCTCTGAACCAGCACGGCGTGACCGCCGAAGCCCATGAGATAGATTTACCTCTCCTCGATGTGCTGCGCGATAGCCCATCCGAATTTCGTGCCGCCAATATTGCCCGCCGGCTGGACGATGAAGCGCACTGGCCGGCCCTGCTGGCGGCGCTGCGCCCGCTGGCGCAGCGGCATAATTTACTGATTATGCCCGCCTGCTTTGGCCTCGCCAACGATCGCCTGTACCAGTGGCTGCAGCAGCGCCTGCCCTGCCCGCTGCGCCTGCTGCCTACGCTGCCGCCGTCGGTGCCGGGGATGCGCCTGCACGCCCAGCTGCAGCGGCAATTTATCCGCAGCGGCGGGACCTGGCTGACCGGGGATGAAGTCATCGATATCAGCCACCGCAACGGTAGCGTTAACGCGATCTGGACGCGCAATCACGGCGATATCCCGCTGCGCCCGCGCTTCGCGGTGCTGGCCAGCGGCAGCTTTTTCAGCAACGGGCTGGTCGCCGAGCGCAGCGGCGTGCGCGAGCCGATCCTCGGCCTTGACCTGCAGCAGACGCTGCCGCGCGAGCGCTGGTATCAGCAGGACTTTTTTGCCTCTCAGCCCTGGCAGCGTTTCGGCCTGAAAACCGATGCGGATCTGCGCCCGCAGCTTCAGGGGCAGACGCTGGAAAATCTGTTCGCCGTAGGCGCGATCCTCGGTGGTTTTGACGCCATCGCGCTGGGATGCGGCGGCGGCGTTTGCGCGGTGACCGCGCTGCATGCCGCTGGGTTAATCGGCGAGCTTGCCGGAGGTGAATCATGAACGACACGCGCTTTGAACACTGTATAAAATGCACCGTTTGCACCACCGCCTGCCCGGTCAGCCGGGTTAATCCGCGCTATCCGGGGCCAAAACAGGCCGGGCCGGACGGCGAACGCCTACGCCTGAAAGACGGCGCGCTCTACGACGAGGCATTGAAATACTGCATCAACTGTAAACGCTGCGAAGTTGCCTGCCCTTCGGACGTCAAAATTGGCGATATTATCCAGCGAGCACGCATGGAGCACGGTCGGCAAAAGCCCACGCTGCGCGATGCGATCCTCAGCCATACCGACCTGATGGGCACCCTCTCCACGCCGTTTGCCCCGCTGGTCAACGCCGCCACCGGGCTGAGGCCGGTACGCCAAATCCTTGATGCCGCGCTTAAAATCGATCACCGCCGCACGCTGCCGAAATATGGCTTTGGTACCTTTCGCCGCGCGTATCGTCAGCTGGCCGCCCGGCAGGGGCAGTACGCCGAGCAGGTGGCGTTTTTTCACGGCTGCTATGTGAACTACAACAATCCGCAGCTGGGCAAAGATCTTATCCGCGTGTTCAACGCCATGGGCATCGGGGTGCAGTTATTGAGCAAAGAGAAATGCTGCGGCGTACCGCTGATTGCCAACGGTTTTTTTGCGAAAGCGCGCAAGCAGGCGCTGAGCAACGTCATCGCGATACGGGAAAATAGTCTGCCCATTATTGCGACTTCATCGACCTGCACCTTTACGCTGCGCGATGAATATCCGCATCTCCTTGATATCGATAATCACGATATCCGCGACCGGATTGAGCTGGCGACTCGCTGGCTCTGGCGTCAGCTGGATAATGGGCGGCCTCTGAAGCTAAAAACGCTGCCGCTGAAGGTGGTCTATCACACGCCCTGCCATATGGAAAAAATGGGCTGGTCGCTGTATACCCTTGAGCTATTGCGGCTGATCCCCGGCTTGCAGCTGGAGGTACTCGACTCGCAATGCTGCGGTATTGCCGGCACATACGGCTTCAAGGCGGAGAACTACGACTCATCGCAGGCGATGGGCGCGCCGCTGTTCCGGCAAATTGAGGAGAGCGGCGCGGATCTGGTGGTGACCGACTGTGAAACCTGCAAATGGCAGATAGAGATGTCCACCAGCAAACGCTGCGAACACCCCATCCCCCTGCTGGCACAGGCGCTGGCCTGACGCCAGCGCCAACACCGGGGGGCTAGTAGCTCCCCTTTCCCTCCGCCTGTTCGGCTACCGGCTTGAACATCGCCAGCCGTTTATCCAGCGCGCTGGTGTAAAGGTTGGTATCGACGCCAACGGCAACAAAATTCGCCCCCCACGCCAGCGCTTTGTGCGCCATCTCCGGATCGACGGCAAGGAATCCGGCCGCCTTACCCGCCGCGCGAATGCGGCGGATGCTCTGTTCAATAACCCGCTGCACTTCAGGATGACCGGCGTTATCCGGGTAGCCCAGCGAGGCCGACAGGTCCGCCGGGCCGATAAACACGCCGTCAATGCCCTCCACTTCAAGGATCGCATCCAGATTATCGAGGGCCGTTTTACTCTCTACCTGAATCAACAGGCACAGCTCATCGTTGGCCTGCGCCATATAGTTTTCGACCCGTCCCCAGCGCGCGGCGCGGGCCACTCCGGCCCCCACCCCGCGGGTACCCAGCGGCGGGTAGCGGGTAGCCGAGACAATCTCCCGCGCCTGTTCGGCGGTATCGACCATGGGGATCAGCAGCGTTCTGGCGCCGATATCCAGCACCTGTTTAATCAGGCTGCGATTGCCCTCTACCGGGCGAATGACCGGCTGGCTGGCGTAGGGCGCAATGGCCTGCAGCTGATGATAAAGATCCTGGATGGTATTGGGCGCATGTTCGCCGTCAATCAGCAGCCAGTCGTAACCCGAGGTGGCGGCAATCTCAGCCATATAAGAAGAGGTCGAGCTCAGCCACAGGCCAATTTGCGCTTCCCCTTGTAATAATCCCGCTTTAAATGGGTTCGATAAAATTGCGTTCATAGTTCTCCCTTACATTAATGCTGTACGCTGCCAGCCTGCGGCACGGCGCGGTTCACGCGCAGTGAAAAGATAATAACCACCCCGACAATCGCCACGCAGGCGAGCGTCACTAATCCGGCAGAATCACTGGCGAACATGGTTTCAGCCTGGACGCGGATAATGGGCGCCAGAAACCCGCCGATAGCGCCGAACAGGTTCACAAAGCCGATGCCAGCGGCCAGCGCCGTACCGGACAACAGCTGCGTCGGCATGGTCCAGAAGACCGGCTGCACGGCAATGACGCCGACGGCGGCAACGCACAGCGCGATAATCGCCAGCACCGGCGACACCAGCCCGGAGACCGCAATGCCAATTGCCGCCGCCAGCAGGGTGAATGCCGCCACATTACGCCGCTCGCCGGTGCGGTCGGAGTAGCGCGGAATCAGCCAGGTACCGAACAGCGCCGCCACCCACGGGATCGCGGTCACCACCGACGCCACGAACCCCACCTTGGTGCCGAGCAGCGCGGCAACCTGGGTTGGCAGGAAGAAGATCAGGCCGTAAACCGCCACCTGAATGGTGAGATAGATAATCGCCAGCTGCCAGACGCGGCCGTTACGCAGCGCATCGGACAAACGCGAGGTCACCTTTTTCTGCTCTTCGCTGGCCAGCTCGCTGATTAACGCCTGTTTTTCGGCAGCGCTCAGGAAGCGCGCCTTTTGCGGCGTATCGTCGAGCCAGAAGAAGGTGAAGAACCCCGCGCCGACCGCCAGCAGCCCCTCAATGATAAACATCCAGAACCAGCCGGGATGCCCCATAAAACCGTGCATTTCCAGCAGCGCGCCGGAGAGCGGCGACCCGAGGGTCAGCGCCAGCGGCGCGCCCATATAAAACAGCCCCATAATGCTGGCGCGGTTCTGCTGCGGAAACCACTGGGACGTCAGGTAGATCATGCCCGGGAAAAAACCCGCTTCCGCGGCGCCCAGCAGGGTGCGCACCAGCAGAAACTTCGCTTCGGTATCCGCCCACGCCATCGCCGCGGAGAGAAGCCCCCACAGCAAGGTGGTGCAGCCGATCCACTTTCTTGCGCCGAATTTGCGCATCAGCAGGTTAGCGGGCACCCCGAGAAAGGCGTAGACCACAAAGAAAATCCCCGCCCCCAGCGCATAGGCTTCGTTGCTAAGGCCGGTATCCAGCTGATAGGTCTCTTTGGCAAAGCCGATATTCGAACGGTCAAGAAACGCCAGCACGTACAGCGCCAGCATAAAGGGGATCAAACGGGCGCGGTTTTTCTTCACCACGCTCTCAAGCAAGGCGTTGCTCATCGTAATATCCTCAACAATAGGCCGCACATCTGCGCTGTGCGGCACGACGGGATCAGTGGCTATAAGGACGTTTCAGATTACAGTCGCGGTTCAGCTCCACGCCGAAGCCCGGTTTGTCCAGCACGGTTTTATGAATGCGCCCGTCCACCGGTACCGGCTCATCAACCAGAATCGGGTCAAACTGCGGACGCATCGTTGAACAGTCCGGGCTGGTCATCAGGAACTCGCTGAACGGCGTGTTGGTAAAGGTAATGACCGCATGGTGCGAATAGACCGACGAGCCGTGCGGCACCACCAGCTGGCCGCGCGATTTGGCGATCGCCGCAATCTCCACCAGCGTGGTCAGGCCGCCGCACCAGCCCACGTCAGGCTGCATAATATCGATGCCGGTTTCCGACAGCGTGCGGAAGGATTGCAGCGTACCGTGGTGCTCGCCGCTGGTGACCATCATGCCGGCAGGCGCATTGCGTTTAAGCTCGCGATAGCCTTCATACTGCTGCGGCGGCAGGCACTCCTCGATCCACTTAAGGTTAGAGGGTGCGCAGGCGTGGGCCAGTTTAGTGGCGTAGTTAACGTCCTGGCTCATCCAGCAGTCCAGCATCAGCCAGAAGTCCGGGCCGCACTTTCCGCGCATATCGGCCACCATAGCGGCATCTTTGCGGATCCCCGCGTCGCCATCGTGCGGCCCCCAGTGGGTCGGCATTTTGCCGCCAATAAAGCCCATCTCTTTCGCCAGGTCCGGACGCGCCCCGGTGGCGTAGAACTGAATTTCATCGCGCACCGCGCCGCCCAGCAGTTTGTAAACCGGCAGCCCAACCACTTTGCCGAACAGATCCCACAGCGCCAGGTCGACGCAGGAAATCGTATTCATCACCAGGCCGCCGGATCCGGAGTAGTACAGGGTGGCGTTGAGCATCTGGTCATGGATCAGTTTGATATCGCTGACGCACTTGCCTTCGATAAAGCGGTTGAGGTGTTTTTCCACGATAAAGCAGCCCATCTCGCCGGCGGTCGATACCGCAAAACCGGTCTGCCCGTTTTCGGCTTCGACCTCAACGATCAGCGTGCCGAGAACGTTGATGCCAAACGACTGGCGGGACTGTTCATACTGTTTATATTTGCTCATCGGCGTGGCGATATGATCGTCAATCCAGTGATTTGCCCCCTGGTCATGATAATCGCCGCCGCCAGCGCCTTTCTCTGCGGTAGCACCGCCGATAAACCAGGCGCGGACGTGTTTAATTTTCGGTAGGGTCATGATCTTCTCCTTATTATGAGGCTTGTTGTTCGAAGGGGCTTTTCCACCCCAGCAGACGGGAAATATCTTTGGCGCAGGCAATCGCCCTACCGGCGAGGTAATCGCGATTGTCTTCATTGATTTGCAGACGGGTACCCACCACGGAAATGGCGGCGGTCAGCTCGTTATTGGCATTAAAAACCGGCGCCGCCACGCAGCGAACGTCGGGATAGTCTTCGCCGTTATCGAAGCTCCAGCCGCGGGCGCGAATACGGCCCAGTTCATCACGAAGCTGTTGGGCGCTGGTGATGGTGGTTGGCGTCGCACGCTCCCACTGCAGCTCGCTGATAATCGACTCCTGAACCCGCTCGGGCTGCCAGGCCAGCAGGCATTTACCAATGCCGGAACGATATAACGACAGGCTCTTACCTTCGTGCGAACGCACGCTGATGGTGGCCGGGGATTCAATCTTCAGAATGTAGTAGGCGTTGCCGCTGTCGATGATGCCCAGGTGGCAGAGCAGCCCGCACTGATCCATCAGCTGCGTCAGGCGCGGGCGCGCCAGTTCGCGCAGGTCCATTTTGCTCAGCGCCTGCCCGGCCAGCTCAACCAGCTTGGTCCACAGGCAGTAGTTATCCTGATTATCCATGCTGAGGAAGCGCTGTTTTTTCAGCTCTCCCAGCAGCAGATAGGCGGTGCTTTTCGGAATACCCAGTTCGTCAATAATGGTCGCCGCGCTGCAGGGGCCGATGCGGGCGATCAGATTGAGAATATCAATGGCGCGGGTCAGCGCCGGGACTTTGCTTGATTCCAACATACTGGACTCCAATCCTGAATACTGGAATCAGTGTTGCGGTTGTCGGGCGTGTAAATTGTGAGCGACTTCAAATGACGACGCTATTCCAGCCGGGTGGACGTTCAGAGGGAGAAAAATGCGAGATAGTGCACAGAATATTTTAAAGCAAGTACAACAGGCTGGACTCATCGCGCGCCGGGAGGGGCTCCCGACGCGGAGGTGGGTTTACGCTGAGAGAGATTCGACGACGTTAATCCAGCCGTGTTCACCGGCCACCGGCTGGCCGTTCAGCCAGCGGCGCAGCATGTTGAGGGCCATCATCGCGCACACTTCCTGACGCACCTGGAGGCTGTGGCGGTTGGTGGTGAATTTCACCCGCAGCGCGTGGGTGCCGTCCGGCGTGGAAAGCGCAAAGTTCAGGTGATCGCTCTCCTGACCACTTACCGCCAGCGCCAGGCCGGCAAAGTGTTTTTCGCGCCGTTCCGCCGCCCAGCGCGCAGACTGCGCCAGGGTCTCCTCCTGCGCCGGAATGACTTCGCTGGCCAACAGCGGAGCGTTGACGCGAGAAAGCTGTAGCGCCAGCAGACCACCGGTAAACTGCTCGCTCAGCGTCAGGCTTAGCTGACGCTGCTGCAGGCGACGGGCGATCTGCGCAGGCAGGCCTTCGGTACCTTCGAAAATCATGCTCTCTCCGGCCACCTTCTGCACTTCCGGCCACAGCGCCAGCATCGCCTCGCGCTGTTCGGCAGGCCCGGTCAGCTTCAGTTCGATAATCGGCATCGAGGAGCGATAGCCCATTACGACGCCCGGCGGCAACTGCAGATGGTCGAGGCTCTGCGCCAGTTCGCTTTCGGAACGGCCGAAGGTGGTCAGGCGCAAACACAGCGGCGCAGCGGATAGCGGGAAACGTTCGCGCAGGCGCGGTAAGATTTCCTGTTCAACCATCACCTTAAATTCGGAAGGCACGCCGGGAGTAAAAAACATCAGGCAGCGGTTTAGCTGCACGGCAAAACCGCATGCGGTCCCGACCGGGTTGTTGATCATCTCGGCGCTTTGCGGAATTTCCGCCTGTTTACGATTGCTGGCGGCCATGGGTCTTCCGCGCTCGGCAAAGAAACGGGTCATGGTTTCCAGCCAATCTTCGTGCAGAATTAACCCTTCGCCTTTGGCCGTCGCCGCGGCCAGCGCGCTCAAATCGTCGCTGGTCGGCCCCAGGCCGCCGTTAACGATCAGCACGTCAGCGTGTTCGCTGCGCTCGCGTAAAATCGCCACCAGGGAGTCGAGGTCGTCACCCACGGTATGGCGACGCTTTAAGGGTAATCCTTGATTAAAAAAGAAATCCGCCAGCCACGCGGCATTGGTGTCGATGATTTGCCCATGCAGCACTTCATCGCCGGTGGACAGCATTTCCACGTTTAACATTGTGAACTCCAGCCTGATAAGTAGAAATACTATATCGCAAAGCGGCTGGTGAAAAAGCCTGAAAATCAGGCGCGGCGGAATACCGCGCCGGAGAGATTAGAAGCTGGCGTTGACGCCGACGTACGGACCGTCCGCGACCGCGTTATCGCGGTTGCCGTCTTTACCCGCCAGGTTAAGGTAGCGGTAACCAGCTTCGATGCTCAGAGGGCGCATAATGGTAAAGCGCGCGCCGGCATTGGCTTCCTGATAGCTGTCGATACCGCTGGAGAGTGAATCGGGAGAGTAATAGTATTCGCCGAACAGACGGAAGCTGTCGCCGATTTTCCACTGCAGACCGCCGCCAACCGCCGCCGCGTAGCCTTCATCGCCATTGTTCGGGTTGGTGTAAACGCCTTTTCCGCCCACGGTGGCCAGGAATGGCCCCAGGGGAATGTTCAGGCCCAATCCCAGCCCCGCCGCATCGCCGTCGTCATCATTGTGCAGCCAGTTGCCGGTTACCGCCAGGCCGGTCGATTCCGTACCGAATCCGACGCCAAGGTTAGTGTAGTGCTCGCCGGCCTGCCCGCTGACGCTGATCGCATTTGCCGCCGTCGAGACGAACATCATGCCGGCCAGGGCCATAAATATGCTTTTTTTCATTTTTATCTATCCAGAAAATAATAATAAGAAAATCCCAAAAAACCGCGAAATTGTACTGCTCCGTTTTAAGGAATCAATGCGTTATAGCGCGCTTTTACCGCGTGATTGTAACCAGTTGCTTCGGGAGCCTTGTTAACGGTCTCAGATATCAATTCAATAGTCAGGGTCAAATTGCTGGGTCTCAGCCTTTATTATACAAATAGGCTCCAGCTTATTTCGTCGTCGCAAAGAGATGAATAAGTTACATAAAACTTTGTCAGGAGATAAAGATGAGCAAAAAAGGATTAACCACCGCCGCCGGCGCCCCGGTTGTCGATAATAACAATGTCGTCACCGCAGGCCCGCGCGGCCCGATGCTGCTGCAGGATGTCTGGTTTCTGGAAAAACTGGCCCACTTCGACCGTGAGGTTATCCCGGAACGCCGAATGCACGCTAAAGGCTCCGGCGCTTACGGTAAACTGACCATTACCCGCGATATCACCCGCTATACCCGCGCAAAACTGTTTGCCGAAATCGGTAAAACCACCGATCTGTTCCTGCGCTTCTCAACCGTCGCCGGAGAACGCGGCGCCGCTGATGCCGAGCGCGATATTCGCGGTTTCTCGATCAAGTTTTATACCGAAGAAGGCAACTGGGATCTGGTGGGCAACAATACGCCCATTTTCTACCTTCGCGACCCGCTGAAGTTTCCCGACCTTAACCACGTCGTGAAGCGCGACCCGCGCACCAACCTGCGTAACCCCACCTGGAAATGGGACTTTTTCTCCCTGCTGCCGGAAACGCTGCATCAGTTAACGATTGATTTCAGCGACCGCGGCCTTCCGCGCTCCTATCGCCATATGCACGGTTTCGGCAGCCACGCGTTCAGCTTTATTAATGCCGATAACGAACGTTTTTGGGTGAAATTCCACTTCAAATCCCAGCAGGGGATCGCCAACCTGATGGATGATGAAGCGAAACGCCTGGTGGCAGAGGACCGCGAGAGTTCGCAGCGCGATCTCTATGAGTCGATTGAAAAAGGCGATTTCCCGCGCTGGACCTTCTACGTGCAGATCATGCCGGAAGCGGACGCCAGCCGGGTCCCTTATAACCCCTTCGATCTGACCAAAATCTGGCCGCACGCTGATTATCCGCTGATGGAAGTCGGCGTGCTGGAGCTCAACCGCAACCCGGACAACTACTTCGCAGAAGTTGAGCAGGTCGCGATGAATCCGGCCAATGTGGTGCCCGGGATCGGCTTCTCTCCGGATCGCATGCTGCAGGGACGGCTGTTCTCCTACGGCGATACCCAGCGCTATCGTCTGGGCGTCAACCATCATCAAATTCCGGTCAATGCACCGCGCTGCCCGTTCCATAACTACCACCGCGACGGCGCGATGCGCGTTGACGGCAATAGCGGCAACGGCGTCACCTATGAACCCAACAGCTTTGGCGCGTTTCAGGAACAGCCGGACTTTAGCGAGCCGCCTTTAAGCCTTGAAGGCGCGGCGGCCCACTGGAATCATCGGGAAGATAACGACTACTTCAGCCAGCCGCGCAGGCTGTTTGAGCTATTAAGCGAAGAGGAACATCAGCGTATGTTCCAGCGTATCGCCAATGATATGCGGGATATCCCTGAGTTTATTCAGCAGCGACAAATTGGCCTGTTCAGTGAAGTCCACCCCGACTACGGCGCGGGCGTGGCTGCGGCGCTGAAAGCCTTAAAGCACGGAGAGTAATGCTGATGGCAGCCCTTGCGGCTGCCATTTTACGGTTTTTAAACGCGCTTAGTGCTGAAGCTTGGCGAGCTGCCGCAGCGACAAACCGGTTAGCTTTGCGACCTGAGAGGGCTCAAGCCCATCATCCAGCATCGCCTGAGCAATGCGTTGCGTCGCCTCCTGCTGTCCTTGATGCCGGCCTTCTTGTCGGCCTTCATTCCGGCCTTCCTGTCGACCCTTTCGTAAACCTTTTTCTATCCCCGCCTTCATTCCCTGAAGGACCCCCTCTTTACGGCCACGCTCTTCCAGAAAATGAGCAATATTCATCAGCGTCTCCTTATGCGGCTTGAGTGGCGTCTTTTGCGCGAGCTTGCGTAAAAAGGCCACCGGATCGGCGGCGTTGCCCGCCTGAAGCATATAATTCAGCAAAGTTTTAAACTGCCGACGCGTAGTGTATCCCAAGGATAATATCCTGACCAGTTGCTCAGAAATGTCCATCAAATCCCGCTGGCGGATATGTTTTTGCAGCAGTTCCAGCATAGCGACACGGCGGTGCTGCACAAGCCGATCGTCAGGAATCACCGTGACGTCTATCAGTGGAAAACGCTGGCTATACAGCCGCTCGGCCACCTCTGGCTGAGGGAAATCATCCAGCCAGCGCGTCGAGTACGGGTAAGGAGCGATCCTGCCGTGATAAAATAGCAGAGGAATAACCAGCGGCAGCTGATGATGCCCTTTATCAAGGTGGCGCTGCATGGCCGCGATGGCGTATCGCATCAGGCGAAACGCCATATGCCTGTCGGGAGAGCTTTGATGCTCTATAAGAATGTAGATGTACCCCTCTCCGTGCTGGGTTTTTAGCGAATAAAGAATATCCGAATGGCTTGCGCGTAGGTCCTCTTCAATAAAACTGCCGGATTCCAGCTGCAGCGTTCGCAGATCGCACTGTTCCCGCAAATGCTTCGGCAAATGAATAGACAAAAAATCGCGCGCCGTTGCCCGTTGGGACAAAAGGTGTTTAAACACCGCATCGTGCGGTGAGTGGCTTGCAATCTGTTCCATGATGGCCCCTGACCCGTTAACCTACGCTCACCCTACCACCGCACGCGTTCGCCGCGCGTTTTCGCTTGCGGTTTGCCGAGGCGGCTCGCAAACTGGGCCTTCCCGTTAGTTATCCCTGTCATCAGTAAGGAGAAATCATGCGTCAAAGGACTATCGTCTGCCCGCTCATTCAACATGAAGGCCACTATCTGCTGTGCAAAATGGCCGACGATCGCGGCGTATTTCCCGGCCAGTGGGCGCTCTCCGGCGGCGGCGTCGAGCCAGGCGAGCGCATTGAAGAGGCGCTGCGGCGAGAAATTCGCGAGGAGCTGGGCGAAAAACTGCAGCTGACCCAGATTACGCCGTGGACCTTTAGCGACGATATCCGGGTTAAAACCTACGCCGATGGCCGCCGGGAAGAGATTTATATGATTTACCTGATCTTCGACTGCATCAGCGCCAATCGCGAAGTGACGATCAACGAGGAGTTTCAGGACTACGCCTGGGTGAAGGCAGAAGATCTTCCCCACTATGATTTGAACGCGGCGACCCGCAGGACGCTCACCCTGAAAGGCCTACTCTGAACCCACGGTCAAAAAGCGCAGTCTGACCTTCAGCCCGCCCAGCGTTTCGCTACGCAGCAGCTGCGGATGGCTGCGGTGCAGGCGCGCAATATCGCTGACCAGCGCCAGTCCAAGCCCGGCGCCGGGGTTGTCACCCACGTTTTCCAGACGATGGAACGGCATGAGCGCCTGCTGAATCTGCGCATCATCGATCCCCGGCCCGCTGTCTTCGACGTCCAGCAGCACCGCCTCTCCGTCACGATGCAGGCTGACCGTGACGATACCGCCCTGCGGCGTATAGCGAATCGCGTTATCCAGCAGATTCGCGCACAGCTCGCTCAACAACACGCCATCGCCGGCAATGGTCACCGTCGAGGGTTCCCCCTCATAGCCGAGATCGATAGCCTTGCTCCGCGCCTGCTGAAGACGCGAAAAACAGCTGTTGTGGACGATCTCATGCAGGTCCACCGGCGGGAACGCGTGTTCGCCCTGCTCTTTCCGTTTGATGGTAGCCAGCTGCAGCAGGCGTTCGGTAAGCAGAATAGTACTGTCAAGCGTGCCGCTCATCGCCTCCAGGCTCTCTCGCCACAGCCGGGGATCGCCGCTCGCCAGCGCCACTGAGGCCTGCGTTTTCAACACCGCTAACGGCGTTTTGAGCTGATGCGACGCGTCGGCGCTAAAGCGCTCCTGGCGGGAGATCATCACCCGTAACCGGTCGATATAGCGGTTAAAGGCCACGATCAGCAGACGGGTTTCCGACCACGGCAGCAGCTCCGGCAGCGGCGTCAGCAGGCCGGGTTCGCGCCGCACCATGAGCGCCGAAAGCCGGCGCATCGGCCGCAGCACGCGGCGCAGCAGCCAGCCGGTGAGCACCAGCGTCAACAGCACTAATAGCCCCTGCGAGATCCATGATGAAAACAGCAGCTGTCCCGCCAGCCAGCGCCGCGACTGCAGCGTTTCGGCGATGTAGATTTCCGCCATGCCGACAACGCCGCCTTCGTTAACCGGCTGCAGCAGGCGCGCTACGCGAATGGCCTGACCGCGATATTCAGTATGATAAAACCACGCCAGCGCCGGATAGAGTTCGGTACGAGAGGTCGATGGCGGCATCGACGGCAGGTCGTCAAAACCGGAAATCACCCGCTTCTCGGGATCGAGTACCTTATAGTACAGCCGATCGTTCATATTCAGCTCGAAGCTGTCCAGCACCACCCAGGGGACATTCACCTCCAGCCTACCGCGGCGAACCACCAGGCGCTCCGCCACCGTGCGGGCGGATGAAAGCAGCGTGCGATCGTAAGCCTGGGTTGCCGCCTGCAGAGCGCTGACGTAGCTATTGAACGCCGACAGCCCCCATAGCAAAACCAGCGGCAGGCCGAGAAACAGCAACAGTTGAGCGAATAACGACTGCGGTTTACCCCACCTCATGAGCGAGCTCCAGCACGTAGCCCAGGCCGCGCAGGGTCACGATACGCACGTTGCTCTCCTGAAGTTTCTTACGCAGACGATGGATATACAGCTCAATGCTTTCCGGGCTGACGTCATCGTTCAGGCTGAAAACCTGTTCAAACAGCTGCTGGCGCGACACCGGCCGCGTACGGCGAAACATCAGCACCGTCAGCAGCGCCTGTTCGCGCGGCGTCAACGACAGCGTTTGGCCGCAGAGTAAAAAATAGCCTTCATCGCGATATTCCAGCGCGCCGATCTGCTGAACCTCATGCACCTGGCCTTCGCTACGCCGCAGCAGCGCGCGCAGCCTGGCATCCAGCTCTTCAAGTTCAAAAGGTTTCGGCAAATAGTCATCGGCGCCGACGTTCAGCCCTTTCACCCGATCCGCCACCGCGCTGCGGGCGGTGAGTAGCAAGACGGGAAGGGTCTGCCCGCGCTTTCGCAGGCGCTGCACCACTTCCAGACCGTCGAGTCCCGGCATGCCAATATCCAGCACCGCCAGCGCATATTTTTCGCTTTGCAGCAGATGATCGGCCGCGCGACCATCAAATACGCAGTCCACTGCAAACCCGCCCTGCACCAGCGCTTTCTCCAGCCAGTGAGCCAGCTCACGGTTATCTTCTGCCAGTAAGAGACGCATATCACATCCTGAAAAGTTGCTGCCGCATTGAAAGGGAAATGAAAGGTAATTGTTTTAACAATCACGCAACCGAATAGCCACATGCCGGTTCACATAATTAAAAAAACGTCCCCTGTATCTGACTGAGGAAGCTTATGAATATGCCATTCCTGCGCCGAGCTGGCGCCATTGCATTATGCCTTTTAACCGCCTCTGCCCTTGCCGCCGAGGCGCCTTCCCGTACCGAATGTATCGCGCCCGCCAAGCCCGGCGGCGGCTTCGACCTCACCTGCAAGCTGATCCAGGTCAGTCTGATGGAAACCGGCGCCATCGAAAAACCGATGCGCGTCACCTACATGCCCGGCGGCGTAGGCGCTGTGGCCTATAACGCGATCGTCGCCCAGCGCCCCGGCGAACCCGGTACCGTGGTCGCGTTCTCCGGCGGCTCGCTGCTCAACCTGGCGCAGGGCAAGTTTGGCCGCTACGGCGTGGATGATGTGCGCTGGCTGGCCAGCGTCGGCACCGATTACGGCATGATCGCCGTCCGCACCGACTCGCCGTGGAAAGACCTGCCGTCGTTTATGGCGGCGATGGAAAAAAATCCCGCCAGTATCGTCATCGGCGCCGGCGCCTCCATTGGTAGTCAGGACTGGATGAAAGCGGCGCTGCTGGCGCAAAAAGCCAACGTCGATCCGCACAAAATGCGCTACGTGGCGTTTGAGGGCGGCGGCGAACCGGTCACCGCCCTGCTGGGCAATCATGTGCAGGCGGTCTCCGGCGATCTCAGTGAAATGGTGCCTTATCTCCAGGGCAATAAAATCCGCGTGCTGGCGGTGTTCGCTAACGAAAGGCTGCCGGGTGACCTCGCCGATGTGCCGACCGCCAAAGAGCAGGGCTATGACCTGGTCTGGCCGATTATTCGCGGCTTCTTCGTGGGTCCGAAAGTCAGCGACGCCGACTATCAGTGGTGGGTGGATGAGTTCACGAAATTGCAGCAGACCGACGCGTTCAAAAAGCAGCGCGAGCTGCGCGGCCTGTTCGAATTCAATATGAACGGTAAGGAACTGGACTCCTACGTTAAACAACAGGTGGAAGCGTATCGCCTGCAGGCGAAATCCTTTGGCCTGGCCAAATAATTTACGGAGGTTGCGATGAGCGATCGTATTTTTGCCGGAGTGTGGCTGCTGCTCTGCGCGGGTGGAATGTTTATCGCCTGGCAAATTCACAGCGAATACGCCTATGAGCCCGTCGGCCCACGCCCTTTCCCGGTCGGCATTATCGGCCTGATGCTGGCGTGCTCTGTCTTGCTGCTTCTGCGTCGGCCCGACGCCATCACGTGGCCCGGGCACCGGGTTTTACAACGTCTATTAACCATGGTGGTTGCGCTGGGGATCTATGCGTGGGGTTTTGAATGGCTGGGTTTTCCTCTGGCCACCGCGCTGCTGACCGCCGTGTTTGGCCTGCTGTTTGGTGCCACCCTGCCCGCCGCCGGGATAGCCGGCGTCGCGATGGGCATCGCGCTGTGGTACGTCTTTGACGCCCTGCTTGATGTCACCCTGCCGCTCGGCGTTTGGTTGAGTTAACGGAGAAGGTTATGGATATCTGGATTTATTTATCGCAGGGCTTCGCCGTTGCCATGACGCCGGGCAACCTGACCATCGCGCTAATTGGCTGCTTTGTTGGCACTATCGTCGGTCTCCTGCCGGGTCTGGGCCCGATTAACGGTGTCGCGATCTTACTGCCGCTGGCCTTTGCTCTGCACCTGCCCGCGGAATCAGCGCTAATCCTGCTGGCTACGGTCTATATTGGTTGTGAATACGGCGGGCGCATTTCGTCTATCCTGCTTAACGTACCCGGTGATGCCGCCGCCATTATGACCGCTCTCGACGGTTATCCGATGGCGCAGCAGGGACGCGGCGGCGTAGCGCTGTCGATCTCTGCCGTGAGCTCCTTTGTTGGTTCAACGATCGCTATCGGCGGGATCATCCTGTTCGCCCCGGTGCTGGCGCAGTGGTCGCTGGCGTTCGGCCCGGCGGAATATTTCGCCCTGATGATTTTTGCCATCGCCTGCCTTGGCAGCATGATGGCGGAAAATCCGCTGAAGTCATTTCTCGCCGCGTTAATCGGTTTAGGGCTGGCGACGGTGGGCGTTGATGCCAATACCGGCGTGTACCGCTTCACGTTCGACAGCGTTCATCTTTCCGACGGCGTGCAGTTTATCGTGGTGGTGATTGGGCTCTTTTCGGTTTCGGAGATTTTGCTGATGCTGGAGAGCACCAGCGGCGGGCAGAAGCTGGTACGGAAAACCGGACGCATGCTGTTTAACGCCAAAGAGGCGGGCCAGTGCGTGGGCGCGACCCTGCGCTCATCGGTGGTGGGTTTCTTTGTCGGCATTCTGCCGGGCGCAGGGGCGACCATTGCCAGCGCCATCACCTATATGACCGAGAAAAAGCTTAGCGGCAATAGCGCTACCTTCGGGAAGGGCGATATTCGCGGCGTCGCGGCGCCGGAAGCGGCGAACAACGCCTCCGCCTGCGGCTCGTTTATTCCGATGCTCACGCTCGGCGTTCCCGGCTCCGGGACCACCGCGGTGATGATGGGCGCCCTGACCCTCTACAACATCACGCCGGGACCGGCGATGTTTACCGAACAGCCGGATATCGTCTGGGGGTTAATTGCCGCGCTGCTCATCGCCAACGTGATGCTGCTGATTATGAACATTCCGCTGATCGGCCTGTTCACCCGCATGCTGACGATTCCGCTATGGTTTCTGGCCCCGGCCATCGCCGCCGTGTCCGCGGTCGGCGTCTACGCGGTGCACAGCACCACCTTCGACCTGCTGTTGATGGTTGGGCTGGGCGTGCTGGGCTACATTATGCGTAAGATGCACTTCCCGATGTCGCCGCTGATCTTAGGGTTTGTGCTGGGAGAGATGCTGGAGCAGAACCTGCGCCGCGCGCTGTCCATCAGCAACGGCAACGTGGCGATTCTGTGGCAAAGCGGCGTAACGAAAACGCTTCTGTTTCTGGCCATCGCGGTGATTGTTGTCCCTCCGCTGCTGCGGTACTGGCGGAAGCGCCAGCTTAATACGCAGGGCGACCTGCCCTCTTCCTGATGCTCAACGTCATTGGCGGTCGCTCTGCGCCGCCAATGACGGTATACGTTGAATTTCCACCACATCTGCCTGATAGTTATCGTTTTAACTTTCTGGTGATCCGTTATGACCGTCGCCGCATCCCGTTCGGGGTTAACATTCGCCGCGTTGGCGCTGGCCCTGATGCTTGTTT
Source organism: Klebsiella sp. CN_Kp113 (assembly GCF_040064585.1). Lineage (NCBI taxonomy): Bacteria > Pseudomonadati > Pseudomonadota > Gammaproteobacteria > Enterobacterales > Enterobacteriaceae > Klebsiella > Klebsiella sp. CN_Kp113. The sequence goes on along the minus strand of NZ_JBEAID010000036.1, from coordinate 43,340 downwards.
ACACCGGTATCAGCGCAGGGGATAAGCTCACCTGGCTGATGGAAGTGACGCCGGTGATTATCATCGTTCCGCTTTTGCTGGCCACGCGCTCGCGCTATCCGCTGACGCCGCTGCTTTACACGCTGATTTTCTTCCATGCCATCATTTTGATGGTCGGCGGTATGTACACCTACGCGAAAGTGCCCATCGGCTTTGACGTCCAGGCGTGGTTGGGACTGAGCCGTAACCCCTATGACAAGCTGGGGCACTTTTTCCAGGGGCTGGTGCCGGCGCTGGCGGCGCGGGAGATTCTGCTGCGCGGCGGCTACGTTCACGGGCGAAAAATGCTCGGTTTCGTGGTCTGCTGTATTGCGCTGGCGATTAGCGCCGTCTATGAACTGATCGAATGGTGGGCGGCGCTGGCGCTGGGACAGGGCACTGATGAGTTTCTCGGCACCCAGGGCGATCCCTGGGATACCCAGTCGGATATGTTTTGCGCCCTGCTCGGCGCGCTGACCACCGTTTTAGCGCTGGGCCGCTGGCATACGAAGCAGCTACTGAACGTCCAGCGCGTCTGAGTCGGGCATCGCCTGCTGGTTGACCCAGTCACGTAGCGCCCGGCGGGAAATTTTAATTCCGCCGGTTTTCAGCGATTCAGGCAGCCGCAGCCAGCGCACTGGCTGCTGAAACCGCGCCAGCTTATCGGCGCACCAGCCCGCCAGCGCGGACGGGTCGTCATGCTCGCCGCACTCCACCACCGCCACCGGCCGCTGGCCAAACTCCGCATCATCCTGCGGCACGATGAAAACTTGCGTAATCCACGGATGAGCGCCAATCACCCGCTCCACTTCTTCCGGCTGAATACCTTCTCCGCCGCTAAAAAAGAGGTTGTCCACTCGTCCGAGGATAGTCAGCCTGCCGTGCTCCAGCCGGCCCCGATCGCGAGTGGCGAACCAGCCGTCGGCATTAGCGAGGGGGACAATTTGCCCATCGCGCCAGTAGCCTGCGGCGATGCTGTCCGACCGCAGCCACACTTCACCATCGACAATCCGCACTTCGCGCCCCGGCAGCGGCTGCCCGACATCCGCCAGGCCGTCCGCCTCCTTGGCGCATACCGTGGAGGCAAACTCGGTGAGGCCGTAGCCGCACCAGCAGCGAATACCGCGCTTACCGGCCTGCTCGGTTAGCGCCACCGGGATCGCCGCGCCGCCGAGCAGAACCGCTTTCAACGACACCTCGGCGTCGCCGCTGAGCAGGCGCCAGAGCTGGGTCGGCACCAGAGAGGCATGGGTACAGCCGCGTAACGCCTGTTCCAGCGGCTGCTTGTCGCGTACCGTCAGGCCTGCGCCAGCTAACAGCCAGCGCCAGAGAATCCCCTGGCCGGAAACGTGAAACAGCGGTAGCGACAGCAGCCAGTCGTCCTGCGGCGCAAAGGGTATCATCGCCAGCACGCCCTCTGCGCTGGCAAGATGGGCGCGAAAAGCGTGCACCGCCGCTTTCGGTAGTCCCGTCGACCCCGAGGTTAGCGTCATGGACGCGATACGATCTTCTCGCCAGGCGACCGCGTGCACGCCGTCGCCGGCGCGCAACGCTAATGGATTAAGCGCCACCGGAAGGTCGCCGCCGTTTAGCACCAGCGCGTGGCGCAGTCCCAGAGACGGCAGCAGTTCCGCCAACAGAGGAGCAGGCAGCTGCGGATTCAGCGGCAGGACGCGCGCGCCGCACTGCAGGAGGGCCAGCCACGCCAGCAGAGCATCGGGCTGGTTGTAAGCGCGAAGCAGCACGCCATCGCCGTCGCGAACGCCCTGGGCGTGGAATCCCCCCGCCAGCGCATCAATTTGCGCGCACAGTTCCCGCCAGCTTAGCCGCCGCTCGTTCAGGCGCAGCGCCTGAGCCTCTTCTCGCAGCCGCCGCCAGTGGCGCCAGGGCCAGTCGCTAAAGGTCACAGCAGCGGCTCCAGCTCATCAACGTGCAGACACGGCAGCTCGCTTTCCGGCCAACGGCGCACCAGCTGGGCACGCATCAGGCTCAGCGTGTCCAGACCGGGGATCGTGTCCGGGGTCAGCCAGGCGGCGATTCGCGCCAGCTGCGTCAGGCCAAGGCTCGACTCAATGGCGGAACTGATGACCGCCGTTAGCCCCAGGGCATGCGCCTGCGCCACCTGCTGCCGCACTTTTTGCAGACTGCCGGTCAACGTCGGTTTAATCACCACCGCCCGCAGCCCCGGCTCGGCGGAAAAGGTAAAGTCCGCCTCGCGCAGGCTCTCATCCCAGGCGATAGCGATACCCGTTTGTTGGGCAAAAGCGCGCGAATCATCGCGGTTTTTACAGGGTTCTTCGAGAAAGGCGATGCGGCTGCGATAGTGTGGATTCACGTATTTGGCAAACTGCTGCGCTTTCAGCGGCGTCCAGGCGCGGTTAGCGTCGAGGCGTAGCGTCAGATCGGGAATCGCCTCCAGCAGCAGGTTGACCACCATGCCGTCGCGCACCGCCTCATACAGGCCGACTTTGACCTTGGCGACTTTTTCGCCGGGCATCAGCGAAAGCCTGGCGAACAGCTCGTCCGGATCGCCGGCGCAGAGCGGCGCCGCGCGATAGTCCGCAGCCTGCGGCAGCTCGCCGCACAGTTCCGCCATTGCGCAGCTCGCCCCGAAAGCCGCCGACGGCGGCGTTGGCAACGCGCCCTCTTCGCCATCGCGCCAGGCGCTCGCCCACGCCAGCAGCGCAGCCTGCGCCTCATCCAGCGTTTCCAGGCTGAATCCGGGCAGGGGAGATATTTCCCCCCAGCCTTCGCGCTCGCCGTCGCGCAGGCGCAGAAGCAAACCATCGCGGGTTTTTAACCGCCGTTCACGCAGCACCACTCCCGCGTCCATCGGTAGCTGCCAGCGGTAGACCTGCGCCTGCCGCATTACGGATTCCGTTTAAATTTGCTGAAGTCCGGCTGGCGCTTCTGATTGAAAGCGTTGCGCCCTTCCTGACCCTCTTCGGTCATGTAAAACAGCATGGTGGCGTTACCCGCCAGCTCCTGCAGTCCCGCCTGGCCGTCGCAGTCGGCGTTCAGCGCCGCCTTCAGGCAGCGCAGCGCCATCGGGCTGTTCTGCAGCATTTCCCGGCACCAGCGCACGGTCTCTTTTTCCAGGTCCGCCAGCGGCACCACCGTATTCACCAGCCCCATATCCAGCGCCTGCTGCGCGTCGTACTGCCGGCACAGGAACCAGATCTCACGGGCTTTTTTCTGCCCGACGATGCGCGCCATATAGGAGGCGCCCCAGCCGCCGTCGAAAGAGCCGACTTTCGGGCCGGTCTGGCCGAAGATGGCGTTTTCCGCCGCGATAGTCAGATCGCACATCATATGCAGGACGTGGCCGCCGCCGATGGAGTACCCCGCCACCATCGCCACCACCGGTTTCGGGCAGGTGCGGATCTGGCGCTGAAAATCGAGAACATTGAGGTGATGAACGCCGGAATCATCCTGGTAGCCGCCGTAGTCGCCACGGACTTTCTGATCGCCGCCGGCGCAAAATGCTTTATCGCCTTCACCGGTCAGAACGATGACGCCAATATTGTCGTCATAGCGGGCATCCGCCAGCGCCTGAATCATCTCTTTGACGGTCAGCGGGCGGAAAGCGTTGCGTACCTGCGGGCGGTTGATGGTAATTTTGGCAATCCCGTCCGCCGATTTTTGGTAACGAATGTCGGTGTAGCCTTCGGAGCAGTCCTGCCATTCAATCGGGGCGTAAAGCATGGCTTCATCAAGAGAGATCATAAAGTGTCCTTCGGTTAACTCGCTAAAAACTGCGCCAGACAAGCCACGACAGCGTCAGGGTTTTCCCGATGCGCGTTGTGTCCGGCATGATTAATCACGTGCGCGGTGGCGGAGAGTTCACCCGCGATGGCGCGAAACTTGCCGTCGCGTTCGCCGCAAAGGTAATGAAAAGGGAAATCGCGCGCCCGTAACGACGCGCGCAGATCGAGTTGTTCCGCCAGCGAGCTGGCCTGCAGCATCGCCGCCAACGCTCCGCCGTTATTGCGGCTGCGTAGCGCAACCAGCGACGCCCGCTGCGCTGCGTCCAGGGAAGCGAAGACCGGCTGCTGATACCAGTCGGCAAAGACCTGGGTCAGCGGCTCGCGGCGAAAGCGTTCAACCCAGGCGGCATCGCTGTGCCGGCGCAGCCTACGCTGGTTATCATCCCCCAGGCCCGGATGCCCCCCCTCGACGACAAGCCCGCAGAGCCCTTCGCGCGGCTGGCTGACATAGAACATCGCCACCCGTCCGCCGAGGGAGTATCCCACCAGCCAGTAATTAAGTATGTTGTAACTATTAAGCGTATTCTTAATCAACTCGCTGACATCGGCAAAATGGTTGACGGTAATATGCGCCGATCCGCCGTGGCCCGGCAGGTCAATATAGAGACGCGGATACGCGCCAAACGCCTGCCCCACCGTGCGCCACTCATGACAATCCCCGGCAAAACCGTGCAAAAAGACCAGCCAGGGATAGCCCGGCAGGCCGCTTTCAGCCACCGCGTGCAGCGTCATAGCTGACTCACCTGCGCCAGCAGCTGCTGAAGCGTTTGCGTACCGTCGGTTTCATTAACCGCCAGCTCAATCAACGTCGCGCCGGGTCCTCGCCAGGCAACGTCCAGCACCTGCTCCAGCTCATTCCAGTCCGCAGGGCGATGGTAAGTCAGATTGAACATCGCCGCCGCGTGCGCGAAATGGATATTCTGCGGCATCAGATAGAACTGGCTGCGCTGCTCCTGCGGCGTGGGCAGCAGAGAAAAAATCTGCCCGCCGTTATTGTTGACGACAATCAGCACCAGCGGCGCGGAGGCCTGACGCAGCAGGGCCAGCGAGTTGAGATCGTAAAGCGCCGAAAGATCGCCGACGATAGCCAGCGTCGGACGCGCGCTGGCGCGCTGCACCCCGGCCGCCGTCGCCAGCAGGCCGTCTATTCCGCTGGCCCCGCGATTGCTGTAGACCGGGTAACCTGCCGGTAGCTGCGACAGCGCGTCAATTAAGCGCACCACCAGGCTGTTGCCGACAAACAGCTGGCCCTGTTCCGGCAGATAGCGCCGGATTCGCTGCGCCAGCTGGGCTTCGCCGAAATCCTCGCTGCTGGCGACCGCCGCCTGCCATGCCTGGCGCGAAAGCTCGGGAATGACGGTGGGCCACGGCTGTCGTTTTTCCGCCGGATGCTGTTCAAGCCAGCGGTCGATGGCGCACACCAGCCGGCGACCGCGATGCTGGGCGGGATCCAGTCGCCCCGGCAAATTATCCACCAGCCAGTACTCTTCGGGTTCGCAGGTGGCCTGCCACTGCAAAACGCGTTTGCTGGTCAGGCTGCTGCCCAGTTGAACAACGATTTGCGCCTGCGCCAGTTCACTGACCGCCTTGCCGTTGCCCAGCCACAGGTCGGCGCAGGGGAGCGGCTGCCCGGTTTGCGAGAGCACATCGCCAATCAGCGGCCAGCCGAGGGTTTTCGCCCACTCGGCCACCTTGACGCCCTCTTCCGCGCTCATCCGTCCGGCGACCACCACGCCGCGTTTCTGCCGCCAGAAAAACCAGTCGCGCTGCTTTTCACTTTCCAGATGCAGAGAGTGACGCAGCCAGGGCTTGTCGCTCTGCCACCAATCACCGAGCTGCTGCTGCCACTCGGCGCCGGTGTCGTCCATATCGCCATACAGCGGTTCGGCAAACGGACAGTTAATATGAACGCCGCCGCAGTGTAGCGCGCCGAGCGCCTGGTCGAGGGTCGAGACCAGCCAGCGGGCGGAGATATCCTGCGACGGACGCGGCAGGGATAGCGTCTGCGACGGGTGCGAAGCAAACATGCCCGGCTGGCGAATCGCCTGATTCGCGCCGCAGTCAATCAGCTCCGGCGGCCGGTCGGCGGTCAGTAAAATGAGTTTTTCACCGGTCAGCCCGGCTTCAATCAGCGCCGGATAGAGGTTAGCCGTCGCGGTACCGGAGGTCACAATCACCGCCACCGGCTGACCGCTGGCTTTCGCCAGCCCTAACGCCAGATGGCCGAGGCCGCGTTCATCAAAGTGGGTATGGTGAATAAATGCGCGGTTTTCCGCCGCCGCCAGGGTTAAAGGTGTCGAGCGCGATCCGGGCGCAATGCAGATATGCTGCACGCCGTGGCGCGTCAATGCTTCAAGGATCACCGCCGCCCAGCGTCGGTTAAATGCGCTTACAGACATGAATTTGTCCAGTATCAAATATTGAGGCTAAGTATAGATAAAGCAAACTGTTGCCGTTTTGATATGCATCGTTTTCTCTATACTTCTGACAGCAGTAACGAACGCAATCCCGCGGCTTTATTTTCAATTTCCTGCCACTCCTGCTCCGGGTCGGAACCGCTGACGATCCCCGCACCGGCGTAGAGTCTGAGCGTACGCTGTTCGATTTTCGCCGAACGCAGAGAAACGCAAAATTCGCTTTGCGCCAGCGACAGATAGCCGGCGGAGCCTGCATACCAGCCGCGGGTAAAAAGCTCATTACGGGTGATAAAATCCAGCGCAACCCGGCGCGGTAAACCAGCAACCGCCGCCGTGGGCTGGAGCTGATGAAGGCAGCGGGCATCGTCAGGCTTCTCCAGCTCGGCCCAAATACAGCGCCGGAGATGCTGTACTTTCCGCAAACGGACAATCTGCGGCGGCAGGACTTCCAGCGCGCGGGTCTCCCCTTGCATCCGCTGACAGATATCCTCCACCACCAGCATATTTTCGCGCTGGTTCTTATCGTCGGCCATCAGCCAGTTACCCAAACGCTGCGCCTGGCGATCGTCCGCATGGCTGGCAACGGTTCCCGCCAGCGCTTCGGTACGCAGCAGCGCCCCGCGACGCCGCCACAGCCGTTCCGGCGTAGAGCCCATAAAGGCCTCTTGCGCGTTAAAGACCATCATGAAGTGGAAGCAGTTAAGGTTGCTGCGGCGGCTGGCCGCCATAATCGCTCCGGCGTTTAACGGAGCGGCGAAGTGCAAATCGGTGGCGCGAGCCAGCACCACTTTATCCATCTCCCCCGCCGCTATCGCCTGCGTCGCCTGCGCAATCAGCTCTCTCCACTGCGGATAAGCCGGGAAATGCTGTTCGCTCAGCAGAGAGGGCATCGCGGTAGCCTGCGCCTGTTTCGCCACCAGCGAATCGAGAAATTCACGTGCCGCACGGGCATCGTCACGGAGCGAGGTCTCGCTATATAACACCAGGCGTAGCGTGGCGCTGCCGCCCAGCCGACGCCACTCCAGCCTCGGCAAGATCAACAGACCCTGCTGAGGATGAAAGGCGTTAAGGCCGCAAATTCGCAAATCTTCACGCCCCTGCTGGCGCAAAAAAGCGTGCGCCTGCTCAAGGGAAGCAAAGATTTGCACCGCCCCCAGCGCGGCCAGCTCTTCATCGCCGCTGCGCTGCTGCCAGTAGAACTGCGGCCACTGCGGCTGATGCGTGCACCACAGAAGGGGATCAAATGCGTCATTCAGCGCGAAGGGGACATCGAAAATTCGCGTGCCGGGCAAGGGCGGGAACGCTTCATCCAGGCAGCGATACAGGCTTTCCAGCGCGGTGGATACAGACAGCACGCAAACCTCCACGGAGTAAAAACCCCACATTATACGGGGTACTACTGAGGAATAGCAGTACCCACGATGAGGGAGCGGTTTTTAATTAGCGCGGCGGTTAGTGGGTGGCGATTTCGAACGCCATGCCGATATGGTCGATGCCGTCCTCGTCGTAAACCTCGGTCACCGGCACAAAACCGAAGCTGGCGTAGAATTTTTGCAGGTGCGCCTGGGCGCCAAGATAGATAGCCTTTTGCGGCCAGTGTTGCCGGCAGCTGGCCAGCGCCTGTTCCATCAGCTGATAGCCCAGCTTCTCGCCGCGTACCGCCTGGCTGACAATCACCCGGCCAATCACCACCGGTTCAAACTCATCATCGCTCTTGAGAATGCGCGCGTAGGCTACCAGCTCATCGCCGCGCCAGCCGAGAAGATGGCGATTCTCCCCCACCAGATCGTCGCCGTCGACGTCCTGATAGGCGCAGGTTTGTTCGACAACGAACACCGCACAGCGTAATTTCAGCACGGCGTAGAGCTGTGGGACGGTCAGTTCACCGTGGTGAAGATCCTGCCATGTAATCATCTGCGCTTCCTTAATTGATATACTTTGTTTTTTGACTCTCGCCCTGAGGACACTGGACGATGGAATTACTCTTTTTGGGGACATCCGCTGGCGTGCCTACCCGTACGCGTAATATGACGTCGATAGTGCTGAATTTGCAACAGCCAACAATGGCTGAGATGTGGCTGTTCGACTGCGGGGAGGGAACTCAGCATCAGTTTCTGCGCACCCCTTACCATCCCGGCAAGCTGAATAAGATTTTTATTACGCATTTACATGGCGATCATCTCTTCGGTCTCCCCGGCCTGCTGTGCAGCCGCTCGATGCAGGGTAATTCTCTGCCGCTGACGCTGTACGGACCGAAAGGACTTAAAGCGTTCGTGGAAACCGCGCTGCGCCTCAGCGGTTCCTGGACCGATTACCCGCTGACGATTATCGAAGTCGGGCCGGGACTGGTGCTCGATGAAGCCGGCTTCCGGGTCACCGCCTGGCCGCTCAACCACCCGGTCGAATGCTACGGCTATCGTATCGAACAGCATGATAAGCCGGGCACCCTTGACGCCGCGCAGCTTATCGCCGAAGGCGTGCCTCCCGGTCCGTTATTTCAGCGCTTAAAACAGGGATTAACGGTTGAGCTGGAAGATGGAAGGCGGATTGACGGCAGCCGCTACCTTGGCCCGGCAACGCCGGGTAAGAAGCTGGCTATTTTCGGCGATACCGCCCCCTGCGAGGCGGCGCGGGAGCTGGCCTGCGGCGTGGATGTCATGGTTCACGAGGTGACGCTCGAACAGGCGATGGCGGAAAAAGCGAACAGCCGCGGGCATTCAACCAGCCAGCAAACGGCGGCGCTGGCGCGCGACGCGGGCGTCGGCACGCTTATCGCCACCCACTTTAGCTCTCGCTATGACGCTGAAGGCTGCCAGCGTCTGCTGGCAGAGTGCAGAGAGATATTTCCGTCTACCGTGCTGGCGGAAGATTTCATGGCGTATAGCGTAGAATAAAAAAGCGGCGTACCGCGGCAGAGAGACGCCGCGAATACGCCAGCCATTACTCTTCAGCGTAGCTGTTATAACGCAGAATAGATTTTAAATTGCGATAGCCCAGGTAATCCTGGATCGAGTCGTCATCAATTCCTTTTTTTCCCAGCTCATAGCCGCACGCGTGGCGCAGCATCCTGGGATGAATATTTTGCTTCAGCTTCGCCAGCTCGCAGCACTCGCGAATAATTTGATAAAAACGCTGGCGCGTCATCTGATTGCCCCGGGAAGAGATAAACAGCAAATCGTTATGAGCCGGGTAACACTCTCTGGCCAGTAGCCAGCGCTGTAATGAGATAATTTCTTTGGGTTGTAAGGGATGATACCCAGAGATACCGTGACGCGCCCGGCGAATATAAACCCGTTTTCGCGACAGGTCGACATCCCGCAAGGTCAAGGCGGTAATTTCGTTAATCCGACAACCGTGCAAAAAACACATCTGGATCATGCAGCTATTTCTTTCCGGGTGCGCACAATAATGTGCAGCAAGTACCAGACGCTCAACGTCCTTGACGCTAAGATATTCCGTATCTACCTGCATACGTTATTCCTTTTCATCCATTTGACTATAAAATTACTGATAGGTAAATGTCAGCTGTACAATAGACTCAAATTTACCCACCGTTGCTCCACCCCGGGTTGAATATAAACGGGCAGCCAGCGGGAATACGCCTTTCCCGGTACTGCCGTCGATAGCAATACTCATCTGGTCCTGATTTTTATAAAGAGTAGAGTGATCGCTACTGGTGATTTGCAGTGCGATATTCTGCGCCGCATCGCTGGCGGCCATATTGGCAAAATGTCTGGCATCATCAACGTCGATAACGCCGTCAAATTTTACCGTTGCTTTTGTTGTCCCCGCCGGGCAGTTTTCGACATTCAGGTAAAAGGATTTCCACTCTGAAGCGTTGCCGGCCGTTTGAAAGTCAATATTCAGGAGCGGGCCAAAATTAACCTCTTGATACTTCGTGTCGGTACTGACGTCACAGGGGAGATAATAAATATTGCCGGTAATATTCAAAGGGATCCCGCCCGAGGATGAAAAAACAGGCAGCAATAATGCCAGCCATAGCGTCTTTTTCATTATCTACTCCTGCTATTCAATTTCTGCCTGAATGGTTGCCGTAGCGGTAAAGCCTCCGCCGCTGGGTAAATTCCCGGTGGTATTAATCGGATAAATTTTCATAGTGGTGTCCCCGGTCTGACTCGGGTAATTAAAATTGACCGGCAGCAGACCTGAAATGACCGGTATTTTGACGCCGGTAATATTTTCAATGCGCACCGCAATATCGCGATTGGTAGTCGCCAGCGCAGTGCTATCGTTAGTATCCGCCATTCCCTGGAACGACAGCGCGATTTTTACCCCGGCGGAAATATTGGTACAGGCCACCGTCATATTAACAACATGTGGAGAGAAGTCCTTCGGCATCTGGCCCGCGGTTTTAAAATGGTTGGCGGCAATATCCTCAAAATCAATATTAATCGCTTTACCGGTATTAATCTCGCAGGACTGCGGAACCGTTACCGACCCGCTCATTGAAATTTGCGTCAGGGGGATACCGCTGTAGCTGCCCGTTTTTCGCGTCCCGTAAACACTCAGGATAACCGTCGGAGGGATCGTCACCTGGCCAACAAAAGGCCGGGTAAAATAAAGCGAAATATATCCCAGTGACCCTGTGTCAAAAATGGAGCCGCCGGGATTACAGGCAAAACCTTGATTATTCTGATTACTCTTATCCTCAATCGGCGTAGGAATATACTTATTCACGCCCCCTGCAATAAATAACTCGGTGGCAATTTCCAGGTATTTATTTAGCTGGTAATAATTTAATCCATTGCGGCTTTGCGTCGCGGTAAGGCCTGGCACCGTGGCTTTAAAATACGTCACCCCGCTGGCGTTATCACAGTCACACTTTGCCTTGTAGGTTCCCCCGGTACTCCAGTGGTACAAACGGGAAAACTCCATTCCGGCCTGATTTTGTGAGGGATTAGTAAAGCTTTCAATAAATGAAAAGCTGTCCTGAAAAGGCGCCCCGCCATTACCGGTATTCTGACACCACCCGGTTGCCGCCATCGCCTGCGGCGCGATCGCCAGCGCCGTCAGGCCCGCTAATATTCCCCATGAAAATCGTTTCATTGTCTCTGCATCCTTTCGATTATCGGCATTGCGCCTGGGCCACAATAATGCCGGTAAGTTCTTTTGCTGACGGCAGCGCATAGTGGATCTGGCAGCGGTCTTGCGTCCCGGAGCCCCACTTCACGTTGAGTACGCCGTTAGATTCCAGTCCGGTCAGGTAGACCTGTCCGCCATCGCCAACGATAAACGCCTGCTCAGAGGATGCCGCCCCGGGGACGCTGACCATGGCCCCGAAAGGCAGGGGTTGCCCGTTCTCCAGGCGTACCGTCATCAGTACCCGGTTACCCACGCTGGTGGCATAATTTGCGCGAACCACCGCCCCACGGGTAGGCACGACCGTCTGCGTCGCCAACTCGAGGTCGACATCGTCCGGCATCGTTGTGGTATCGAGCGTCAGGATATTCTTACGATACGGCGAGGCGTAAGGCACGACGGTATACCCTCTCCAGTCGGTTCTGACCCCTGTCTGGCTATTCACGCCGACGCCGGCGGCGCCGGGCGCCTTGATGAGAGCGACGGTTTCGCCGAAAGGCTGCCCCAGCGTCAGGCCGTTTTCATGTACCAGCGCTCCGCCGCGCAGAGCGTAGTTCAGCCGATGGCTGTATTTATCATGGCTGTAGCCGCCGGTAAGTTCAGCATAGGTTGCGCGCCAGTCCGCATTGACGCTGCCGCTCTCCCCTCTTCCCTGGCTGGTGTAGCCTTCCTGCACGCTCCAGCTCAGGTTATTACGCTCCAGCAAGGTGCCGGAGAGGCCCAGATTGTTGCTGGTGGAGCCATTTTTGCTGCTGTTCAGGGAGTAGTTGGCATAAACCGGCTTCGGTAGCCATTCCCCCAAAGGTACGCTGATGCTCAGGGCAAAAAGGTGGTCTTCGTCATTACGCTTACCGGTGTTCTGGTCGGTCGTATTGCGGTTATAGCTGTAGTTCATGCTATAGCTGATGCCGCGCCAGCTATTGTTGTATCCGACGCCCACTGACTCCATAGTGCGGCCGGTATTCCAGTAATCTTCGCGAATATAGCTCAGCGACAGCGACCCCATTTCTTCGCCAAGGCTCTGGCTGATCGTCACCTCCCCGCGGTTGCGCCGCCGTTCAATAGAAGGCGTGTAGTTGTCATCCCGATAGGTATCCAGCACTTCCTGCATATCCCAGTAACCGCTGGTCGCATAGCGATATCCCGCCAGGCTTACGTTAGTCCCCAGGCCCGGGAGGTCTTTGCTGTAACGCAGACGTACCGACTGCCCGCTCTCTTTATCTTTATCCTGTCGGGTCGACCAGGCCTGGATGATATCGGTCGATACGGCGCCCAGTTCACCGAGGTTTTTCCCCATTCCCAGTGCCACCGACTGGTACTTACTGCTAAACTGGCCGCCGCCGTACAGGGTTAACCCCCAGGGCAAGCCGTAGATTGCCGTCGCCTGCGTGAGGGGCGTTTCGTCAATGCTGTTGTCGTAGGCGCGATACACGCCGGAGGTCATGCTATATTTCAGCCGCCCTTCGCGCTGCAGGACAGGGAGCGAAGCGTAAGGTACGATCAGGTTCTGCTCGCTGCCGTCCGCCTCTTTGATGGTGACGGCTAAATCACCCGAGCCGCCGGTCGGGTACATATCGGTGATTTCAAAAGCGCCAGGCGCGACGTAGGTCTGGTAAATCTCATAGCCGTTCTGGCGAATAATGACCTGAGCATTAGTGCGCGCAATCCCGCGAACGACGGGCGCGTAGCCGCGCAGGCTTTCCGGCAGCATATCGTCATCGGAAGCCAGCATCGCCCCGCGAAAGGGAACACCCTCAAAAACGTCGGCATCCGTGCTGCTATCGCCCAGCGTCATCACCCCCTGTAGCGATTTGATGTTGCGCTGCGCATAGGTATAAACCGTGTCCCAACTATTGCTGGACTCTCCCCCGCTGCTGCTGCGCGACCAGGTCGTGTAGTTACGTAAACGCCACGGCCCGACGTTGATACCGGGGCGCAGGTTAACGTATTGATTATCGCTGTCCGGCGTATCGTTCTGACGTGACCAGTTATTTGCCCCGCTAAAGGAGTAATTCAGCAGGATCGCCGGCACCCCCTCATCCCACTGTTTCGGATCCACCCAGCCGCGGGCGGCGCTGGTCACCGCCGCCTGCGGGAAGCTCAATAGCAGGCGCTGCAGGCTGAAGCGAAAATCGGATTTTGCCTGCGGTATCACGCTGATATCCGCGCAGCCGGGCGATCTGCGGCCCAGCTCTGGAAATTGGGAGACGCGCACGCCCCATTCGGCCAAATCGTCTACCGTCAGGCAAGGCTGTAATTCCGTTATTCCCGGCCCTTTGCTCTGCTGAAAAACCACATCGCGGGTGTCCATAAAAACGTTATTAAGATAAATATCTACCCGATAGGTCCCCGGCAGCTGTCCGCCAGCCTGCTCGTAAGCGGATAAATCCCTGACGCCCGTATGCGGGCCGTCCATTTCCAGCAGGGCCGGGTTAAAAACCTCCCGCGCCAGGACATCTTCACACAGCGGTAGCAGCGCAACGGCCAGAGCGCCGGCTATCCGGTTAAGCCGCCATTTATTATGATTATTTTTCATTTTCCCTGGAACTCCCTGGCCTGAAAGCCTTTACAAATTCGCGTGGTGCAGCGCGCCGGTACCGCCATAATCGTTAATCAGTTTCCACTGCAAAGCGCCCGCGCTAACGCCCGGCAGTTGAAAGCGCGCCGTTTCCCCTGGCCCCACCCAATTGGCCTCTTTAACTTCGGCGCCCGCCACTTTGACCTCGGCAAAATTCATATAAAAGGCGGTGGGATTCATGACCTGTAGCGTATTGCCGCTGCGCGTCCAGCGAAGCTGCTCCGTCACCATCTCCGGCGTTCCCTCAACGGATTTAGGTCGATAAATTAATTTGATGCGCGTTTTGATAGCGATCTGTAGGGTATTGGCGCCGGCTTTAGCCTGCGAGGAGGGAATCGCTTTGATGTTCATCCAGAACATACTTTCTTTATTTTCCGGTAAGCCGCCGCTGTAAATTACCCGCAGTCGGGTTTGCTGCTCGCCCTCAAGGCGAAATAACGGCGGCGTTAACAGAAATGGGGCTGCGCCCTTATTACTTTCAACCCAGCTTTGAATGAGATAAGGCGTAGCATCATTATTAGTTACGCTCAGTGAGGACTCTTTTTTACCGCCGGGATAAATCAGACGAGTACCGCCGGTCACCACGCCCGCATGCGCCGCAGCGCCGACCAACAGCCATCCAGCTATTAGCACTTTCAGGTATTTTTGCATCTCCAGCTCCCTGGAAAAGCGAGCCACATAGGGCTCGCTAACACTGTCATATAGACGGAAAATTAGTTATAGCTGATGGTAAAGTTGGCTGTACCGTCAGCTTTACCCGCAACGATAGTGCTTTCAGTCTGGATATAACGGACGCGGAACGGCAGATCGATATTGCCGGTAGCGGGGATGGTCAGGCTGGCAGAACGCGTATAGAGCGGCAGCGTCGCGTTGCTGCTGGCGTCAACCAGCTGCAGGGCCACGCCTTCGGCAACGGCAGGATCGGTACCCGCTCCGGTCAGCTGCAGTTTATCATTATCACCGTTGACGTTAGCGCCGGAGAACAGTACCGATGCTTTGGTGACGGTAGTCGGGCAGTTTTCCAGTTTAATCGCGAAATTCTGTTCAGCCGCAGTAGACCCCGTACCGCTAAACGCGGTCTTGGCAATCTGCCCCATCTGAACTTCCAGCGGGTTGGACAGGTCGTTCACCACGTCGCAGCCCGCATCGATAATATCGCCGATAAACTTCACCTGACCGTCATCCGCCAGCGCAGCACCAGAGAACGCCGCGCAACCGGCGACAACAGCAGCAAGTAATGTTTTTTTCATGATTTATCCTTTTCAATGCAGTCGATGCATTAACTTATAAGCGCAATACCCTGCGCATCCTTTTATTTACGTTTGATATTAATAACGCAACAAAACATTGACCCATGAAATGGATATAATATTTTGAAGTGGTCATTATGTATCAATATGACCACTTCAATTAATTAGAATATAAATTGCCAGGGAAGGCGTTTTTGATTTCATATTTATCAGGAAAAATCCCAATAAACACGATAAAAAGCTAAAGAATGAGAGGCGGAACAAACCATACATAAAGCCAATTAAAACAATTAAAAAATAAATGACACCTATACTTAATATAACTACATGAAAATAATAGTAAAAAATATTGTTAATCATAAATTGACATTGTTACTACCTGTGGATAGCATAGGAGTCAGTTTGATACAAAATGACTATTCCGTTTACCAAACTTCTCTAAACCTCGCATCGTTACTGGCTGTATAGATAACCGTGTGCTGAATATTCCGGTGTCCAAGAAAGTCCTGAATTAATCGCGTATCCACCCCCTTATTAGCCAGCGCGAAACCGCATGCGTGGCGCAGCATATGCGGATGCGCGTTGATTTCCAGCTGGGCGACGAGGCTCAGGTTCTTCATCATCTGGTATATTCTCTGCCGGGATAAAGGCTGGCCATTTCGTGACAGAAAGAGCCAGCCAGAATTATTTCCGGGATAATTATCACGCACGCGCAGCCATTCGTTGAGTACCTTTACCTCTTGTTTATAAATAGGATGAGTGGTTGAAAAGCCGTTCTTCAGTCGACGAATATAAATGACCCCGCTTTGAATATCGATATCAGAGAGCTTCCAGTGACGAATTTCGCTCACTCGACAACCATGATTAAAACACATCCACAGTAAACAGACATCGCGCTCCGGGTTTGCTCCCCGCCTGGCCGCTTCAACCAAACGCTGAACCTCCCCGACAGTCAAATGCTTACGTCTTGTTTTCATTCACTTTCTCCATCTACAAAACACAATAGCGTGCGTAGTAATAATAGTACGGAAAATAAGAGGATGAGTGGAAACGTAAAGTGAGATTAATATGATAAAAAGCATGAATAATACGAAAAAGAGTAAAGAAAGCGC
Source organism: Klebsiella sp. CN_Kp113 (assembly GCF_040064585.1). NCBI lineage: Bacteria > Pseudomonadati > Pseudomonadota > Gammaproteobacteria > Enterobacterales > Enterobacteriaceae > Klebsiella > Klebsiella sp. CN_Kp113. Next base: position 27,098 of record NZ_JBEAID010000036.1, on the reverse strand, counting down.
CTGGCGCTTTTGCGTAGATAAAAAAAGGACCGCCGAAGCGATCCTTTTCTCTGGCTAAAGATAGCATTACATCAGCGGCGTAGCCAATTGTACGATGCTGATGAGCGGCTGCGGCCAAACGCCCAGCACCAGCACCAGCAGCGCGGAGATGAGCACCACGATGCCTCCGGCGCTGTACTGCCAGTTAGACGGCGCATCGCGATTCAGTTTCTCCGGCGCGCTCAGATAGAGGCTTACCGCCACGCGCAGGTAGTAGTAGAGGCCAATCGCTGAACCCACCACTACCGCGCCGACCAGCCACCACAGGTGCGCATGCACACCCACCGCCAGCACGTAGAACTTACCGATAAAGCCCAGCGTCATCGGAATACCGGCAAGAGACAGCATCATCACCGTCATTACCGCCGACAGAATCGGACGATGCCAGAACAGGCCGCGGTAGGAGTAGAGCGAATCGGCATCCGGGCCGCGGTACGGGCTGGACATCAGGCTCACCACGCCAAACGCGCCGAGGCTGCTGAACAGGTACCCTGCCAGATAAACGCCCACCGCTTCCATCGACATCTCACCGCTCTGCAGAGCAATCAGCGCCACCAGCAGATAGCCAAGATGAGAAATGGAAGAGTAGCCGAGCAGACGTTTAATATTGGTCTGGCTCAGGGCCATCAGGTTCCCGAAGATAATCGAAGCAAAGGCGATCAGGCCCAGCACCACGCGTACCGCCTCGCTGTCGCCCACCGGCATATAGAGGAACAGGCGCATGACCACGCCAAAGATGGCGATTTTACTGGCGGTCGCCAGGAAGGTGGAAACCGGAGCAGGCGCGCCCTGGTATACGTCCGGCGTCCACAGATGGAACGGCACCAGCGACAGCTTAAAGCCGAGACCGACAATCATCAGACCGAGACCAGCCAGCAGCAGCGGCTCGTGCAGCATGCCATCCGTCAGGCTCTTACCGAGCGCCAGGAAGGAGAGGTTACCGGAGTTGGCATACACCAGCGCCATACCGAACAGCAGAAACGAAGAGGCAACGGCGGACAGAATCGTATATTTGATACTGGCTTCCAGCGAACGTTTCTGGCGGAAGGCGTAGCCCACCAGGCCGAACAGCGGCAGCGAAATCAGCTCAATGCCGAGGAACAGCGCCGCCAGATGGTTAGCGCCCGCCAGCAGAATACCGCCCAGCGCGGCGATCAGCACCAGAAGATAGAACTCTTCTTTGTTGTCCTTGTAACCCTCAAGCCACGGGTAGGCGAAAGTACAGGTGGCGAGGCTCGCCAGCAGCACCAGCCCGGTATAGAGCATCGTGTATCCGTCAACGCGAATCAGCGGCGTGACGTCCATCGCTCCGTTCTGACCCACGAACCAGAGTGATATCAGCGCGGCGTTCAGGCCGAGAACCGACAGCGTGGCATTGAGGAAATGATTGCGTCGCCACGCAATGGAGAGCATCACAACCACCACCGTCAAGCCGACGATCAGCAGCGGTAGCAGTGCGATCAGTTGTTGTGGAGTTATTGTCATGGCGAATTACGGCCTTGTAGTAGAAACAGAATTAACAAACCACTGCTGAATGTTGCTCATCGCAGAGTGCGAGGTGTCCAGAATCGGCTGCGGGAAGAAGCCCAGCAGCACCAGCAGAACGACCAGCAGCAGGATGATCGACAGTTCACGCAGGGACATTCCCGGCAGCGCTTTCGCGGCGATTTCGCTTTTTGCTTTACCAAAGTACGCGCGATGCAGCATCGACAGCGAGTACACGGAAGCGAACACCAGACCAAAGGTCGAAATAACGGTAATCACCGGCACGGTTTTATAGCTGCCGAACAGAATCATAAATTCGCCGACGAAGTTACCGGTACCCGGCATCCCGAGGGTCGCGACCGCAAAGAACATCGACAGCGCAGGCAGCCACTTGATCTTGCTCCACAGACCGCCCATCTGACGCATATCGCGCGTATGCAGACGCTCGTAAAGCTGACCGCAAAGAATAAACAGGCCGGCAGCGGACAGACCGTGAGCAATCATCTGAATCACCGCGCCCTGATAAGCCAGCTGGCTGCCGGTGTAGATAGCAATCAGCACGAAGCCCATGTGGGAAACGGAGGTGTAAGCAATCAGACGCTTGATATCGTACTGGCTGAAGGCCATCCACGCGCCGTAGAAGATACCGATGACGCCCAGCCACATCGCGATGGGGGCAAATTCGGCGGAAGCGTTCGGGAACAGCGGCAGCGCAAAGCGCAGCAGGCCGTAGGCCGCGGTTTTCAACAGGATCCCCGCGAGGTCAACGGAACCCGCGGTCGGCGCCTGAGAGTGCGCATCCGGCAGCCAGCCGTGCAGCGGAACCACCGGCATTTTTACCGCGAAAGCGATAAAGAAGCCCAGCATCAGCAGGTATTCCACGCCGTGGGACATCGGCGTCTTCAGCAGCTCTTCATAGTTGAAGGTCCATACGCCGGTAGCGTTGAAGTGAACAAACGCCAGCGCCAGGATGGATATCAGCATCACCAGACCGCTCGCCTGGGTATAAATGAAGAACTTGGTTGCCGCCGTGATACGCGTTTTACCGTCGGAAGCCTTATGGCCCCACAGCGCGATCAGGAAGTACATCGGCACCAGCATCATTTCCCAGAAGAAGAAGAACAGGAACAGGTCGATAGCCAGGAATACGCCGATCACGCCGCCCAGGATCCACATCAGGTTAAGATGGAAAAACCCCTGATATTTCTCGATTTCGCGCCATGAACAGAGCACCGCCAGCACGCCCAGCAGCCCGGTCAGCACCACCATCAGCAGCGACAGACCGTCGATAGCCAGATGAATGCTAATCCCGAATCGCGGGATCCACGGCATCACGAATTCCGACTGCCACTGCGGAATACCGGTAGATTGCGTGAGAGAATAGCCGCCCTGCATCCACAACTGCAGGCCAAGCAGAAACGTCAATCCCATAGTGATCAGCGCGATCCAGCGCGGCATCTTCACGCCAAAGCGTTCAGTCTGCCAGCACAGGAAGCCGCCGATGAAGGGAATTAATATTAGCCAGGGTAATAACATGGCGATCTTTATTCCTTGTTAAAGTCCCGTTCAGGACCGATTTTCAACGAATTCTCACAGAAAATTCACTTCGGATTGCGGGTGTTATTGCCCGGCAGCGCTATGCTTGCCGGGCCTACTGCTTGTAAGTCGGGTTAACCGACAACGCCCACAATCCTCAAACTCAGCGCAATACCATCAGCAGTGCCAGCACCACGACAGCGCCGATGCCCATAGAAGCCACATACCAGCGCAGATAGCCGTTCTCGCTCACCACCAGGCCTTTGCCTGCGAAGCGGGAAAGGATCGCCGGAATGTTCATCAGGGCATTCAGCGGGTCGCTCTTCAGCAACCACGCCACGCCGAGGAACGGCTTAACGAACACTTTGTCATACAGCCAGTCAAAGCCCCAGGCGTTGTACCACCAGGTACCGAGCAGACGACCCGGCGCGCTGTTGGCAATCGACGTCACCAGCGTGCGTTTACCCAGCCACAGCCAGGCGGCAATCAGAATACCGGCGATAGCAATCACCCCGGAGGCAATTTCCAGCGTCATGACGCGTCCGTGATCAAGCTCGGTGGTCTGCGGCAGTACGCCTTCCAGCGGCGGCACAATCAGCGCGCCAACGAAGGTCGAGAGCACCAGCAGCACAATCAGCGGCAGATGATGGGTAATCCCCTTCCCTGCGTGAGCGTGAATTTGTTCTTTGCCGTGGAACACGATGAAAATCATACGGAAGGTGTACAGGGAAGTCATAAACGCCCCGACCAGGCCGGCAACCATCAGATTCAGATGACCGTTCGCCATCGCGCCCGCCAGAATCTCATCCTTACTGAAGAAGCCCGCCGTCACCAGCGGCAGCGCGGACAGCGCCGCGCCCCCCACCAGGAAGCAGACGTATACCAGCGGAATAGACTTACGCAGGCCGCCCATCTTGAAGATATTCTGTTCGTGGTGGCAGGCCAGAATCACCGAACCGGACGACAGGAACAGCAGCGCTTTAAAGAACGCATGGGTCATCAGATGGAAAATCGCCGCATCCCACGCCTGCACGCCGAGCGCGAGGAACATGTAGCCAATCTGGCTCATAGTGGAATACGCGAGCACGCGTTTGATATCGGTCTGCACCAGCGCGGCGAAGCCTGCCAGCACCAGCGTTACCGCTCCGACGATACCCACCAGATGCAGAATTTCCGGGGTCATCAGGAACAGGCCATGGGTACGCGCAATCAGGTAGACGCCAGCGGTCACCATGGTGGCGGCGTGGATCAGCGCGGAGACCGGGGTTGGGCCGGCCATCGCGTCCGCAAGCCAGGTCTGCAACGGCAGCTGCGCAGATTTACCCACCGCGCCGCCCAGCAGCATCAGGGTTGCCCACCACAGCATGTTATTACCGGCCTCGAAGTGCGCAGGCGCCAGTTCGACCATTTCGCGGAAGTTCAGGGTGCCCAGCTCGTTGTAGAGAATGAACAGCGCGAACGCCAGGAACACGTCGCCGACGCGGGTCACCACAAAGGCTTTCATCGCCGCCGCGCCGTTCTTCGGATCGGTGTAGTAGAAGCCGATCAGCAGATAGGAGCACAGGCCCACGCCTTCCCAGCCAAGATACATCAGCAGCAGGTTATCAGCGAGCACCAGAACCACCATGCTGGCGATAAACAGGTTGGTATAGGCGAAGAAGCGAGAGTAGCCCTCTTCGCCGCGCATGTACCAGGAGGCGAACATATGGATCAGGAAGCCGACGCCGGTCACCACGGACAGCATGGTCAGAGAGAGACCGTCCAGCACCAGGTTGAAGCCGACGTTGAAGTCGCCCACCGACATCCAGGTCCACAGCGGCACGCTGACCGCCTGTTTGCCGTTGGCGAAGAAGTCAACGCCGACAAACGCCGTGACCAGCGCCGCCAGGCCTACCGAGCCTACCCCCACGGTGGCGGATAAGTTTTCCGACCAGCGGCCGCGAGAGAAGGCCAGCAAAACAAAGCCAATCAATGGCAAAAGAATGGTTAAGGCAAGCATGTTCATCCGCGCAACTCACTTACTGAATCGATGTTCAGGTTTTGGCGACGACGATGGAGCTGCAGCAGCAGCGCCAGGCCGATACTCGCTTCCGCGGCGGCGAGGGTGATGGCGAGGATATACATTATCTGGCCATCGGTCTGGCCCCAGTAGCTCCCTGCAACCACGAAAGCCAGCGCCGCGGCATTGATCATGATCTCCAGGCTAATCAGCATAAACAGCAGATTGCGGCGGATGACCAGCCCCGTCAGGCCGAGGACAAACAGGACAGAGGCGAGGATCAGTCCATGTGTTAAGGGGATCATGCGTGTTCCTCCGTTTTTCTTTTATCGCTGTCGTTCGGACGGTTGCTCAGCACTTCCCCGACGCGCTCTTCACGGCCGATATGGAAGGCAACAACCAGGCCCGCGAGCAGCAGCATGGAGGCCAGCTCCACCGCCAGAACGTACGGACCAAACAGCGCAATACCGACCTCTTTGGCGTTAATCGCCGCGCCGTCGATACCCTGATCGTTAATATCAAGGATGGCGTAAACGATAACCACCAGCAGTACCGCTGCGAGAATGGCCGGACCGATCCAGATCCCAGGTTTCAGCCACTGGCGCTCCTGCTCAATTTCGCTGCCGCCCAGGTTGAGCATCATCACCACGAACACGAACAGCACCATGATGGCCCCGGCGTAGACGATAATTTCCAGCGCACCGGCGAAATAAGCCCCTAAGGAGAAGAACACCCCGGCGATTGCCAACAGCGAAATGATCAGGTACAGCAGCGCGTGCACCGGATTGGTGTGGGTGATCACCCGCAGGGTTGCGAGGATGGCTATCAGGCCACAGATATAAAAAGCGAATTCCATTGCCCTCTCCTTACGGTAACAGGCTCTTGACGTCGATAGGCTTAGCTTCGTTCTCTGCTTCGCCTTTATCTTTGCCGTCGATTGCCATACCCGCCATCCGGTAGAAGTTATATTCCGGGTATTTACCCGGACCGGAAATCAGCAGATCCTCTTTTTCGTACACCAGATCCTGACGTTTGTATTCGCCCAGCTCAAAGTCCGGGGTCAACTGAATCGCCGTGGTCGGGCACGCTTCTTCGCACAGGCCGCAGAAAATGCAGCGCGAGAAGTTGATGCGGAAAAACTCCGGGTACCAGCGGCCGTCTTTGGTCTCCGCTTTTTGCAGAGAGATACAGCCTACCGGACAGGCTACCGCACACAGGTTACAGGCAACGCAGCGCTCTTCGCCGTCCGGATCGCGCGTCAGCACGATGCGGCCACGGTAGCGCGGCGGCAGATATACCGGCTCTTCCGGGTACATCCGAGTTTCACGTTTGGCAAAGGCGTGCATCCCGATCATGCAGATACTGCGGACCTGGGTGCCAAACCCTACCAATAATTCTTTTAAGGTCATGGTCAATTCACCCCTTATTGCGCCTGCCAGAGAATGACAGCCGCCGTTACCAACAAGTTGATCAGCGTTAACGGCAGGCATACCTTCCAGCCAAAGGACATTACCTGGTCATAGCGCGGACGCGGTAATGATGCGCGGATCAAAATGAACATCATCATAAAGAACGCGGTTTTCAGCGCGAACCAGATGAAAGGAGGTAACCATGGGCCATTCCAGCCGCCGAAGAACAGCGTCACAATCAGCGCCGATACGGTAACAATCCCGATATATTCACCGACGAAGAACAGACCGAACTTCATGCCGGAGTATTCGATGTGATAACCGTCAGCCAGCTCCTGTTCCGCTTCCGGTTGGTCAAACGGGTGACGGTGACATACCGCTACGCCCGCAATCGCAAAGGTCACGAAGCCAAAGAACTGAGGGATGACGTTCCACAGATGCGCCTGGTTGTTGACGATATCGGTCATGTTGAATGAACCGGCCTGCGCCACCACGCCCATCAGGGAAAGCCCGAGGAACACTTCGTAGCTCAGGGTCTGGGCAGAAGCACGCATCGCGCCAAGCAGCGAGTATTTGTTGTTGCTCGACCAGCCGGCGAACAGCACCGCATAGACCGCCAGACCTGCCATCATCAGGAAGAACAGGATCCCGATGTTCAGATCGGCCACCACCCACGTCGGGCTGACCGGCACAATGGCGAAGGCCAGCAGCAGCGAAGTAAAGGCAATCACCGGCGCCAGAGTAAAGATCACGCGATCCGAGAAGCGCGGAACCCAGTCCTCTTTAAAGAACATTTTGATCATGTCGGCGACGAGCTGCAGCGAACCGCCCCAGCCCACGCGGTTAGGCCCGTAACGGTTCTGGAACAGGCCCAGCAGACGACGTTCGCCAAAGCTCATAAACGCGCCGCAGGTCACCACCACCAGCAGAATCACCACCGCTTTAAGGATGCCTAACAGAATGTCGATGAGATCGGGAGTTAACCAACTCATGCTTTCGCCTCCTGCAGAGTATCAATACGCGCTCCGGTCAGCACCGGCGCAATCCCTGGCATGCCCATCGGTAAGCCAACCTGCCCTGCCGTCAGCCCCGCCGAGATTACCAGCGGCAGGCTAAGCGCCTGGCCATCAACGCTGAAGGAAACCATCGCCCCTTCGTTCACGCCAAGCTTCGCGGCATCTGCCGGGTTCAGCTTAACGTACGGCTGCGGCATGCGGCTCTGGAATACCGGAGCACGCTGCGACAGTTCGTCGCTGCCGAACAGATGGTAGTAAGGCGCGATACGCCATTTCCCTTCTTCAGCCTGGAAGCTTGCCGGTACCGCGGTAAAGTACTCAAGACCGCTGGCGGAGGCTTCAATCAGACGCACGCCCGGATCGCCGTGGCGCAGTTTACCGCCCACTTCATCCTGGAACTTGTTCCACGCCTGCGGGGAGTTCCAGCCCGGAGCCCAGGCAAAGGGAATTTGCGAGCGCGGCGCGGACGGCTGGTTGTTCCCTTCCATGGAGAAGGCAAACATGGTGTCTTTATCCTGCGGCTGACGGGGTTCATGCACGCTGATGTTGGCGCGCATCGCCGTACGACCGCTATAGCGGTGCGGTTCACGGGCCAGCTTCTGACCGCGAATGCGGAAGGTCGCATCCGGCGCGGCGTCTTTGATACCGGCCAGCTGCGGTAGCGCGGCAATGGCGGCGTCAATCACGTGGTCCAGCTGCGTCCAGTCAACCTGGCGATTGTTAACGGTGCTGTGCAATGAGTGCAGCCAGCGCCAGCTTTCCAGCATCACGGTTTTCGCGTCGTAGTAGGCCGGGTCGTAAACCTGGAAGAAGCGCTGGGCGCGACCTTCGTTGTTGACCACGGTACCGTCGCTTTCCGCGAAGCTTGCCGCGGAGAGCACCAGATGCGCTTTTTCCATAATCGCGGTACGCTGATGGTCAACCACCATGACCAGCGGCGCTTTCGCCAGCGCCGCGTCAACGCGGGCGGCTGAAGCGTGGCGGTGCAGGTCGTTTTCCAGCACGATAACCGCATCGGCGTTACCGGTCTCCAGTTCGCTCAGCGCCTCTTCAAGCGAGCCGCCGCCGATCATCCCGAGGCCTACGCTGTTCACTGCCCGGGCGACCATGGTCACGCCAACGTCAGCGCCGCGGCCCTTCAGGGCTTTCGCCACGTTGGCGGCGGCCTGAATCACCTCGATGCTGCCGGCGTTGGTTCCGGAAACAATCAGCGGTTTTTTCGCTCCGGCTAACGCCTGAACGATCACGTCGATTTTGCCTTTCAGCTCGCTGCTCAGCCCTTCGACCGCCGGCGCGCTATCGTCCAGCGCGTGGGCGATGGCGAAGCCAAGACGCGCCTGATCTTCCACCGGCGCGCGGTAGGTCCATGCGGCGATATCATCAAGACGCGTGTCGTCGATATTGGTCACGAACAGCGGATGCTTCGCGCGCTGGCCGATGTTAAGGATCGCGGCGATCTGCCAGTCGGCGACTTTCTGCGCCGCCGCCATTTCACGCGCTTTGCCTTTCACCGCCTGACGCACCGCCAGCGCGATACGCGCGCCGGTCTGGGTGATGTCCTCACCGAGGATCAGCACCGCATCGTAGGATTCGATCTCGCGCAGCGCCGGGGTATGAATACCGCCTTCGCGCAGCACTTTCAGCATCATCTGCAGGCGCGCCTGTTCGCCCTTCGCGATGCCGGTATAGAAGTTTTCGGCGCCGACCAGCTCGCGCAGCGCAAAGTTGCTTTCAATGCTGGCGCGCGGGGAGCCGATACCAATCACCTTCTTCGACTGGCGCAGGATATCTGCCGCCCCCTGCATCGCCTGTTCGGCGTTGAGGGTGATCAGATCGTCGCCGCGGCGCTGAACCGGCTGACGCGGACGATCTTTCAGATTGACATAGCCATAGCCGAAACGACCGCGGTCGCAGAGGAAGTAGCGGTTAACGGTACCGTTATAACGGTTTTCGATACGACGCAGTTCGCCGTAGCGCTCGCCGGGGCTGATGTTACAGCCGATGGAACACTGCTGGCAGATGCTTGGCGCAAACTGCATGTCCCACTTACGGTTATAGCGCTCGGAGTGCGTTTTATCGGTAAAGACGCCGGTCGGACAGACTTCCACCAGGTTACCGGAGAACTCGCTTTCCAGCGTACCGTCTTCCGGACGGCCAAAGTAGACATTGTCGTGAGCGCCGTAGACGCCCAGGTCGGTACCGTCGGCATAGTCTTTGTAGTAGCGAACGCAGCGGTAGCAGGCGATGCAGCGGTTCATTTCGTGAGAGATGAACGGCCCCAGATCCTGGTTGCGGTGGGTACGCTTGGTAAAGCGGTAGCGACGGAAGCTATGACCGGTCATTACGGTCATATCCTGTAAGTGGCAGTTGCCGCCCTCTTCGCACACCGGACAGTCGTGCGGGTGGTTGGTCATCAGCCACTCAACTACGCTTTCACGGAACTGCTTCGCTTCTGCGTCGTCGATGGAAATAAAAGTGCCGTCGGATGCCGGTGTCATACAGGACATCACCAGGCGGCCACGCGTGTCTTCCGCGTTCTGATATTGCTTCACCGCACACTGGCGGCAAGCACCAACGCTTCCCAGCGCCGGATGCCAGCAAAAGTAAGGAATATCAAGACCCAGAGAGAGACAAGCTTCTAACAGGTTGTCCGCTCCGTTGACCTCGTACTCTTTGCCGTCTACATGAATCGTAGCCATTAGCGTGCTTCCAAAATAAAAAAACCTTTAGATTACCAGCGCGTCTTAAGCAGGTTCGGCTGAATCCCGTTGATTGCATGGGTATTGCTGAACTGCTGTTTAATGCCAGCTTCGAATTCTTCGCGGAAATATTTAATCGCGCTCTGTAGCGGCTCAACCGCACCCGGCGCGTGCGCGCAGAAGGTTTTACCCGGACCGAGGAATCGACACAGTTGCTCAAGCGTCTCGATATCCCCCGGCTGGCCTTCGCCGCGCTCGAGAGCGCGCAGAATTTTCACGCTCCACGGCAGACCGTCACGGCAAGGCGTACACCAGCCGCAGGACTCACGGGCAAAGAACTCTTCCAGATTGCGTACCAGCGGCACCATGCCGATCTCATGGTCAACCGCCATCGCCAGCGCGGTGCCCAGACGGCTGCCCGCTTTACCAATGCTTTCGAACTCCATCGGCAGGTCGAGATGCGCTTCGGTCAGGAAGTCGGTGCCCGCGCCGCCCGGCTGCCAGGCTTTGAACTTCAGGCCATCGCGCATGCCGCCCGCGTACTCTTCGAGGATCTCGCGCGCGGTGGTGCCGAACGGCAGCTCCCAGACGCCCGGATTCTTCACGCGGCCGGAGAAACCCATCAGCTTGGTGCCGGCGTCTTTACTGGTCGAAATGTTCTGATACCACTCGACGCCGTTGGCCAGAATCGCCGGGACGTTGCACAGGGTTTCAACGTTGTTTACGCAGGTCGGTTTGCCCCAGACGCCGGAGCTGGCCGGAAACGGCGGCTTCGAACGTGGGTTGGCGCGGCGGCCTTCGAGGGAGTTAATCAGTGCGGTTTCTTCGCCGCAGATATAGCGCCCTGCCCCGGTGTGCACAAACAGTTCGAAGTCAAAACCGGTACCAAGGATATTTTTACCCAACAGGCCCGCTTCGGTCGCTTCGGCAATGGCCCGGCGCAGATGCTGCGCCGCTTCGATATATTCGCCGCGCAGGAAGATATAGCCGCGCCAGGCTTTCAGCGCGAACGCGGAGATCAGCATGCCTTCCACCAGCAGGTGCGGCAGCTGTTCCATCAGCAGGCGGTCTTTATAGGTGCCCGGCTCCATTTCATCAGCGTTACACAGCAGGTAACGGATGTTCATGGACTCGTCTTTCGGCATCAGGCTCCACTTCAGACCGGTGGAAAAGCCCGCGCCGCCGCGCCCTTTCAGGCCAGCGTCTTTTACCGCAGTGACGATTTCATCCGGCGCCATGCCGGAGAGCGCTTTACGCGCCCCGGCGTAGCCGTTTTTACTCTGGTATTCATCCAGCCATACCGGCTGTTTGTCGTCGCGCAGACGCCAGGTTAACGGATGGGTTTCGGCAGTACGAATAATGGTTTTCATTTATACCGCTCCAGGAGGTCAGGAATCGCTTCCGGCGTCAGATAACTGTGAGTGTCCTCATCAATCATCATGGTCGGCCCCTTGTCGCAGTTGCCCAGGCAGCAGGTCGGCAGCAGGGTGAAGCGGCCATCAAAGGTGGTTTGACCCGGTTTGATATCCAGCTTCTTCTCAATCGCCGACTGAATGCCCTGGAACCCGGTGATGTGGCACACCACGCTGTCGCAGTAGCGAATCACGTGACGGCCCACCGGCTGGCGGAAAATCTGGCTGTAGAAGGTCGCAACGCCTTCTACGTCGCTGGCCGGGATCCCCAGCACATCGGCGATAGCGTAGATTGCGCCGTCCGGCACCCAGCCGCGCTGCTTCTGAACGATCTTCAGCGCTTCAATGGACGCCGCACGCGGGTCTTCGTAGTGGTGCTTCTCGTGCTCAATCGCCTCACGCTCTGCCGCACTCAGCTCAAAAGCCTCGGTTTGTGGTTGTTGATTCTCGTGCATAATTAGCGGTCCACGTCTGACATAACAAAATCGATACTACCCAGATAGACAATCAGGTCGGAGACCAGACTGCCGCGAATAGCGGCCGGGATCTGCTGCAGGTGCGCGAAGCTTGGCGTGCGCACGCGGGTGCGGTAGCTCATGGTGCTGCCGTCGCTGGTCAGGTAGTAACTGTTAATACCCTTGGTCGCTTCAATCATCTGGAAGGATTCTTGCGCCGGCATGACCGGGCCCCAGGAAACCTGCAGGAAGTGCGTAATCAGGGTTTCGATATGCTGCAGCGTGCGCTCTTTTGGCGGCGGCGTCGTCAGCGGATGATCCGCCTTGAACGGGCCTTCCGGCATGTTATCGAGGCACTGCTGAAGAATTCGCAGGCTCTGGCGCAGCTCTTCCACTTTCAGCATCACGCGGGTGTAGCAGTCGGAGACGCCACCGCCGGTCGGGATCTCAAAGTCGAAGTTTTCATAGCCAGAATAGGGACGCCATTTACGTACGTCGAAGCCGATGCCGGTCGCGCGCAGGCCCGCGCCGGTGGTGCCCCACTCCAGCGCTTCTTTCGCGTTGTAGGCGGCAACCCCTTTCGAACGACCGATGAGGATGGTGTTGCGCAGCGCGGCTTTCTCATAGGAATCCAGACGCTTCGGCATCCACTCGAGGAATTCGCGCAGCAGGCGATCCCAGCCGCGGGGCAGGTCGTGCGCGACGCCGCCGATGCGGAACCAGGCCGGGTGCATACGGAAACCGGTGATCGCTTCCACCAGATCGTAGATCTTTTGACGGTCGGTAAAGGCAAAGAACACCGGCGTCATCGCCCCGACGTCCTGAATAAAGGTGGAGATGTACAGCAGATGGCTGTTGATACGGAACAGCTCGGAGAGCATCACGCGGATCACGTTGACGCGATCCGGCACGGTTATCCCCGCCAGTTTCTCAACCGCCAGCACGTAAGGCATTTCGTTAACGCAGCCGCCGAGATATTCAATACGGTCGGTATACGGAATGTAGCTGTGCCAGGACTGGCGCTCGCCCATTTTCTCGGCGCCGCGGTGGTGGTAGCCGATATCTGGCACGCAGTCGATGATCTCTTCGCCATCAAGCTGCAGAATAATACGGAACGCACCGTGAGCGGAGGGGTGGTTCGGGCCGAGGTTAAGGAACATGAAGTCCTCGTTTTCGGTCCCGCGCTTCATGCCCCACTCCTCCGGTTTGAAGGTCAGCGCTTCCATTTCCAGATCCTGTTTGGCTTTGGTCAGCTCAAACGGGTCAAATTCGGTGGCGCGCGCCGGGTAGTCTTTACGCAGCGGGTGACCTTCCCAGGTCGGCGGCATCATGATGCGGCGCAGATTCGGGTGACCATCGAAGGTCACGCCAAACATCTCCCAGGTTTCACGCTCATACCAGTTGGCGTTAGGGAACAGTTTGGTGAAGGTCGGCAGATGCAGATCGTTTTCAGACAAGGCAACCTTGAGCATGATGTCGCGGTTGCGGTCTATTGAAATCAGATGATAGAAAACGGAAAAATCCGCGGCGGGTAAACCGTCGCGGTGCGTGCGCAGACGTTCATCCATGCCGTGCAGGTCAAACAGCATCACGTAAGGCTTCGGCAATTTCCTCAGGAAATCACCCACCTCAAGCAGCTGTTCACGCTTCACCCAAACCACCGGAACGCCGGTGCGGGTTGGCTGAACGGTAAAGGCATCCGGCCCAAAACGGTTGCGCAGTTCGCCGATCACCGGGTCATCAAGGTGATCGCGGGTTTGCCAGGCTGGTGCGGCGTCATGCGCGGTTAAATCGGTCATATTGTTCACCATTGCAAAAGGTCCGTGGTGACTGCCGGCGAGGCTTCGCGCTGTAGTAGATTGATTTGCGAAGTTTTTATCCCGCCCGCAGGCGCAAGTTAAATCTCGTCCGGAGTCCGCAGATTGGTCACTGCAATACGTTCGCCGCGTTTACGCTCGCGTTCCGACTGCATATTGGCGCGGTACACGCCCTGATCGCCAACCACCCACGAGAGCGGACGGCGTTCTTTACCAATGGATTCCTGCAGCAGCATCAGCGCCTGCATATAAGCTTCCGGACGCGGCGGGCAGCCCGGGATGTAAACATCGACCGGAATAAACTTATCCACGCCCTGGACGACAGAGTAAATATCGTACATTCCGCCGGAGTTGGCGCATGCGCCCATCGAGATAACCCACTTCGGCTCCAGCATCTGGTCATAAAGACGCTGAATGACCGGCGCCATTTTGGTAAAGCAGGTGCCGGCAACCACCATCAGGTCAGCCTGACGCGGGGAGGCACGTAATACTTCTGCACCAAAGCGCGCAACGTCATGCACCGCGGTGAATGACGTCACCATTTCCACGTAGCAGCAAGAAAGGCCGAAGTTGTAAGGCCAGATTGAGTTCTTACGGCCCCAGTTCACCATGTCATGCAAGGCGTGTTCGAGTTTCCCCATATACACGCTTTTATTGACTTCTTGCTCCAGGGGGTCGGTTACGATCTCCTGTTTTTGCAGGGGGTAACGGTCGTTCTCACCGTTAGGATCGATGCGGGTGAGCGTATAATCCATCTTATTGCCTCGCTTTTACTGCGTATGACGGTTAGTGGGACTGTCTGTTTCCGGGTTAACCAGCGTGCGACGGGAGCGCGCAGGCGTCCAGTCCAGTGCGCCGATACGAACGAGGTAAACCAGACCAGCCAGTAGCACTAAAATGAAAATTGCGGCTTCCACAAAGCCGACCCAGCCGCTTTCACGGATAGAAGTCGACCATGCGTAGAGATACAGGGCTTCCACGTCGAAGATAACGAAGAACATGGCAACCAGATAAAACTTCGCAGAAAGACGTAAGCGAGCCGAACCGACGGAGTCGATCCCGGATTCAAACGGCGTGTTCTTGCTTCGCGCGCGCGCGCGTCCGCCAAGGTACCAGCCGCCGACGAGCATCAGGCAGCACAGGCCGATAGCGATGATGAGAAATATAGCGAATGCCCAATGATGAGCGATGACTTCAGTGGATGTTGACATACGCATTGCTTAACCAAAAAAGTGTAGCGCTAAAACCCTCTGCTCTTACTGGCAGATGAACGCCACAGCGTTTCACGGGGAGGAATAAAAAAATAGCCGTGCAAAAAAGCGTCCCTGGGTGATGTGGAAGGCCAGTTGCGGTGGCTTTTTACTCCTTTCATTAACCTTTTGTCAACTTTAACAAAAGTTTTCACAACATTAATTTACATTGGATTTTTTTCATTAACATTAAATGCCCTTTCATGCGGAATAACCTTGCATACTGTTCGGCTTTAGTGTTGTTGAATCGTGTCCGTTTCCGCCGTAAATCAAAATGGCCCGCCTATTTTGACAGGATTCAGACACGATTCCTCCCCCTAAGGAGGGGTATTTTCTTGATCTGCGACACGCTTTTGTTAATTCAACCAAGAAAACAGCAACAAACCAGATGGTTTTTTAACATTAGCAGGAAGTATTGAAAGTGCAGAGAAAAGTCGAGAAATGAGAGGAGGAGCGGATCTAACTTACTGATTTAGCTCAAAAGAAATCAACAAAAGTTTCTATTAATCAATAAAATTTGAAAAAAACGAACCGCAGCGGCAATTTCACACGTCTGGGGTTCGTTTTTACACTTACATTTTGTTACCAGTTTTTGTGATGTTTGTTAGCTTTTCCCGCTCAGGAAATAAGGGAATTATCTCCCCCTTCGGGAGTATAAACGCGTTGCGTTGACCACGGCTGGTACTCTGCGCTCAGCGACTGAAAAATGGCCTGCGTCAGCTCGCTTGCCTTTTGCGGATTGCAGTTCAGCATGTAGCGGGTATCCGGCAGCACGGGTAAACCGTCACTCCGGCCCGGTACGCGAAATTCGGGGCTCATCATCTCTACTGGCTGCGCGGTCACGCCAAGCCCGGCTTTCACCGCCGCCTTCACCCCCGCCATTGAGCTTGCAGCATGGGAAAGATGCCACGCAACGCCGGCGGCGTTGAGTACCTCAACGATCTCTTCCCGAAACGGATCCGGGGCATCCAGCAAAACAAGCGGGACAGACTCGCCCTGAGGGAGGACATAATCCGCTGCGCAGTACCACAGCGTTGGCGACGTGCGCAGCGTCAGCATGTCAGAACCCTTGGTTTGTCGGGTCGTCAGCGCAAGATCGATTGCCCCGCTCTTCAGCATATCGACGATATCAAGGTGTTTGAGGACTTTGATTTCCAGCGTCAGCCTGGGATAAAAACTACCAATCCGGTTTAACAGGCACGGTAAAATGGTATCCGCCGTCTCATCAGAGGCTCCCACGGTCAGCGTTCCCTGCAGGCTGCCAAACATGAGCGACATACAGGCTTCATCGTTAAAGCGCAGAATTTTCCGCGCATAGCCCAGCAGCTGAATGCCCTGCTCGGTCAGAAGCTTATTGCGCCCGTGGCGAGCAAACAGCTCTTTGCCAACCAGCTGCTCCAGCCGCTGCATCTGCTGGCTAACCGCTGACTGGGTCCGGCGCACCGCGACGGCGGCAGCGGCAAAGGTACTGAGATCGGCGACGGCAACAAAGGTTCTCAAGAGATCGAGGTCTAAATTTAGTATCGAACGATTTTCATTTATCATATTTGCTTCACATTCAGGCGGCTAATGCTGACCTGCCTTGTTGATGCTGTGCTCCAGGCTTCCGGCTAATCCTTAAGCTTCGCGTTACCCGCCAGAGACGGACGGATGAACAACTGGACGAACGTTATTGCATTAGAAAGCACTCATCCGCAGCAAATGCGCGGAATTTCAGAGTAATATTTTGCTCGTACGCCTAAGCACTTTTAATTACGACGCATTTGTTTTTGTGATGTGACGCAAAAAATAGCCGTCAATGACCATTGTCTGCATCCTCACCGGCGACAAACCTTGCCATCGGGCTCAGGCAGAACAAAAACCTGCAATAACAATGTATTAATAAAGAAATAAGCTACCTGGCATAGCCATATGTCGGTATTAACGGCGATATTCTAACCGAAAACCACAATATTTATAAGCGTTAATCAGTATTATCTCAGGCCACTTTAAATGCTGGTCAGCACTTTAATTAAATTAACAGATCTAAGAATATTCCTTGCATAAAATAAAACTCATTTAGCTATTAAATACTTTCATTAAAAATATCTAGCAAAGTTGTTACAACCTTCAGCGTATTGTGAATTAAACGTTCACCAGACGATGATTCGTTTTACGCGCAAAAAACAAGCGCCGGTCCTCTTTAAATCAACAAACCAGATAAACGTTCGCCAAAACACCACCAGGCACAATATAAGACCATCAATAAAAGTATTAAAGGTGTAATGTATAAACAAAAGCGCAGCTCACCAGACAAATTGATTAAACCAAAAAGCGATGAATAGCAAAATCTTCTCCTGTTAACCCTTCAAAACAGCGGGGAGGCGGAGTACATTATTCCGTGCTGACTTCCACGGCAGGGAGTGGCGATAACAGCTAAAAGGTCAAGGTTCATGTCCCCCATCGAAAAATCCAGCAAGTTAGATAACGTCTGTTACGACATCCGCGGCCCGGTTCTGAAAGAGGCGAAACGCCTTGAAGAAGAAGGCAATAAAGTCCTGAAGCTGAACATCGGCAACCCAGCGCCGTTTGGCTTTGACGCGCCTGACGAGATCCTCGTTGACGTTATCCGCAACCTCCCTACCTCGCAGGGCTACAGCGATTCAAAGGGCCTCTATTCCGCCCGTAAGGCCATCATGCAGCATTACCAGGCCCGCGGTATGCGTGATGTGACGGTCGAAGATATCTATATCGGTAACGGCGTTTCGGAGCTTATCGTCCAGGCCATGCAGGCGCTGCTGAACAGCGGCGATGAAATGCTGGTCCCGGCGCCGGATTATCCGCTGTGGACCGCCGCGGTCGCGCTTTCCAGCGGTAAAGCGGTGCACTATCTTTGCGATGAGTCTTCCGACTGGTTCCCGGACCTCGACGATATCCGCGCGAAAATCACCCCGCGTACCCGCGGCATCGTGATTATCAACCCGAATAACCCAACCGGCGCGGTGTACTCAAAAGAGCTGCTGATGGAGATCGTCGAGATCGCCCGCCAGCATAACCTGATTATTTTCGCCGATGAGATCTACGATAAGATCCTCTACGATGAAGCGCAGCACCACTCAATTGCGCCGCTGGCCCCGGATCTACTCACCGTTACCTTTAACGGCCTGTCAAAAACCTACCGCGTTGCCGGCTTCCGCCAGGGCTGGATGGTGCTGAACGGGCCGAAGAAACACGCAAAAGGCTATATCGAAGGCCTGGAGATGCTGGCCTCTATGCGCCTATGCGCCAACGTCCCGGCCCAGCATGCGATCCAAACCGCTCTCGGCGGCTATCAGAGCATCAGCGAATTTATTGTTCCCGGCGGACGCTTGTATGAACAGCGTAATCGCGCCTGGGAGCTGATTAACGACATTCCGGGCGTCTCGTGCACTAAGCCGAAAGGCGCGCTGTATATGTTCCCGAAAATCGACGCTAAACGCTTTAATATTCACGATGACCAGAAGATGGTGCTCGATTTTCTGCTGCAGGAGAAAGTCCTGCTGGTTCAGGGTACCGCCTTTAACTGGCCGTGGCCGGACCACGTGCGTATTGTGACCCTTCCGCGCGAAGACGATCTTGAAATGGCAATTACCCGTTTCGGGCGTTTCCTTTCCGGCTACCACCAGCTCTGATTTTATCTGTCCAGCCGCCGGGATTTGCATCCGGCGGCAATCCCTGCGCACAATGGCACCCGACGTCGTAACTGATTAAGGGTTCCTATGAGTCAGAGTCATTTCTTTGCCCACCTCTCCCGCCTGAAACTGATCAACCGCTGGCCGCTGATGCGTAATGTGCGCACCGAAAACGTCTCCGAACACAGCTTACAGGTCGCGATGGTGGCCCATGCGCTGGCGGCGATCAAAAATCGTAAATTCGGCGGCCGGGTTAACGCCGAACGCATCGCGCTGCTGGCGATGTATCACGATGCCTCGGAAGTCCTGACCGGCGACCTGCCGACGCCGGTAAAATATTTCAATTCGCAGATCGCGCAAGAGTACAAAGCCATCGAAAAAATCGCCCAGCAGAAGCTGGTCGATATGGTTCCTGATGAACTGCGCGACATTTTTGAACCGCTGATCGATGAACATCACTACAGCGAAGAGGAAAAATCCCTTGTCAAGCAGGCGGATGCGCTTTGCGCCTACCTGAAGTGTCTGGAAGAGCTATCGGCGGGGAACAATGAATTTCTGCTGGCCAAAGGCCGCCTTGAGAAAACGCTGGAATCGCGCCGCAGCGCAGAGATGGACTACTTTATGCAGGTGTTCGTCCCGAGCTTCCATCTTTCCCTCGATGAAATCAGCCAGGATTCGCCTTTATAACCCCACACTTCCCCGGCCAGCGTCAGCCTGACCGGGGAAGGATGCCGCTGAATCAGAACGGAAACAGCACCGGGATCAGCAGGACGCACACCACCATCACCAGGAGGGTGAACGGCACGCCGATTTTGACAAAATCGCTGAATGAATATTTCCCCGGCCCCAGCACCAGGGTGTTCACCGGCGACGATACCGGGGTCATAAACGCCGCCGAGGCCGCCATGGCGACCACCATCGCAAAGGGATAAGGCGAAACGCCCATCGACTTTGCCGCGGCCAGCGCAATGGGCGCCATCAGCACCGCGGTGGCGGTATTGGAAATAAACAGGCCGATAGCCGCGCACATTACGAACAGGCAGCCAAGCATCAGGTACGGTCCTTTGCTCCCCGCCACATCCATGAGTCCCTGAACCACCAGATCCACGCCGCCGGTTTTCTGCAGCGCCAGAGCAAAAGGCATCATTCCGACAATCAAGATAATGCTCGGCCAGTGGATAGCTTTATAGGCGCTCTCGGCGTTAATACAGCGGAATTTCCCCATCAGCAGGCAGGCAATGATGGCCGCTATAGGGTTAGGAATTTCGTCAGTCAGCATCAGCGCGACCATCAGCACCAGACAGAAAATCGCGTGCGGCGCCTGGCTATGCGCCGGCGAGGCGTCGTTGACCTCGATGGGCATATTCAGCACCACAAAGTCACGGCCCCGCTTAGCCAGCAGCGCTATCTGCCGCCAGTTGCCCACCACCAGCATGATATCGCCAAGCTGCAAGGCTTCATCGGTCACCGCGCCGTCAAGGGCTTTGCCATCGCGTTTCAGCCCCACGATGTTCAAATCGAAACGGGTACGAAAGGCGATTTCGCGCACCGACTTGCCAATCAGTTCTGAATCCGGGATCAGAGAGACTTCCGCCATCCCCACGTCCAGCGCCTGATCGGAAAAATATTCGCCGCGCAGCACCATCGGTTCGAGCATCTGCTCGCCGCAGAACTGGCGTAAATCCACGTCTGAGGCCGACATATCGATCAGCAGGACGTCGCGGGCGCGGAATTCCGATACGCCGTTAACGTTAACGATAACCCGTCGAAAGCGCCGCCAGCGCTCAACGCCGATAACGTTCGCCCCGTAGCGCTCGCGTAGCTTCAGGTCGTCCAGGCGCTGGCCAATCATCGGCGAGCCGGGGCGTATGGCCAGGCGGCGCGCGCGCCCCGTGAGATGATAATCTTTAATGAGATCGCGGAAGGTGCTTCTTTTTCGGCCATCTCGCGCTTGCTCGCCCTCTTCCCCTTTGAGCATAAAGCGCATCACCAGCATATAGAAAACGCCCAGAACCAGCACCACCAGACCTATCGGCGTAACGCTAAAAAAGCTGAATCCTTGCAGCCCTTCGCGTAAAAGTTCGCTGTTAACGACCAGGTTGGGCGGTGTGGCCACCAGGGTCATCATCCCGCTGATAAGTCCGGCAAAACTGAGCGGCATCATCAACCGCGAAGGGGAGGTGTTCATGCGCATCGACACGCTGAGCACCACGGGGATAAAAATGGCCACCACGCCGGTCGAGCTCATAAACGCCCCTAATCCGGCAACGGTTAACATCAAATAGACCAGCATTTTGGTTTCGCTGTTCCCGGCAACCTTCACCAGCCAGGAGCCCATTTTGGTGGCGACCCCGGTGCGCACCAGCCCATCGCCAATAATAAAAAGCGCGGCAATAAGAATAACGTTAGGATCGCTAAAGCCGGAGAAGGCCTCGCTGAGCGTTAAAGTGTCGCTGAGGACGAAAGCGACAATCACCAGCAATGCGATAGCGTCCATGCGCACTTTTCCGGTGGCAAAGAGCACGACGGCTACGGCAAGAAGAGATAACACCCAAATCAATTCACCGTTCACAACTTATCCTTGTCAGAAGATGGAGTTGGAAGTCTGGCATAAAAAAGCCCCGCCGGCGCGGGGCTAAATCATGAGATTAATCTTTAAGGATAATATTCACGTTGCCGTCAGGCAGGCGTTCAACCTGCAGGCTCTCCAGCGTCGTTAATACTAAATCCGCTTCATCAAGACGCGGCGCATCGGCGGGCACATTGACCGCGATGGTGCGACAGCCGGCATTCAGCCCGGCGAGCAGACCGGCAGGCGCATCCTCCACGACGGCGCAATCCCCCGGCGCCAGCCCCAACAGTTCAGCCCCCAGCAGGTAGGCGTCCGGTGCGGGTTTCCCGTGCTTTACGCGCTCGGCGGTAACAAAAACCTTCGCCTCAGGCAGCCCCGCGGCACGATGACGAGCGTGGGCGACGGGTATCGACCCCGACGTCACGATCGCCCACGGAATCCCCGCGCGATCGAGCGTCCTGAGCAACGCCACCGCGCCCGGCAGCGCCGTTACGCCATCCGTATCCGTTGCTTCTACCGTTTCCAGCAGGGTGAACTCTGCCTGAATCTCCTCTTCGCTGCGGCCGGGGAGAAAATGACGCAACGAGGTTATCGCCTGTTTGCCATGAATGAAGTTCAGCACTTCATCATGAGGGATACTGAACCGATCCGCCCATTTGCACCACGAACGCTCCACTACCGGCAACGAATCGACCAATGTCCCGTCAAGATCAAACAGGAAACCTTTACACTGCACGGGAACCTCCATCAGGCGTTGATAATTTGGTTAATTTCGTTACTGCTTAAATGGTACTGACGCGGGCAGGAGTGCCAGGTGCTCAGCATGCGCTGGTATTTTTCCCACATCGGGGTCTGGGAGTTAAAACCGTGAGTGCCGGCGTCAAAGTGGCTGTAGCGCCCTTCAACGTTAACCATAAAGCGAACATAGCCGAGATAGCGGGCTTCGGTCGCCACGTCGAAGCCGAGGAAGGTGACCCGACGCTCGTCAATTCCGCTGGCATCCTTCAGGTTCGTCCAGGAGACATGCAGCGCGTGATACATCTCCATGATATCAATGATGGTACGACACGTTTCCTCGGTAAGCTGGCCAAACTCGCGGTCCAGCTCGCGCATCTGCAGCCCGTATCCACGCTCAATGATGGTCTGCAGGCGGCGGTAACGTTCAGCGTTGTCCGGATCGAGCATCGTCATCATTTTGTATTGATTCGACAGAATCAGACGCTGCGCATTGGTCATTTCCATTTTTGACTCCTGTGGCACTTTTACGACGTGAAAAAAGAAGGCGCATAATTCATGCGCCTTCTTTTATATGCGTTTTCCCGATGCAATTACAAATCATCAAGGAAAGTTTTATCCAGTTGTTTGAAGGCGCGCTTAAGCGTGTCAGCTAAAGCCTGATAATCCGGCTTGCCGTCAACCGGCGTCAGCGCCTGTCCCGCCTCCTGCAGTTTACCCCGTACTTCATAAAACCAGTTCAGTATCGACGGCGGCAGCGGCGTTACCGAACGCTTACCCAGCCACCATAAGCCTTGCATCGGCAGACTCAGCGCGAACAGCGCGGTAGCCACGGCAGGGCCCAGCTGGCCGCCGAGGGCGATTTGCCAGCACAGCGTGAAAATCGCCACCGGCGGCATGATGCGAATCGCATAGCGCGTGGCGCGAATAATACGGTTTTCAATAAACACCGGGGCAAGGCGCTTATCCAGGGGCCAGGTCTTTGCATAGTGCTGCCCGTGGCGAAACAAGCCAAAAAAACTCACAGGGCGATTCTCGGGACCGGACATGGCTTACCTCAACTTTACATATAAAACTTAAAAAATTTGTGCAAAACACCAACTGTGCATGACAACGTTCAAAAGATTTTGGCAATGGCGGCCTCAATCAGGTATTCTGTGCGCACCTGAGGGGCGGTTAGACCCTTTTACCAGGTTAGTCAAATTATCGCATATTCTGCCACCGGCTGAAAATTATGCAAAATGACATAAAATCAAATGTACTTCTCTCATCGTGCCCGAAAACAGTACAAGGCATGATGTTAATCATAAATGTCGATGTCATCCTGCGCTACGCTTTGTGACACACTGACGTTTTTTTAGCCACGTATCATAAAAGGTACTTCCATGTCGAGTAAGTTAGTACTGGTTCTGAACTGCGGTAGCTCCTCTCTGAAATTCGCTATCCTTGATGCCGTCAACGGCGACGAATACCTGTCTGGTTTAGCAGAATGTTTCCATCTTCCTGAAGCCCGTATCAAATGGAAAATGGACGGCAGCAAGCAAGAAGCCGAATTAGGCGCTGGCGCTGCTCACAGTGAAGCGCTGAACTTTATCGTTAACACTATTCTGGCACAAAAACCAGAACTGTCTGCTCAGCTGACCGCAATCGGCCACCGCATCGTTCACGGTGGTGAAAAATACACCAGCTCCGTCGTTATCGATGACTCCGTGATTCAGGGAATCAAAGACTCCGCCTCTTTCGCTCCGCTGCACAACCCGGCGCACCTGATCGGTATCGCTGAGGCGCTGAAATCTTTCCCTAATCTGAAAGACAAGAACGTTGCCGTGTTCGACACCGCGTTCCATCAGACCATGCCGGAAGAATCTTACCTCTATGCCCTGCCGTACAGCCTGTACAAAGAACACGGCGTACGTCGCTACGGCGCGCACGGCACCAGCCACTTCTATGTGACTCAGGAAGCCGCGAAAGTTCTGAACAAACCGGTTGAAGAACTGAACATCATCACCTGCCATCTGGGCAACGGTGGTTCCGTTTCCGCTATCCGCAACGGTAAATGCGTTGACACTTCCATGGGGCTGACTCCGCTGGAAGGTCTGGTTATGGGTACGCGTTCTGGCGATATCGACCCGGCAATCATTTTCCATCTGCACGATGCCCTGGGCATGAGCGTAGATGCCATCAACAAAATGCTGACCAAAGAGTCCGGTCTGCTCGGTCTGACCGAAGTGACCAGCGACTGCCGCTACGTTGAAGACAACTACCAGGAAAAAGCTGACGCTAAACGTGCCATGGACGTTTACTGCCACCGCCTGGCGAAATATATCGGCTCCTACACCGCGCTGATGGACGGTCGTCTGGACGCCGTCGTATTCACCGGTGGTATCGGTGAGAACGCCGCGATGGTTCGCGAACTGTCTCTGGGCAAACTGGGCGTACTGGGCTTTGAAGTTGATCACGAGCGCAACCTGGCAGCCCGTTTCGGCAAGTCTGGCTTCATCAACAAAGAAGGCACTCGCCCGGCTATCGTCATTCCGACCAACGAAGAGCTGGTCATCGCGCAAGACGCCAACCGTCTGACCGCCTGATTCCACACCGCCAGCCATAACCCTAAATAATTCGAGTTGCAGGAAGGCGGCGACGCAGAGAATCCCCAGGAGCGTACGAGTAGTACGTAACTGGGGTGAGCGAGTAAAGCCAACGCACATGCAACTTGAAGTATGACGGGAAGCTGGTGGTGCAGTTTTGTATCCCGCCTGATACTGGCGGTAACGAAAGAGGATATATCGTGTCCCGTACAATCATGCTGATCCCTACCGGAACCAGCGTAGGCCTGACCAGCGTCAGCCTCGGTGTTATCCGTGCTATGGAACGTAAAGGCGTTCGTCTGAGCGTCTTTAAACCTATCGCTCAACCGCGTGCCGGTGGCGATGCGCCAGACCAGACTACCACTATTATTCGCGCGAACTCCGACCTTCCGGCCGCAGAACCGCTGAAGATGAGCCACGTTGAGTCGCTGCTCTCCAGCAACCAGAAAGACGTGCTGATGGAAGAGATCATCGCCAACTACCACGCCAACGCTCAGGATGCGGAAGTGGTGCTGGTTGAAGGTCTGGTCCCGACCCGCAAACATCAGTTTGCCCAGTCTCTGAACTACGAAATCGCGAAAACGCTGAACGCTGAAATCGTTTTTGTGATGTCCCAGGGTACCGATACTCCTGAACAGCTGAAAGAGCGCATTGAGCTGACTCGCAGCAGCTTCGGCGGCGCGAAAAACACCAGCGTCACCGGCGTGATCGTCAACAAGCTGAATGCGCCGGTTGACGAACAGGGCCGTACTCGCCCTGACCTGTCGGAAATCTTCGACGACTCTTCCAAAGCAAAAGTCGTGAAGATCGATCCGGCTCAGCTGCAGAGCGGTAGCCCATTACCGGTTCTGGGCGCGGTGCCGTGGAGCTTCGATCTGATCGCCACCCGCGCGATTGATATGGCGCATCACCTGAACGCCACCATCATCAACGAAGGCGACATCAATACCCGTCGCGTGAAGTCCGTCACCTTCTGTGCGCGTAGCATTCCGCACATGCTGGAACACTTCCGCGCAGGTTCCCTGCTGGTCACTTCCGCAGACCGTCCTGACGTTCTGGTCGCCGCCTGCCTGGCCGCGATGAACGGCGTGGAAATCGGCGCTATCCTGCTGACCGGCGGCTACGAAATGGACGCCCGCATCAGCAAACTGTGCGAACGCGCGTTTGCAACCGGCCTGCCGGTATTCATGGTTAACACCAACACCTGGCAAACCTCTCTGAGCCTGCAGAGCTTCAACCTGGAAGTTCCGGTTGACGATCACGAGCGCATCGAGAAAGTTCAGGAATACGTGGCTAACTATATCAACGCCGACTGGATTGAATCGCTGACCGCAACTTCCGAGCGCAGCCGTCGCCTCTCTCCGCCAGCCTTCCGCTATCAGCTTACCGAGCTGGCGCGTAAAGCAGGCAAGCGCGTCGTGCTGCCGGAAGGCAACGAGCCGCGTACCGTTAAAGCCGCGGCTATCTGCGCCGAGCGCGGTATCGCCACCTGCGTACTGCTGGGTAACCCGGATGAAATCACCCGCGTGGCCGCCTCTCAGGGCGTAGAGCTGGGCGCCGGTATTGAAATCGTTGACCCGGAAGTGGTTCGCGAAAGCTACGTTGCTCGCCTGGTCGAGCTGCGTAAGAGCAAGGGGATGACCGAAGCGGTTGCCCGCGAGCAGCTGGAAGACAACGTGGTTCTCGGCACCCTGATGCTCGAGCAGGACGAAGTTGACGGTCTGGTATCCGGCGCGGTTCACACCACCGCCAACACCATCCGTCCGCCGCTGCAGCTGATCAAAACGGCTCCGGGCAGCTCTCTAGTCTCCTCCGTATTCTTCATGCTGCTGCCGGAACAGGTTTACGTTTACGGCGACTGCGCGATCAACCCGGATCCGACCGCTGAACAGCTGGCTGAAATCGCCATCCAGTCCGCAGACTCCGCAATTGCCTTCGGCATCGAACCGCGCGTGGCCATGCTCTCCTACTCCACCGGCACCTCTGGCGCCGGCAGCGATGTAGAGAAAGTACGCGAAGCCACGCGTCTGGCGCAGGAAAAACGTCCTGACCTGATGATCGACGGCCCGCTGCAGTACGATGCGGCGGTCATGGCTGACGTTGCGAAATCCAAAGCGCCGAACTCCCCGGTTGCCGGCCGCGCGACCGTGTTCATCTTCCCGGATCTGAACACCGGTAACACCACTTACAAAGCCGTACAGCGTTCTGCCGACCTGATCTCCATCGGGCCGATGCTGCAGGGGATGCGTAAGCCGGTGAACGACCTGTCCCGTGGCGCGCTGGTTGACGATATCGTCTATACCATCGCCCTGACCGCGATTCAGTCGTCCCAGCAGCAAGCATAATCTGCCCGCTGCATGAAAAAAGGCGACCGGATGGTCTAATGCCGATCAGTTAAGGATCGGTTGATCGATCCAGTGGCTGTGTAAGAATCCG
>NZ_JBEAID010000035.1:0-115527 GCF_040064585.1 Klebsiella sp. CN_Kp113 | reverse complement strand
ACCCGGCGGGCTGTAAGCCGTTGTTCCGTGTCAGTGGAGGCGCATTATAGGGAGTAATTCTGAAGTGGCAAGAGGAATTTCAAAAAAAAACTCCACCCGCTTATTTTTCAACCAAAGCTGCAGCTGAGAATACATTATCGCCTGGTTTTTAAACAAAAACGAGCCCAGCGGGCCCGTTTTTGCTGTTTTGTGATTTACTGCACTGCCACTATCCGGTCGTTTTTCACAACCAGCTGCACTTCTTTACCCGGTATCAGCTCTCCAGAGAGAATCTGCTGCGCCAGCGGGTTTTCGATCTGCTGCTGGATAGCACGTTTCAGAGGACGTGCGCCATAAACCGGATCGTAACCGTTTTCGCTCAGCAGCTTCAGTGCCTCATCAGAGAGGTGAACTTCATAGCCGCGTTCCTCAAGTCGTTTATACAACCGCTGCAGCTGAATCTGCGCAATAGAAGCAATGTGTTTTTCACCTAACGGGTGGAATACCACCACTTCATCAATACGGTTGATAAACTCCGGCCGGAAGCTTTGGCTAACCACGCCCAGAACCAGCTCTTTCATGTGGCTATAGTCCAGAGCCCCAAAACGTTCCTGAATGAGATCCGAACCGAGGTTAGAGGTCATGATGACGACCGTATTGCGGAAGTCGACCGTTCTCCCCTGCCCGTCAGTCAAACGTCCATCGTCCAGTACCTGCAGCAGAATGTTAAAGACATCCGGATGCGCTTTTTCCACTTCATCCAGCAGGATGACGGAATAAGGACGACGGCGGACCGCTTCAGTGAGATAGCCGCCTTCTTCATAACCGACGTATCCCGGAGGCGCCCCAACCAGACGTGAAACGGAGTGTTTCTCCATAAACTCTGACATGTCGATACGTACCATCGCATCGTCGCTATCAAACATAAAGTTGGCCAGCGCTTTACAGAGTTCTGTTTTACCTACACCGGTAGGGCCCAGGAACAGGAACGAGCCGATTGGACGATTAGGATCGGATAATCCGGCACGGCTACGGCGGATTGCATTCGATACCGCTTCAACCGCTTCATTCTGACCAATGACGCGACTATGCAGCTCCTGCTCCATACGCAGCAGCTTCTCACGCTCGCCTTCCAGCATTCTGGCCACCGGGATACCCGTCCAGCGAGCCAACACTTCCGCGATTTCCGCATCCGTGACTTTATTACGCAACAGACGCATCGTCTTGCCTTCGGATTGCGTTGCCGCCGCCAGCTGTTTTTCCAGCTCCGGGATTTTGCCGTACTGCAGCTCGGACATCCGCGCCAGATCGCCGACGCGACGCGCCTGCTCAATCGCGATTTTCGCCTGTTCCAGCTCAGCCTTAATCGTCTGGGTTCCGGAGAGCGATGCTTTTTCAGCCTTCCACTCTTCTTCTAAGACTGAATATTGACGTTCTTTATCGGCCAGCTCCTCATTCAGCATATCCAGCCGCTTAATGCTGGCTTCATCAGACTCTTTCTTCAGCGCCTGCTGTTCCAGCTTGAGCTGAATGATGCGACGGTCGAGTCTGTCCAGCTCTTCCGGTTTTGAGTCAATCTGCATCCGAATGCTGGATGCGGCTTCATCGATCAGGTCGATAGCTTTATCCGGCAGCTGTCGGTCGGCGATATAGCGATGAGACAGCGTGGCTGCCGCAACGATCGCCGGGTCGGTGATCTGCACGTGGTGGTGCAGTTCATAACGTTCTTTCAGACCACGCAAAATCGCAATGGTATCTTCAACGGTCGGCTCCGCCACGAATACTTTCTGGAAACGACGTTCCAGCGCGGCGTCTTTCTCAATGTACTGGCGATATTCATCCAGCGTCGTAGCGCCCACGCAGTGCAGCTCACCGCGCGCCAGCGCCGGTTTCAGCATGTTACCGGCGTCCATTGCGCCGTCCGCTTTACCCGCACCCACCATGGTGTGCAGCTCATCGATAAACAGGATGACGTTGCCTTCCTGCTTGGCGAGGTCATTCAGAACGCCTTTTAAGCGCTCTTCAAACTCACCGCGGTATTTGGCACCCGCCACCAGCGCGCCCATATCGAGCGCCAGCACCCGGCGCCCCTTCAGACCTTCCGGCACTTCACCGTTGACGATCCGCTGCGCCAGTCCTTCAACAATGGCCGTTTTACCTACACCGGGTTCACCAATCAGCACCGGGTTGTTTTTGGTACGGCGCTGCAGAACCTGAATCGTACGACGAATTTCTTCATCGCGGCCAATCACCGGGTCAAGCTTGCCCTGCTCGGCACGTTCAGTCAGATCGACGGTAAATTTTTTCAAGGCCTGACGTTGGTCTTCGGCTCCCTGATCGTTCACGCTTTCACCTCCGCGCATTTGTTCGATCGCCTGACTCACGTTGGCGGTTGTGGCCCCGGCGGATTTTAAAAGGTCGGTCAGCGTGCCGCGTGATTCAAGCGCTGCCAGAACGAACAGCTCTGACGAAATAAAGTTGTCCTTTCTCTTTTGCGCCAGCTTGTCGCAAAGGTTCAGGATACGCACTAAATCCTGGGACGGTTGAACATCGCCGCCGGTACCTTCCACCTGCGGCAATCGGCTCAACGCCTGTTCAATATTGGTGCGCAACTCTCCGGCATTGATGCCCGCCGAAGTTAATAAAGGACGTATCGATCCCCCTTCCTGATTCAGCAAGGCGCTCATAAGATGAAGAGGTTCGATGAATTGGTTGTCGTGCCCGAGTGCAAGGGACTGGGCATCGGCAAGAGCAAGCTGGAATTTATTGGTAAGACGATCCAGACGCATAACTCCTCCCATAACAGGTCAAATTTGCTACTGGAGATTAAATGAGGTCATCCCTCAATTATTCAAGGTTAAAGACCTGAACTATGCAAAAATAAGTTTGCCTTCTGGATCGTCTTAGTTCGGGAGGTTATATCAGCCAGATGAAACTTGCCATACGACCCGTCGTCTTGTCGCGACGATAAGAGAAAAAATCATCTTTTTCGCTGAGGGTACAGCGGTCACCGCCAAAAATCTGCTCAACGCCAACGCTCGCCAGCCGCTGACGCGCAAGCTGATAGATATCAGCAAAATACTTTTCACCTGCAGGACGAAATGCGCGCTCCGCCTGAGTATCTTTTGCCATAAAGGCCTCACGCACCTCCGGACCAACCTCAAACGCGTCCGGCCCAATGGCGGGCCCAAGCCAGGCCATGATGTTTTCCGGTTTATCGGCAAAACAGGCCACGGTTTCTTCCAACACGCCTTCACAAAGGCCCCGCCAGCCGGCATGAGCAGCCGCAACTTCCGTTCCCGCGCGGTTGCAAAAAAGCACCGGCAGGCAATCAGCGGTCATCACCGCGCATACCGTACCCGGCACATTGCAGTATGAAGCATCAGCGCGCTTTGACGGGTACGGCCCGCCATCGAGCTTTAACACTGCCGTACCGTGAACCTGCTCCAGCCACACCGGGTATGACGGAAGACCGCCAGCGGCGAACATGCGCCGACGGTTCTCTTCTACGTGCTGCAGATTGTCTCCGCAATGGGCTCCGAGGTTAAGTGAATCGTATGGCGACAAACTCACCCCACCAGCGCGCGTGGAACTACAGGCTGCCACGCCTTCCGGCATTGGCCATTGCGGTACAATCAGTTTAGTCATAGCCAGTCAATATCGTCTTTATGGGTTTCAAAATCAGCGCGCATGGCATCAATCAAATCAACCATATCCTGTGGAATTGGCGCATGCCATTCCATCTCAATGCCGCTGATCGGATGGTATAAACGCAGCATGGTGGCATGCAGGGCCTGGCGATCGAACTTACGCAGAGCGGTGATGAACTCTTCCGATGCGCCTTTAGGCGGACGCGGGCGCCCGCCATAGACCTGATCGCCCACCAGCGGGTGAGTGATGTGCGCCATGTGTACGCGAATCTGATGCGTACGGCCGGTCTCCAGGCGCAAACGCAGACGAGTATGAATGCGAAAATGCTCCATGATCCGATAGTGCGTCACCGCCGGTTTTCCCATAGGATGTACCGCCATATGCGTACGCTTGGTCGGGTGGCGGCTAATCGGTTCTTCCACCGTTCCGCCAGCGGTCATGTGACCAATCGCCACCGCTTCATACTCGCGGGTGATTTCGCGCAGCTGCAGGGATTCCACCAGGCGGGTTTGCGCCGGAATGGTCTTCGCGACCACCATCAAGCCGGTGGTGTCTTTATCAAGACGGTGCACGATCCCCGCACGCGGCACGTCAGCAATGGCCGGATAGTAGTGCAACAGCGCATTCAGCACAGTACCGTCAGGGTTGCCCGCGCCAGGGTGCACAACTAAATCGCGCGGTTTATTAATTACGAGGATGTCATCATCTTCATAAACGATATTGAGCGGAATATCCTGTGGTTGGAAACGGACTTCTTCTTCGATTTCAACATCGATAGCAATCGTTTCTCCCCCCAGCACTTTCTCTTTCGGCTTGTCGCTGACGCTGCCGTTTACCAGCACTCTCTGGTCAAGGATCCATTCTTTTATGCGCGAACGCGAATAATCCGGGAACAATTCGGCCAAAGCCTGATCTAAGCGTTGTCCGAGTTGATTTTCGGACACCGTTGCGTTGAGTTGTACTCGTTGTGCCATATACAGCTTCTTCGTTTTAACGTTGGGTTTTACGGCTTTGCCGTTTAATATAGTGTGCTATTGTAGCTGGTCTTAATCGGGAGCAGGAACAGAGATTCTCCCGCATAAACATTTTGAGGAAGTCAAAACGTCATGACGCGCATGAAATACCTGGTGGCAGCAGCCACACTGAGCCTGGCTTTGGTGGGTTGCTCTGGCTCAAAGGAGGAGGTGCCCGATAATCCGCCGAATGAGATCTACGCGACCGCTCAGCAAAAGCTGCAGGACGGTAACTGGAAACAGGCAATAACGCAACTGGAAGCGTTGGATAACCGTTATCCCTTTGGTCCTTATTCCCAACAGGTACAGTTGGATCTGATTTATGCGTACTACAAAAACGCCGATCTGCCGTTGGCTCAGGCAGCTATCGATCGCTTTGTGCGCCTGAACCCTACCCATCCTAACATTGATTACGTCATTTATATGCGTGGTCTGACAAATATGGCGTTGGATGACAGTGCGCTGCAGGGCTTCTTCGGTGTCGATCGTTCTGACCGCGATCCACAACACGCGCGCGATGCCTTTAACGACTTCTCCAAACTGGTTCGTGGCTATCCTAACAGCCAGTACGCTACTGACGCCTACAAGCGTATGGTGTTCCTGAAAGATCGTCTGGCGAAGTACGAGCTGTCGGTCGTGGATTACTATACCGATCGTGGCGCATGGGTTGCGGTCGTTAACCGCGTAGACGGCATGCTGCGTAACTATCCGGATACGCAGGCCACCCGCGACGCGCTTCCGAAAATGGAAAACGCCTACCGTCAGATGCAGATGAACGCGCAGGCGGACAAGGTTGCGAAAATCATCGCGGCCAACAGCAAGAACACCTGATAGCCCTTAGATAAGCAAAACGGCAGCCGAGTGGCTGCCGTTTTTTTATTCGTTAAATTGTTAAGCTGAAGCGGTTTAGCGCCGAGTTAACTCATCAAATATGGCTCTCTTTCTTCCATTCCACAAGTAAAATCTCACCTGTTCCTGTCCTGTCTCACAAAACAGATTTGTTGACAAAAAGTGACAATAAAATGTGATTTAAATCACGCATTTTGACATTGGGCGAGGTATGCTGAGTTTACCAAGACGGGAAAGACAAGAGGTAAAATTTATGACAATGAACATTACCAGTAAACAAATGGAAATTACTCCGGCAATCCGCCAGCACGTCGCAGACCGTCTCGCCAAACTGGATAAATGGCAAACCCACTTAATTAACCCGCACATCATCCTCTCTAAGGAGCCGCAGGGTTTTGTCGCTGACGCAACCATCAATACGCCAAACGGGCACCTGGTCGCCAGCGCACGGCACGAAGACATGTATGCCGCAATTAACGAATTGATCAACAAGCTGGAACGGCAGCTCAATAAAGTGCAACACAAAGGGGAAGCCCGCCGCGCCGCAACGTCGGTGAAAGAGGCAGGCTTTGTGGAAGAAGAAGAGTAATCCTTAACTTAAGCTTGTGTCATGCCACGCGCCTTCGGGCGCGTTTTTTATTGACAGAGTGAAAACAGTACAGGTACTGTAATCCCCACTAACTCAAGGAATTCATCGTGAAACTGATCCCGTTTTTCTTCGCATTCTTTTTTACCTTCCCCTGAATGGGAGGCAATTCGTCGTGTGATAAAGAATGCGAAGACGAACAACAAGGCCTCCCAAACGGGAGGCCTTTTTTATTGATAATCAATAACAAGAAAGGCAACACATATGACCGAGGAAAACCCATTACTGGCCCTACGCGATAAGATCAGCGCTCTGGATGAGAAACTGCTTGCGCTGCTGGCTGAGCGCCGCGGCCTGGCCGTCGAGGTCGGCAAAGCCAAGCTGGCATCGCACCGGCCGGTGCGGGATATCGACCGCGAGCGGGACCTGCTGGAACGCCTGATGACGCTGGGGAAAAAACACCATCTTGATGCCCATTACATCACGCGCCTGTTCCAGCTGATCATTGAAGACTCGGTCCTTACCCAACAAACGCTGCTGCAACAGCACCTGAATAAAATTAATCCGCACTCCGCGCGGGTGGCATTCCTCGGACCTAAAGGTTCATATTCGCACCTTGCGGCTCGTCAGTACGCCGCCCGCCACTTTGAACAGTTTATCGAAAGCGGCTGCGCGAAGTTCGCCGATATCTTTGAGCAAGTGGAGACCGGCCAGGCTGACTATGCCGTCGTTCCTATTGAAAATACCAGTTCCGGCGGCATCAATGATGTTTACGATCTTCTGCAGCATACCAGCTTATCCATCGTGGGCGAGCTGACGCTGCCTATCGATCACTGCGTGCTGGTCTCAACGTCCACCGATGCGCAACAGATTACGACGGTCTACAGCCATCCGCAGCCGTTTCAGCAGTGCAGCCAGTATCTGAGCCGCTATCCGCACTGGAACATTGAATATACCGACAGCACCTCCTCAGCGATGGAAAAAGTCGCTCAGGCTAAATCGCCGACCGTTGCCGCCCTGGGCAGCGAAGCAGGCGGAGCGCTGCACGGTTTGCAGGTCCTGGAACATTGTCAGGCGAACCAGACGCAAAACATCACCCGCTTCCTGGTTCTGGCGCGTAAAGCGGTGGAAGTCTCCGATCAGGTCCCTGCGAAAACCACGCTGTTGATGGCCACCGGCCAGCAAGCCGGGGCCCTGGTTGAAGCGCTGCTGGTGCTGCGAAACCATAATCTGATCATGACCAAGCTGGAATCACGCCCCATTCACGGTAATCCGTGGGAAGAGATGTTTTATCTGGATATCCAGGCCAACCTGGAATCACTGCCAATGCGCAAGGCATTAAAAGAGCTGGCCGAGATAACGCGTTCAATGAAAGTGCTGGGCTGCTATGCCAGCGAAAACGTGGTACCGGTCGACCCGGTTTAACGTTCGATAAACGGCAATTTCTTCATCCCTGCCACGGCAACTGGCAGGGTGAAGATCGCGCCGGAAAGCGGATATTTCGCCACTTCTTCGGCATCCATATTCTCCCGCGTGGTGGTAATGTAGAGCGTCTTCATATCCGCTCCGCCAAAACAGACCATCGTCGGGCAACGCACCGGTAGACGATGCTCCTCCAGCTGCTCGCCCGTCGGCGAGAAGCGCGCAATACGCCAGCCGTCAAACATCGCGCTCCAGTAGCAACCTTCAGCATCGATGGCCGCGCCGTCTGGAATCCCCTCTCCCGGCTGAAAGCGCAGGAAGACCTCACGTTTACCCGCCTCGCCCCGCTCATCGAGAGGTGTTCGATAGATAACGGCATTTGGCGTATCCGAGGTATACATCCAACGTTTGTCTTCGCTAAACGCCAGACCGTTAGCGCCGTGAATATCGCACTGGATAACCTGCGGGGAGAGATCGTTATCGATGCGCACTAAGAGCGCGCCATTAAAATCTCCCGGCCCCCAGAAAGTCCCGGCATAAAAGCGGCCGTCACGATCGGTTCCACCATCATTAAAGCGCGCTAATTGCGGGTTGCTGGGGTTATCGCAGACTTTGCGCTGTAGAAGACCATGCGCATCAGTGAGCCAGATACCGCTGCGTAAAGCGACGATAAAACCGCCCTTCTCGCGCAGGGCAAAACAGCCGGGCTCCTCGGGAAATTGCAGAACCTGATGTTCACCCGTCTGCACGTCGTAGCGATGAATCTCGCATTCCATAATATCGGCCCAGTACAATGCCTGTTCGGCTTCGCTCCAGGTCGGACATTCCGGTAAATGCCCGGTGTAATCAAACAGCGGTTGTGGTTCAGCCATCGTTTTCATCCCTATAAAAAAAGCCAGCGGGTCACCCCTCTGGCTTTATTGTATACGTGTTTGACGACTTACTGCCGATTATCATTTGCCTGGCGCAGCAACGTCCGGCTTTCGCTCTGGAAGCGCTGGGCATAGTCACCGAACCAGTGCTCAACCTTACGGAAGCTATCGATGAACGCCTGTTTATCCCCCTGCTCCAGCAGGCCGATAGCTTCACCGAAGCGCTGGTAGTATCGCTTAATCAGCGCCAGATTATTTTCCGAGGACATAATAATGTCAGCATAGAGCTGCGGATCCTGGGCAAACAGCCGGCCAACCATCGCCAGTTCCAGACGATAAATAGGCGACGACAGCGCCAGAAGTTGCTCAAGACGCACATTCTCTTCGGCCAGGTGCAGGCCGTAAGCGAAGGTCGCAAAGTGGCGCAACGCCTGAATAAAGGCCATATTCTGATCGTGCTCGACGGCGCTGATACGATGGAGCCGCGCGCCCCAGACCTGAATTTGCTCCAGGAACCACTGATACGCTTCGGGCTGGCGGCCATCGCAGTACACCACCACCTGCTTCGCCAGGCTGCCGCTGTCCGGCCCAAACATGGGGTGTAACCCCAATACCGGACCTTTGTGCGCGGCCAGCATCGCCTGCAGCGGTTCCGCTTTCACCGAGGCCAAATCGACCAGGATGCAGTCCGCCGGCAGCGGTGGCAGCTGAGCAATCGTTGCCGCCGTGATATGAATCGGCACGCTGACGATAACCATACCGGCATCGGCGACAATCTCTTCCGCCCGCGACCAGTCGTCTTTTTCAAGGATACGAACCTGATATCCGGAAAGCGTCAGCATTTTCTCAAACAGACGCCCCATTTGCCCGCCGCCGCCAACAATCACCACCGGACGCAGGTTCGGATAAAGCGTTTTAAAACCTTTATCGTTTTCGCTGGAATAAGACTCCCGCATGACGCGACGCAAAACATCTTCGATAAGATCCGGCGGGACCCCAAGCGCAGCAGCCTCCTCGCGCCGGGACGCCAGCATCGCCGATTCACGTTCAGGAACGTAAATTGGCAGGCCATATTGGCTTTTAACCTCTCCGACTTCCGCTACCAGCTCCAGGCGCTTAGCCAGCAGTTCCAGCAGCGCCTTATCGACTTCATCAATTTGATCGCGCAATGCGGTCAGTTCAGCAACCATATCATCCTCTTACGCCAGACGAGCCGCCAGATGGCCTCGCAGATCCTTATCAAGTTCGCGGAGCAGTGCATCGGTGGTTTCCCAACTAATGCAGGCATCGGTCACTGAGACGCCGTATTTCATATCGCAACGCGGCTGCTCAGAGGACTGGTTACCTTCGTGGATATTGCTCTCAATCATCAGACCAATAATGGAACGGTTACCATCTTTAATCTGCGCGACCACGGATTCCGCAACCGCAGGCTGACGGCGGTAGTCTTTATTAGAATTCCCATGGCTGCAATCTACCATCAGCGATGGCTTCAGTCCCGCCTGAGTCATCTCTTTTTCACACTTCGCAACATCTTCCGGGCCGTAGTTTGGCGCTTTCCCGCCGCGCAGAATGACGTGACCGTTCGGGTTGCCCTGCGTTTGCAGCAGGCACACCTGTCCGGCCTGGTTGATGCCGACGAAACGGTGCGGCATCGCGGCAGCGCGCATTGCGTTAATTGCCGTGGCAAGGCTGCCATCGGTGCCGTTTTTAAACCCTACCGGCATCGACAGGCCAGAAGCCATCTCACGGTGAGTCTGGGATTCGGTCGTACGCGCGCCGATAGCAGACCAGCTAAACAGATCGCCGAGATACTGAGGACTGTTTGGATCCAACGCTTCCGTCGCCAACGGTAGCCCCATATTGACCAGTTCAACCAGCAGACGGCGCGCAATCTTCAGGCCGCCTTCCACATCAAACGAACCATCCATATGCGGATCGTTAATCAGCCCTTTCCAGCCAACGGTGGTGCGGGGTTTTTCAAAATAGACGCGCATGACCAGATAGAGGCTATCGCTGACCTCTTCGGCAAGGGCTTTAAAACGACGAGCGTACTCAATGGCGGTTTCAGGATCGTGGATCGAACAAGGGCCACATACCACCAGCAGACGCGGATCGCGGCCGGCGATGATGTTGGAGATGGTCTGGCGAGACTGCGCGATCTGCGCCTCCTGCTCAACGCTCAGAGGGAATTCAGCCTTCAACTGATCCGGAGTGATCAAAACCTGTTCGTCGGTAATGTGTACGTTGTTCAGCGCGTCTTTTTGCATGATTGCGATCCTGTATAGCTCGTTTGCGATAGTTATTGCCTCAGCGAGGATGACGTAACGATACCACACAGAGTAAAGATTTCAATCCATATTACGTAAATTTTACTTTACACACGGAAATTAAATCGCGCTGCATTTCACTCAATGCGTATCAAATTATTTACAGTGAGTCATTAAACGCCAGTTTTTCCCTGCTTCCACGAATTTCTTTTACGAAAAATCCTGGTAAGAATTATCTCAAAGCGGCGAGGCTGGCTAATGACGATTTTCCTCAACAATGCTATTCTTCGCCCGGGTTTCAGCAATCTGCATCCCCCACGCTATGACAATCTGACGGAACCGTAATGACTGTTCTTCACCGTCTCTTTTTGACTTTAGTACTATCACTCGTGGGTATCTCTGCTGTTGCCTCCGGACCGTCTGAAAATGTTCGGACAATCGTTTCGGGGATCGTGACTTATACTCGCTGGCCGCAATTATCCGGTCCTCCAAGGCTCTGTATTTTTTCAACATCACGATATATCCATAGCCTGGCCGAAGACGCTCCGGAAATATTGCCTTATAAACCCGTGATTGTTCGTAATACACAAGAAGCCTTACAGACGACCTGCGATGGTTTTTATTTTGGCAGTGAATCGCCGACCCAACAGTCTGAATTTACGGCCAAATATGGAAACCGGCCCCTATTACTTATTGCGGAACAAAACACCGATTGCTCTATTGGCAGCGCTTTTTGCCTGCTCATCAACAATGAGAGAGTCAGATTTTCCGTAAATCTGGATGTACTGACGCACAGCGGCGTTCGGGTTAATCCCGAGGTGCTGATGCTTGCCCGGAAAACATCACATGAATAAGGATTTTTCTCAGGCCCCGCGCCCCACATTTAAAAGAGCGCTGCGCCGTATCAGCATGATAAGCGTGGTGATCTCTATGACACTGGTCTGGCTGTTACTCTGCACCGCTTCCATATTTACACTCAAGCAATACGCCCAAAAAAACCTGGAACTTACCGCTGCCACCATGGGCCGTAGCCTGGAAGCAGCGCTCGTTTTTGGCGATAGCGCAGCGGCTGAAGACACGCTGGCCACTCTGGGCAGACAGGGGCAATTTTCTCAAGCAATTCTGGTCGATGGCCGGCAAAGACCCTTCGCCTCATGGCATAACGATGGTCTGGTCAGTCAGGATAAAATCAGCGACGTCATCAGCAAATGGCTCTTCCCGAAACCCACGGTGCAAACTATCCTGCACCAGGGAAAAATTATCGGTGAACTCCGTCTGACCGCGCTGGACAGATTGATAAGCTATTTTCTTGGTATCTCTATTATTGTGCTCACCGGCAGCATTTTTCTGGCTTCCTGCATCGCTTTGCTCCTTACCCACTCGCTGCATCGCGGCATTGTGGCAGCGTTACAGAGCATTACCGAGGTGGTACATGACATCCGCGAAAATCGCCATTTCTCCCGCCGGGTGCCCGAAGAGCGCATTGAAGAATTCCACCTGTTCGCCCAGGACTTCAATAGCCTGCTGGGTGAAATGGAGGACTGGCAGCGGCAGCTTCAGGCTAAAAACGCCCAGCTCCTGCGCAGTTCATTACACGACCCGCTAACCGGGCTGGCTAACAGAGCGGCTTTCCGGAATGTCATTAATGATCTGATGAAGGATGAAACCGCCCAAAGTCATTCTGCGCTGTTATTTCTTGATGGCGATAACTTCAAGCTTATTAACGACAACTGGGGCCACGCAGCCGGCGATAAAGTGTTAATTGAGGTCGCGAGCCGCCTGATGGCCTTTGTCGGTAAACAGCATCAGGCATGGCGTCTCGGCGGCGATGAATTTGCCGTTCTGCTACGGGATGTTCATTCAGAAACCGAAGTTCGGGCACTGTGCAGCGCGTTGTCCGAACAGTTTATCCCGCCGTTTAATCTACACAATGGCCACACCGCCAGCCTGTCACTGAGCATTGGTTACGCTTTAACCTGGGAACATACCTCAGCGGAAAATCTGCAAGAGCTTGCCGATCAAAATATGTATCGGATGAAACACCAGCGCTTACAGCAAACGCAAAAATAAAAGGAATCACCATGATCGGAAAATATTTTGCTCCTGCTTTACTGGCCGCACTTTTTCTTAGCGGCTGCCAGGCTCCGCAAGGAAAATTCTCGGCAGAACAAATTGCAGCAATGAAGTCATATGGCTTTACTGAAACCAACGGCGACTGGTTATTAGGAATATCTGATACCATCCTGTTTGATAAAAACGACTATCATCTGCGTGCCGAAAGCAAACAGCAAATTCGCACAATGGCTTCACGTCTGGCGAGTACCGGTATTACCCATAGTCGCCTTGAAGGTCATACTGATAATTACGGCGAAGACAGCTACAACGAAATGCTATCGCTTAAGCGGGCTAACAGCGTGGCGGATGCCTGGGCCGAAGGGGCGAATATTCCGCGCGCAAACTTGACCACTCGCGGACTCGGGAAAAAGTATCCTATAGCCAGCAACGATACCGCGAAAGGGCGCGCTGAAAACCGCCGCGTCACGGTGGTTATCAGCACGCCTTAAACACCTATTCGACTGGTTTAGCCGCTATCACCGCCGTTGCTGAGCGCCAGCGCAGATAATCAACGGCGAGACATAGCACGAGGCTGCTCCCCATGAGCGGCAGCGCCAGGCCCAACAACACCGCAATAACAGCAGTCAGCAAACGAGCAGGCCACGCTAAGCCAAACCACGCCTGTATCAACGTATTGGCCGGGTTAAACGCCGCGCGCGCCGGGCGACGAATCCACCACAGCCGGTACCCCACCGCTATCATCACGCAGAGTGCGGTTCCGAATGCGATAAGCAGTAGCTGGTTAGCAAGACCGAACAAAATTCCCATATGGAAATCAACGCCCCAGC
This sequence comes from Klebsiella sp. CN_Kp113, assembly GCF_040064585.1. Classification (NCBI taxonomy): domain Bacteria; kingdom Pseudomonadati; phylum Pseudomonadota; class Gammaproteobacteria; order Enterobacterales; family Enterobacteriaceae; genus Klebsiella; species Klebsiella sp. CN_Kp113. The sequence goes on along the minus strand of NZ_JBEAID010000035.1, from coordinate 101,982 downwards.
GGGTCAGCTTAGCCATGAGCGGAAAGTCGGAAAAATGAGTGCGGTCCACGATTTGCATCGTTGCACCATCGATCGCGACAGCATCAACCCGGGTTGGCCAGCTTCTGTCGATTTCATTTACCGTCCACGCGCGCCCGGCACCCGACGGCGGTCGAATCTCCAGCTTGCCGGCATCCAGCCCCGCCGCGCGGGCAGCCAGCAGAACCGGGTCAAAATCCTCTACGCGCAACTGCGCCGTTATCTCCCCCATTGCTCCATGTCCCACATGATGTTCGGCATGCGGATCGTGAGCGGCCGGAGCGGCACTTTCCAGCTGGGTATTCACCTGCGGCGTCAGCCAGCCAAAGGCGGCACGCATCCTATCGACGTGACTACCGGCCCATTGCGACCAGGTTAAACCGGTCGCAGAGAATAACAACATACCGACCAGCAGCACCCAGCCGAGAGAAACGTGCAGGCGGCGGTTATTCTGCACTCTATTATTTATACGACGACGAGGCCGGGTCATCGACCACAGCGCGATCCCGCCCAGAGCGGCAACCCACATCCAGGAGGCTGCCAGCTCGCTGTACAGTCGGCCGAAGTTACCCAGCAGCAAAGAGCGATGGGCATAATCAATCCACTGACGCAGGGGCAAAATACCGCTGGTGCCGTAAACCGGCATATCGCCTGTCACCCGTAGCGTCACCGGATCGACAAAAATTGCCCGCGTTTCCGACTCGCCAAGGGTCGGGTCAATAAACATCACTCGGGTCGTATCGCCAGCCATTATCCCCGGCCGAACCGCATGCAGGCGGAGGTTTCCCTGAATGGCCTCCGTCGCTACGGTAATTTGCGCGCTTAGCGGCTGTTTTTCCCCAGTCAACGTACCGTACAGAGCATCACGATAGAGCCAGTTTTCCAGCTGAGGGGTGGCAACATATAGCGTACCGGTCAGGGCCGCCACAAAAATAAACGGCCCGATAAACAATCCGATATAGAAATGAAGACGACGCAGCAGGTTCAGCCATGCCGCGCGCGAGGTGCAGGTAGTCATACTTTTCCTTTTTTTAAAGCAAAAGAGAACGTTGCGCAGTGCGCACATTATTTTTTATGTAAGGGAGAAAGCAGACGGACGCGGTGGCGCGCGGGTGTGGGGATAAAGCCAGGTAAAGTCATGCCAGCGTTTCCTCTCCGGGCGGGAAACCGGGGCTCGCTGGCGTCGAAGCATCAGGCTGAGCAGCAGCACCAGCGCGAAAATTAGGCCCGGAACATGAGCTAACAGTACGCAGTAGCCACAGGCTTCAGCATGATCGAGCGGCACGCTGTGCGCGTGTTCCGGCATCGAGGCATCGGTATGCGTCATGGACATCTGATGTGATGGCATACCTTCCGGCATCCCCATCATTGCGTGGTGCATGCCACTCATCGGATCTTTTTGCAGGGAGATGGAGATCAACGGCGCCACCACGATCAGCAGGATCGCAAACAGCGCCAGCCATACGGCCCGCCGTTGTAATGCTGAGTGATGAAAAATATTGCTGACCACCGTCCCTCCCCATGAGGGACGTATTGTAAATGATTCGCAATGGAATGGTTAAAATAAAGATAAAAAAAGGGCCGGCCCATCAGGCCAGCCCTCTCATTCAGGATGTCGCGAAAGCGAATCTTAGTTAAGACGCTCTTTGATACGAGCAGACTTACCGGTACGCTCACGCAGGTAGTACAGTTTAGCTTTACGCACAGCACCACGACGTTTGACAGAAATGCTGTCAACTACCGGAGAGTGAGTCTGGAAGACACGCTCAACGCCTTCGCCGTTGGAAATTTTGCGAACAGTGAATGCAGAGTGCAGACCGCGGTTACGAATAGCGATAACCACGCCCTCGAATGCCTGCAGACGTTTTTTGGAACCTTCAACAACCCATACTTTCACTTCCACGGTATCACCCGGACGGAAGGAAGGTACGTCCTGCTTCATCTGTTCTTGTTCAAGTTGCTTAATAATGTTGCTCATAATTTAATCTCTTATCCTGGGTAAACTGATATTGGGGGCTTACGCCATCCCATCATGTTTATGTTGCTGTTGCGCGAGTTCCTTTTTGAACTCTGCCAGCAACCTTGCTTGCTCTTCAGTCAGAGCCAGGTTTTCCAAAAGTTCAGGTCTTCTAAGCCAGGTACGGCCCAGCGACTGCTTCAGACGCCAGCGACGTATCTCAGCATGGTTTCCCGACAGCAATACCGGCGGTACTTCCATACCTTCTAACACTTCAGGACGCGTATAGTGCGGGCAATCCAGCAATCCTTCAGCAAACGAATCTTCGATTGCTGAAGCTTCATGACCCAGCACCCCCGGAATAAACCGGGAAACGGAGTCAATCAGCGTCATTGCCGGTAGCTCACCACCGCTGAGAACGTAATCGCCAATTGACCATTCTTCATCAATCTCGGTCTGAATTACGCGCTCATCTACGCCTTCATAGCGACCGCACACCAAAATCAGCTTCTGATTTGTTGCCAGTTCGCTGACGCCCGCTTGATCAAGCTTGCGTCCCTGAGGTGAAAGATAAATCACCTTTGCGCCTTCACCTGCCGCGGCTTTTGCTGCATGAATGGCATCCCGTAAAGGTTGCACCATCATTAACATCCCCGGTCCGCCGCCGTAAGGACGATCGTCCACGGTACGGTGCCGGTCATGAGCGAAATCGCGAGGACTCCAGCTCTGGATGCTCAGCAGGCCATTTTTTACTGCCCGGCCAGTTACCCCGTAATCGGTAATTGCGCGGAACATTTCAGGAAACAGGCTAACGATACCTATAAACACAAGCCAATCCCCATAGTGCCGTTTTTTACCGTTTATTCGGAGAATTTAAAAACCAGGATCCCAGTCTACTTCGATGGTACGAGTAGCGAGATCGACTTTCTTGATAACCTGCCCATCGAGGAACGGAACCAGCCGCTCCTTGATACCAAATGCATCTTTCAGGTTTGCCTTGATGACGAGAACGTCATTAGACCCGGTTTCCATCATGTCGATGACTTTGCCGAGGCTATAGCCTTCCGTGGTCACTACCTGGCAGCCCATCAGGTCTTTCCAGTAGTAGTCACCCTCTTCAAGCGCAGGCAGCTGCGATGAATCCACGACAATTTCGCAATTAGTCAACAGATTCGCTGCATCGCGATCGTCAATGCCTTTCAGCTTAATGACGATATCCTGATTGTGGTGGCGCCAGCTTTCCAGCTCAACAACCTGCCACTGACCCGCCTTCTGGATAAACCAGGGCTGATAGTCAAAAATGCTTTCGGCGTCTTCGGTGGAGGAAAACACTCTGAGCCAACCACGGATACCGTAGGAAGAACCCATCTTGCCCAATACAATCGGTTCAACAGGTGCTTGTGCGGTGTGTTGCTTGCTCATCATGACCACCGTGACAGATTAAGCTGCTTTGTTAGCGGCTTTGATCAGCGCAGCTACGCGATCGGAAACAGTAGCGCCCAGGCCAACCCAGTGAGCGATACGATCCAGATCCAGACGAGTTCCCTCTTCGGTCGCAGAAGCGATCGGGTTGAAGAAACCAACGCGCTCGATGAAGCGACCGTTGCGTGCATTACGGCTGTCGGTAACAACAACCTGGTAGAACGGACGCTTTTTCGCGCCGTGACGTGCTAAACGAATAGTAACCATAACATCCTCTTGTGTGAATAAAACACCGGGCCCCATCGAGGAACGGAGCCCGGTGTCATATTAAAAGCCCGAAAATTTTACTGATTTCTGGGGAAATTGCAATCAGCAGTTATAAACTCTGCTGTGGAAGGGCGACTCCGGTACCCTTAAATTGGGTACCGGAGTATAAGTCATAGCCAGAATGCGCCAACCATGTGTCAGAAAAGAAGCGCGCCCCGGCAGAAATGGCGACCAGCCTATCGGCCTCCGGGGAACCCTGGCGGCATCATTCCTTTCATTCCGCGCATCATCTTCATCATGCCGCCTTTCGACTTCATCTTCTTCATCATGCGCTGCATATCGTCAAACTGCTTGAGCAGCCGGTTCACATCCTGCACCTGCATTCCGCAGCCTGCGGCGATGCGGCGCTTGCGCGAACCTTTAATAATTTCCGGTTTTGCGCGCTCTTTCAGCGTCATCGAGTTGATGATGGCTTCCATACGCACCAGAACTTTATCATCCATCTGCGATTTAACGTTGTCCGGTATCTGCCCCATGCCCGGCAGCTTGCCCATCAGGCTGGCCATACCGCCCATGTTTTTCATCTGCCGCAGCTGTTCAAGGAAATCGGTCAGGTCAAAACCGTCGCCTTTTTTCAGCTTAGAGGCCAGCTTTTCAGCCTGCGCGCGGTCGACCTTACTTTCGATATCTTCGATCAACGACAGGACGTCGCCCATGCCGAGAATACGGGAAGCGATACGATCCGGATGGAACGGCTCCAGCGCTTCGGTTTTCTCGCCAACGCCGAGGAACTTAATCGGCTTGCCGGTGATATGACGAATCGACAGCGCCGCACCGCCGCGGGCGTCGCCGTCCACTTTGGTCAGCACGACCCCGGTCAGCGGCAGGGCTTCGTTAAAGGCTTTCGCCGTGTTCGCCGCATCCTGGCCGGTCATCGCATCGACAACAAACAGGGTTTCTACTGGATTGAGAGACGCATGGACCTGCTTAATCTCATCCATCATCGCTTCATCAACGTGCAGACGACCGGCGGTATCCACCAGCAGCACGTCGTAGAATTTGAGCTTCGCTTCTTTCAGCGCGGCATTAACGATATCAACCGGCTTCTGACCCACGTCAGACGGGAAGAAATCAACGCTAACCTGCTCGGCCAGCGTTTCCAGCTGTTTGATCGCCGCAGGGCGATAGACGTCAGCGGAAACGACAAGGACTTTCTTCTTGTGCTTTTCACGCAGGAATTTACCCAGCTTCGCGACGCTGGTGGTTTTACCCGCCCCTTGCAAACCGGCCATCAGCACCACGGCTGGCGGCTGCGCGGCTAAATCCAGCGCCTGGTTCTCTTCGCCCATCGCGGCAACCAGTTCGTTGCGCACGATTTTGACGAACTCCTGGCCCGGGGTCAGGCTTTTGTTGACTTCATGACCTACCGCGCTTTCTTTTACGCGGTTGATGAAATCACGTACCACAGGCAGAGCAACGTCCGCCTCCAGCAGCGCCATACGCACTTCGCGCAGGGTATCTTTAATATTGTCTTCAGTAAGGCGTCCGCGGCCGCTAATGTTGCGCAGCGTACGCGACAAACGATCGGTTAAATTATCAAACATTGTCTCTCGCCTGAGGTGGAAACGGTCGGTCGCCGCAGCGACACAAAAACGGAATGGGCGCAGTATAACACGACATAAACGCGAATGTGCTGCAACGGTTGGAGCCAGAGTCGCGTGACGCTATACTGCTTCTCTTTACTATTTAGTCAACAGTCGACACCCCTATGCCTGTTTTTGCTCTACTCGCCCTTGTCGCCTACTCCATCAGCCTCGCGCTGATCGTCCCTGGTCTGCTGCAAAAAAACAGCAGCTGGCGGCGGATGGCGATTCTTTCCGCAACTATTGCGTTGATTTGTCACGCCTTCGCGCTGGAGTCACGCATTTTTCCCGGCGGCGAAAGCGGGCAAAATCTCAGTCTATTAAACGTGGGATCGCTGGTCAGCCTGATGATCTGTACGGTGATGACCATCGTCGCATCGCGTAATCGCGGCTGGCTATTGCTACCCATTGTCTACACCTTCGCCTTAATCAACCTCGCGTTCGCTACCTTTATGCCGAACGAGTACATCACGCATCTGGAAACCACGCCGGGGATGCTGGTCCATATCGGCCTGTCGCTCTTCTCTTATGCTACGCTGATTATCGCTGCGCTTTACGCGCTGCAGCTGGCGTGGATTGACTATCAGCTGAAGAATAAAAAGTTGACCTTCAGTAGCGAAATGCCGCCGCTGATGAGCATTGAACGTAAAATGTTTCATATCACCCAGATAGGCGTGGTTCTGTTAACCCTGACGCTGTGTACCGGGCTGTTTTACATGCACAACCTATTTAGTGCGGAAAACATTGATAAAGCAGTGCTGTCTATCGTTGCGTGGTTCGTTTATATCGTCCTGCTTTGGGGCCACTATCATGAAGGGTGGCGCGGACGCCGGGTCGTCTGGTTTAACGTGACTGGCGCGGGGCTGCTGACGCTGGCCTACTTTGGTAGCCGCGTATTGCAACAGTTCATGAGCTAAGTCTTTAAGGAATCCCAAGTGGAACATATCTCCACCACCACGCTGATCGTGACGCTGATCGTCATGGTGGTCATCTCCGCCTATTTCTCCGGTTCTGAAACCGGCATGATGACGCTGAACCGCTATCGCCTGCGTCATATGGCCAAGCAGGGCAATCGTCAGGCAAAACGTGTCGAAAAGCTGCTGCGCAAACCTGACCGTCTCATTAGTCTGGTCCTTATTGGCAATAACCTCGTCAACATTCTTGCCTCGGCGCTGGGCACCATTGTCGGTATGCGCCTGTATGGGGATGCCGGCGTCGCCATTGCCACCGGCGTCCTGACGTTTGTGGTGCTGGTGTTTGCCGAAGTGCTGCCAAAAACCATTGCCGCGCTCTATCCGGAAAAGGTCGCCTATCCCAGCAGCCTGCTGCTCGCGCCGCTGCAAATCCTGATGATGCCGCTGGTGTGGTTGCTCAACACCATTACTCGCATTCTGATGCGCATGATGGGTATAAAAACCGATATCGTCGTGAGCGGGGCCTTAAGCAAGGATGAACTGCGCACTATCGTTAATGAATCACGCTCGCAAATCTCCCGCCGCAATCAGGACATGCTGCTCTCCGTTCTTGACCTCGAGAAAGTCAGCGTTGACGACATCATGGTCCCGCGCAACGATATTGTCGGTATCAATATTAACGATGACTGGAAATCCATTGTCCGCCAGCTGACCCACTCTCCGCACGGACGCATTGTGCTGTACCGCGACTCGCTGGACGATGCCATCAGCATGCTGCGGGTTCGCGAAGCTTATCGCCTGATGACGGAGAAAAAAGAGTTCACGAAAGAAGTCATGCTGCGCGCCGCCGATGAAATTTACTTCGTGCCGGAAGGTACGCCGCTCAGTACGCAACTGGTGAAATTCCAGCGCAATAAGAAGAAAGTGGGCCTGGTTGTTGATGAATATGGAGATATTCAGGGTCTGGTCACGGTTGAGGATATCCTCGAAGAGATCGTTGGCGATTTTACGACTTCAATGTCGCCTACGCTTGCTGAAGAGGTGACGCCGCTTAACGACGGTTCAGTGATTATCGACGGTACCGCCAACGTACGTGAAATCAACAAGGCTTTTAACTGGCATCTGCCGGAAGATGAAGCGCGAACCATTAACGGTATTATCCTGGAAGCACTTGAAGAGATCCCCGCTCCGGGCACACGCGTACGCATCGAACAGTATGATATCGATATTCTTGATGTTCAGGAGAATATGATTAAAAGGGTGAAAGTGATGCCGGTAAAACCCATTCGCGAAAGCGTGGCCGAGTCATAGCAACCCTGGGGCCTGGCTGAGGGGAATAGAAAAACGGCTACCTCGCGGTAGCCGTTTCGCTTATTTACTTCGCTTTCGCCACGGTGACCATCGCCGCGCGAATAGTACGGCCGTTCAGGGTATAACCCTTTTGCATCACGCCCAGAACGTTACCTGCCGCAACGTCTTCAGACTCAACCATCGCAATGGCCTGATGTACGTTCGGATCCAGCGGCACGTTAGTATCGCCAATCACTTCCACGCCGAACTTGCGCACCACGTCGAGCATGGACTTCAGCGTCAGTTCGATACCTTCAACCATCGGCGCCATATCCGGGTTAGCTTTATCAGCGACTTCCAGCGCGCGATCCAGGCTGTCGATGACCGGCAGCAGCTCGTTAACGAACTTCTCCAGCGCAAACTTATGCGCTTTTTCGATATCCAGCTCGGTGCGGCGGCGCAGGTTATCTTCATCGGCTTTCGCACGCAGCAATACTTCACGTTCGCGCTTCTGCGCTTCAGCAAGCTGAGCTTCCAGATTCGCAATTTTTTCATCGCGCGGATCCACCTGCTCAGCCGAAACCTCAGGCTCTACCGCCTCAACGTCGTCGTGCTGCTCCGTGATAATTTCTTCCGGGGCTTGCCCCTCAGGCGTTTTCTGTTCTTTACTACTCATGAATTTCTCCGCGTTTTTTTTCGCATTCATCTCGCTAACTTCGCTTATTATGGGGATCAGTTTCCTGGTTTCAAGGGAACGCAGCCAGATTGTCACTATTCATTTAACGCAAGGACATCCAGATCATGAAGAACCACTTCAAGTGTATAGGCATTGTGGGACACCCTCGTCACCCAACCGCGCTGACCACACATGAAATGCTCTGGCGCTGGCTGTCCGGCAAAGGTTATGAAGTGCTGGTTGAGCAGCAAATTGCTCATGAACTGCAGCTCAGCAATGTGAAGACCGGGACGCTGGCGGAAATCGGCCAGCAGGCAGACCTGGCCGTCGTGGTGGGCGGTGATGGCAATATGCTCGGCGCAGCGCGGACGCTGGCCCGCTACGACATTAACGTTATTGGGATTAACCGCGGTAACCTCGGTTTTCTGACCGACCTCGACCCGGATAACGCGCTACAGCAGCTCGCCGATGTCCTCGAAGGCCACTATATCGCCGAAAAACGCTTCCTGCTGGAAGCGCAGGTATGTCAGCAGGATTGCCAGAAGCGCATCAGCACGGCGATTAACGAAGTCGTCCTGCACCCTGGCAAAGTGGCGCATATGATCGAGTTTGAAGTCTACATTGATGAGGTGTTTGCTTTCTCTCAGCGCTCCGATGGCCTGATTATCTCCACGCCAACCGGCTCCACGGCTTATTCCCTCTCCGCCGGCGGGCCGATCCTCACGCCTTCGCTGGATGCTATCACTCTGGTCCCCATGTTCCCGCATACGCTGTCGGCACGCCCGCTGGTGATCAACGGTGACAGCACGATTCGCCTGCGCTTTTCTCAACGCTGTAGCGACCTCGAGATTAGCTGCGATAGCCAGATAGCGCTGCCGATTCAGGATGGTGAAGATGTGCTGATCCGCCGCTGTGACTATCACCTCAATCTCATTCATCCAAAAGATTACAGCTATTTCAATACATTAAGCACCAAGCTTGGCTGGTCGAAAAAATTGTTCTGATTTTATAGCCAGCCCCTTTACTGGATAAAAAACCACATTATACTGTACGAAAACACAGTAATGGTTTTTCATACAGGAAGGCAGCTATGTTGGCACAACTCACTATCAGTAATTTTGCTATCGTTCGTGAGCTGGAAATCGATTTTCACAGCGGGATGACCGCCATTACCGGCGAGACCGGCGCCGGTAAATCGATCGCTATCGACGCGCTGGGGCTGTGCCTCGGTGGTCGGGCGGAAGCCGACATGGTGCGCAGAGGCGCCAGCCGGGCTGATTTGTGCGCCCGTTTCTCCCTGAAGGACACGCCTGCCGCGCAGCGCTGGCTGGAACAGAACCAGCTTGAAAGCGGGCGTGAGTGTTTACTTCGTCGCGTCATCAGCGCAGACGGCCGTTCTCGCGGGTTTATTAACGGTACGGCAGTCCCTTTATCCCAGCTTCGTGAGCTCGGTCAGCTGCTAATCCAGATCCACGGCCAACATGCCCACCAGTTACTGACTAAACCCGAACACCAGAAAACGCTGCTTGATGGCTATACCGGTGAGTATGCGCTTACTCAGCTTATGGCAGAGCGCTATCGTCAGTGGCATAAAAGCTGTCGCGATCTGGCGCAGCATCAGCAGCAAAGCCAGGAGCGCGCAGCGCGTGCGGACCTGCTGCAATATCAGTTAAAAGAGCTAAACGAGTTCAACCCGCTGTCGGGCGAATTTGAGCAAATTGATGAAGAGTACAAACGCCTTGCTAACAGCGGTCAGCTGCTGACTACCTGCCAGCATGCGCTGACGGTGCTGGCAGACGGCGAAGAATCCAACCTGCAAAGCCAACTCTACGCCGCGAAGCAGCTGGTCAGCGAGCTGGTTGGTATGGACAGTAAGCTCTCCGGGGTACTCGATATGCTCGAAGAAGCGTCTATTCAGCTTAGCGAAGCCACGGACGAACTGCGCCATTATCATGACCGACTCGATCTCGATCCGAACCGCCTGTTTGAGCTGGAACAGCGTATCTCCCGGCAAATTGCCCTCGCGCGGAAGCATCAAATTACGCCCGAAGAGCTTCCTGACCTTTACCAGTCACTGCTGGAAGAACAGCGTATGCTGGATGATAGCGCGGGTTCTCTGGAATCACTCAGCCAGAGGGTTGTGGAGCATCATCAGCTGGCGCTGGATACAGCGAAACAGCTGCATGCCTTACGCCAAAATAGCGCCGATGAGCTGACTCAGCTCATTACGGAGAGTATGCACTCACTTTCGATGCCGCATGGGGTGTTCTCCATTGATGTCGCGTTTGATGAGCGCCATCTTACGGCTGAAGGCGCAGACCATATCGAATTCCGCGTCACCACTAACCCGGGTCAACCGCTGCAGCCGATTGCTAAAGTTGCCTCCGGCGGCGAGCTGTCTCGTATTGCGCTGGCGATTCAGGTCATCACCGCGCGTAAGATGGAAACTCCGGCGCTGATTTTCGATGAAGTGGACGTCGGCATCAGCGGCCCTACGGCGGCGGTCGTCGGTAAGCTGCTGCGTCAATTGGGTGAATCAACCCAGGTGATGTGCGTTACCCACTTACCGCAGGTTGCCGGTTGCGGACATCACCATTTCTTCGTCTGCAAGGAAACCGACGGTGAAATGACCGAGACGCATATGCACCCTCTGGATAAACGCGCTCGTTTGCAGGAACTGGCCCGACTGCTGGGCGGTAGTGAAGTCACTCGTAACACCCTGGCAAACGCGAAAGAGTTGCTCGCCGCGTAAACTTTTTGATTTTCACAGAGTCATAGTGAACAGCAAATTGCCGACAGACCTGCAGCCGAAGGTTCCCAACCGGGCAAAGGTCTATTATCATCGGCATATTACAGATGAGCCACGTACTGCTCGGGCCCAAAAAGGAATCAAATCACTATGCGCTGTAAAATGCTGACTGCTGCCGCAGCGGTTCTTCTTATGTTGACCGCAGGCTGTTCCACTCTGGAACGAGTGGTTTACCGTCCTGACATCAACCAAGGTAACTATCTGGCACCAACCGATGTAGCAAAAATCCGCGTCGGCATGACGCAACAACAGGTTGCCTATGCTCTTGGTACCCCGATGATGTCGGATCCGTTTGGCACCAATACCTGGTTCTACGTTTTCCGTCAGCAGCCTGGGCATGAGAAAGTTACCCAGCAGACGCTTACCCTGACCTTCAACAGCAGCGGTGTGCTGACCAACATTGATAACAAACCTGCCCTGACGGCGGAGTAAAGCTATCAATACGCAAAAAGCGCTCAATGAGCGCTTTTTTTATATCTGCATCTTCGTGCGAAACGGTTACTTTCCGGCGCTTTTCTCCGCCCGCTGCCGGCGCAGCTCTTTTGGGTCAGCAATCAGCGGCCGATAGATTTCTACCCGATCGCCATCGTGGACCCGATCGTGAAGCTTAGACGGGCGGCTATAAATCCCCACTTTGTTCTTCGTCAGATCGATATCATCACGCAGCGCCAGAAGGCCGCTGGCCACGATCGCCTGCTCGACCGTCGCGCCCTCCTCCAGCTTAACGCTTTGCAGATACTGCTTTTCCGGCAATGCGTAGGCCACTTCAACCACGATTTTAGCCGACACTGTAGACCTCTTTAGCGCGGGTCGTGAACGCCTGCACCATATTCATGGCCAGCTCTTTGAAAATGCGACCAAAGGCCATTTCAATCAGCTTATTAGTGAATTCAAAATCGAGATGGAACTCAATTTTGCACGCTTCCGGGCTTAAGGGAATAAACTTCCAGCCGCCAATCAGCTTTTTGAACGGACCATCGACCAGACTCATCAGAATACTTTGGTTACTGGTCAGCGTATTTCGCGTTGTGAAGGTCTTGCTGATACCCGCTTTGGAGACGTCAACCGCCGCGGTCATTTGCGTCGGACCGAGCTCCAGAACCCGGCTACCGGTGCAGCCCGGCAGAAAATCAGGGTAGGACTTCACATCATTTACCAGTTGGTACATCTGTTCCGCACTGAACGGCACCAGGGCGGTACGGCTAATCTGAGGCATAGCAGGTTCCACATATAAACACGGTGTAAATAATATCATTTATCTGCTGCTAAAAAAAACGCTGTACCGCAACTCGTGCTAAGATAGCCCATTACGCCTCGCGGGAAGATTGAGGTACGACTGTTTTAAGACGATGACTTCAGGATACTATGACTAAGAAAAAAGCCCACAAACCTGGATCAGCCACCATTGCGCTGAATAAACGCGCTCGTCATGAATACTTTATCGAAGATGAATACGAGGCTGGTCTTGCCCTGCAGGGATGGGAAGTAAAATCTCTCCGCGCAGGTAAAGCCAACATTGGCGATAGCTATGTCATTTTAAAAGATGGCGAAGCCTATCTGTTTGGCGCCAACTTTACGCCAATGGCCGTTGCTTCCACTCATTACGTTTGCGACCCGACGCGTACCCGTAAGCTTCTGCTCAACCAGCGCGAACTGGATACCCTGTACGGGCGCATCAACCGCGAAGGTTACACCGTGGTTGCTCTTTCTCTGTACTGGAAGAATGCCTGGTGCAAAGTCAAAATCGGCGTAGCGAAAGGTAAGAAACAGCACGACAAGCGTACCGATATCAAAGACCGCGAGTGGGCGGTAGATAAAGCCCGAATTATGAAACACGCCGGTCGTTAATTCCCCTTCCTGTCAGGGTCAGTTTTGCTGGCCCTGATGCTATATCGTTGTTGATGCTGATTTTTCACCCAACCTGACGCCATAATCCTCAAAACGAGGACTGGTAAGCACATTCATAAATCTGTTATACTCACCGTACACATTGGGGCTGATTCTGGATTCGACGGGATTTGCGAAACCCAAGGTGCATGCCGAGGGGCGGTTGGCCTCGTAAAAAGCCGCAAAAAAATAGTCGCAAACGACGAAAACTACGCTTTAGCAGCTTAATAACCTGCTCTGAGCCCTCTCTCCCTAGCTTCCGCTCTTAAGACGGGGATCAAAGAGAGGTCAAACCCAAAAGAGATCGCGTGGAAGCCCTGCCTGGGGTTGAAGCGTTAAAACTAATCAGGCTAGTCTGGTAGTGGCGTGTCCGTCCGCAGGTGCCAGGCGAATGTAAAGACAGACTAAGCATGTAGTACCGAGGATGTAGGAATTTCGGACGCGGGTTCAACTCCCGCCAGCTCCACCAAACATTCATTCATGATGCATCATGAACCTTAAAAAAGCCTGTAACTTCAACGAGTTGCAGGCTTTTTTGTTGCATGTGTGGTCATGATCTCTGTATGAATCTTGAGCATTATGTATCTTGTTTTGTACCGCGTTGCCTGAACGCTAAAAAAACAAGGTGCAAAAACATGCCTAAGGTATTGAAATCCCTAACCAATACCGAGATCGCTGCCGCCAAACCGCAGAAGACTGAGTATATGCTGCGCGATGGCGACGGACTGGCGTTGTTGATTAAGCCATCCGGCAGAAAGATCTGGTACTTCGAATACGCTCCCCCGGCGCTGAAAAAACGGACCAAAATCAGCATTGGCCCCTACCCGGTAGTCACCCTCGCCATGGCGCGAGATTTCAGGTTGCAATACCGGCGTTTACTTGTGCAGGGCATCGACCCGCAGGCCCATCTGGAGCAGGTTGCAGAGGAGCAACGACTCCAGAATGAATGCACGCTGGAAAAAGTTGCGGAACAGTGGCTCAAAGAGAAAAAACGGACCAGCGATCTTAGCGAAGATCACGCCAAAGATGTCTGGCGCTCGCTGGAGATGCACGTCTTCCCTTCTCTGGGCAGTACGCCCGTCACCGAGATCCGCCCTAAGATGCTCAAGGAGCACCTCACACCGCTGGAAGAACAGGGTATCCTCGAAACGCTGCGCCGGGTTATCTCACGACTCAATGAAATCTTCCGCTTCGCCATCTCCGAAGAGCTCATCGAGTTCAATCCAGCTGACAACCTGGTCGCCCGCTTCAAGAAACCGAAAAAGCAGAATATGCCCGCCCTTCACCCCAGCGAACTGGGCAGGCTAATGCTGGCGCTACAGAGCGCCTCTATCCGCAAGGAAACCCGCTGCCTTATCGAATGGGAGCTACTGACCTGGGTTCGCCCCGGCGAAGCCGTTAGCGCCCGCTGGTGCGACATCGATATGAAAAAAGCGGAATGGCGTATCCCTGACACCTTTATGAAGATGAACCGTTCGCACACGGTGCCGCTCAGCAAACAAGCGCTGCGCGTTCTTCAGGTTATGGAACCAGTCAGCCGCCATCGCCCGTGGGTTTTCCCCAGCATCCGCAAACCCCTGGAGCATATGCACCAGCAGACCGCGAACGCCGCGCTTATCCGTATGGGGTTCGGCGGTGAACTGGTCGCCCACGGCATGCGCAGCATCGCCAGAACAGCGGGTGCAGGTCATTTTCCCCGTGAAGTACTGGAATCTGCGCTGGCACACCAGAAAGAAGACGAGATCGAAGCGGCCTACAACCGCAGCGACTATCTGGAACAAAGGCGACCACTGATGCAGTGGTGGGGAAACTACGTTGATGCCGCCAGACGGCAGGCATTGCTCGGTGAAGAAGAACCGCTGCGGATCGTGGAAGGAGAATAATGTGACCAGTCCCATTCGTCAGAATCTGTTTGAACGGGAATGTGATATGCCGCTGCTGGAAGCGCGGCATCTCGCCCTTCTGCTTCTCGGCCTCGATGCTTCCCAACCAGCAAACGCCCTGCCGGAAGAACATCAGGAGAATTACCGTATCCTGCACGATGCCATCAGCCGCACTATCAAAGCCACTGGCATGGTCAGCGCCCCGGCGAACAAACGCATGTTCTATGCCGATGAAATGTTCGCGCTAGCCTGGCGGCTTATTGATGACGAACTGACGCCACCAGAAGTGAAAGACCGCAGCCTGAAGGCGGTGATGAAACTGTCGCGTAATAGCCGTGGCCGCAAGTGGCTGAAGACGCTCGGCGACGATGCGCTGCCGGATATCACTACTTCAGCACAACCTTCCCAGCGTGGGATACATAAGCGCGACAAGGCACGGGAGAATACTGCCAGGCTCTGCTGGTTACTGGTTCAACTTCTGGTTGAGGAGACTGACGGACGGTATGGGACGTCTGATAAACCGGCTTCGGATCGGATACTTCGAAAGCTGAAGGCTCTGGCGCAGGAGCGGGAATTGTCGTCAGATGGACTTGGGCGGGGGACATTTTATGAGGTGATGAAGATGGGGCGGGAAAAGGAATGTAGTTAGTTGATGTTTGCTAATGGGTGTAGAAAGCCAGTTAAATTTTGAAACTTATTATATAGTTAGTCAACTTGGCAGCAGCTCTCATAAAGATTAATGTGGGTACTCCTGCAAAGACTCAATCCTCAACTAACTGATAGTTGTACTTAATACTGGAAGTAAATCAGTGTGATGATGACACAGCGATGGTCAGCAAGGTAGGTCCGCACATCCGAGGGGTAGGACAAGGAAAGTATGCTGCGTATAATGTTTGAAACTGAACTTAGAACCTGAGTACCTAAAATTGAAAGCTATTGATTTATTTGCCGGCGCAGGAGGATTTTCACTCGCTGCATACAGGACCGGTATTGATGTTCAGGTTGCAATCGAGCTGGATAAGCTTGCGTCAGAAACCTATCACAGAAACCTAGTTGAAAATTATGAAACTCAGACTCAGGTTTTTACTCAAGACATCAATGATGTTGATATAGATTCTCTAATGAGGTTTCAGGGGGTGAAAGCTGGGGAACTGGATCTCATTTTGGGAGGCCCGCCTTGTCAAGGTTTTTCGACGCATCGGATTAATGATGCAGGAAAAGATGATCCTCGAAACGCTTTGTTGCTCCGTTACTTTGATTTTGTCGAAAAATTCAGACCAAAGATTTTTCTAGTTGAAAACGTACCTGGCCTTCTCTGGCCGCGTCATGCCGAGTATCTGACTCAATTTTTCTCATTAACACATGAGCATGGCTATCGAGTGATTGGTGGAAAACCTTTCATTCTTAATGCAAGGGATTACGGTGTCCCACAAAACAGAAGGCGAGCTTTCATACTAGCGGTTAGATCGGATATAGATACCAGCGGTTTTGTATGGCCTCCCGAACCTACCCATACCAAAACTGGCAAACAAGAATGGGTCACATCTTCTTGCGTTTTCGAACGCCCGCCGGAGTCGACTTTAATTGAATTCAGAGAGCGATTAGTCGAAAAATTCAACATGTCGATTGAGCTTGCAGAAAATCGTCTAAAACAATTGCAATGGGGTTCACCGATCCCCAAAGAAGATCCATGTAATGTTCATATGGAACATTCAGCTGAAATGCAGTTGTTGTTTAAAAATACGCCATTACTAGGAGACAGAACCGAATCTGGGAGACAACTTGCCTGCCACAAGAACTACAGTGGTCATCTGGACGTGTATGGTCGGATTTATCCACATTTGCCTTCGAACACAATAACCACTGGTTGTAACAACCCGTCGAAGGGGAGATTTGTCCATCCTTGGTTGCATCATGGTATTACATTAAGACATGCAGCCCGTTTACAAACATTTCCTGATGACTATATTTTTCATGGTGGAACGATGGCCATTGCCAAACAAATAGGTAATGCCGTTCCCGTAAAATTAGGTGAAGCATTACTTAAATCGATTATTAATTTGCTATCAATACAGAAAATTGAAGTCGATTCGGCTAAATGTGGATATATTGATTATGATAAGGAATGCATTTGATGACTGATCATGTCACTTTTCAAACTAGGGCAAGGACAATTGACCATCTAGGCCGAGAGCAGATAGCCGATTGCCCTACAGCTATTTCTGAATTATGGAAAAATGCTTATGATGCCTATGCACGTGATGTAGCCCTTCATATTTTTGATGGTGATCTCAACGTTTCAGCCATAGTCGATAATGGTCACGGGATGAATCGGGATGAGTTTGAGTCGAAATGGCTTGTTGTTGGTACTGAGTCCAAAATAAATGGATTCAATATTCCTGAAGATGATCGAGATGGTTTGCCTGAACGGCCTAAACAAGGTCAAAAAGGTATAGGACGCTTATCCTCAGCCGCTATCGGACCTCTATTACTGCTTATATCAAAAAGGAAAAATAGCGATTTTGTTGCTGCACTTATTGACTGGCGTTTATTTGAAAATCCCTTTTTATTCTTAAGTGATGTTCAAATACCAGTTAGAGAATTTAGTCATAAAAATGAGCTTTGTGAAATACTTCCCCTTTTGTTTGACCAGATGATGGGGAATGTATGGGGAGACTCTCATGATCTTGAGCGAACCAAGAGAATTGCAGCAGCATGGGATTCTTTTAGTCGTCAAGAGTTAGAGGATGGTTTAGACATCACAACTCAAAAGAAAATAGAGCAAACCCTGATCCAGGATGTTTTTAAAGAAAAACATTTTAGTAAATGGTCAGTATGGAATGGCGAGTCATTACATGGAACGGCTATGTTCATTGCAGATGTGCAATATGACTTATACATACAACTTTCAAATGCAGATCTTAACCAAACTGATGATGCGGAAAAAAGTACCCGGGAGCGTTTTTTCCAAACGCTTTCAAACTTCACCGATCCATTTTCGAAAAATGGCGAACCATTAATTAGTGATTTTAACTACAGCGTAACTGGTTGGGTTAATGGTTTGCCTAAAGTAATTATAGGTGAAAATCGCGAATTTGATTTACGAAACTTAGAAGACTTAGAACATATCATTGAAGGAACTGTTGATAACGAGGGATACTTTAAGGGACGAGTAAAAGTTTTTGGTGAGTGGATTGAAGATTATGTCATAAAACCAAAGCAAATATACAAAACAAGAAAAGACAGTGCTTTTGGCCCATTCCATCTGCGAATCGGAGCATTTGAACTGAATATTAACAGCACATCACTCAATGATTCACAGCATGCTCATTTTATGGAACAGTCTGAAAAATATTCAGGCTTCAGAGTGTATCGAGATGGTTTGCGAGTAATGCCATATGGACGTGCTGATAGCGATTATTTCTCTATTGAAGAGCGTCGTTCAAAAAATGCTGGTAGATATTTTTGGTCAGGTCGCCGTATGTTCGGGCGTATCGCCATTACTCGTCATGACAATCCTAATTTAAAAGATAAAGCAGGACGCGAAGGATTTATTGAAAACAGAGCATCTAAAATATTCCGTGAAATTGTTCAAAAAATATTGATCGATTCTGCTGATAAACATTTCGGCAGTTATTCTAAGGGAAGAGGCGAAGCTTTAGAAGATATTAGGGAAAAGAAAACCCTACAAAAAGCTATAGATGATCGCAATAAATTGCTTTCCAAAGAAAGGAAAAGAATACGCACATCCATAAAGAATAACTTAAATCCCTTACACAATTTAGCATTAACAATCTCCGATTTTAGTAAAAACTTAGAAAATCGAATAAATCTAAATTCAATCGATGATCTCCAAGCCTTAAAGGGAACTGTAGATGATTTTTCTGAGCAGATTCAAGGATTTTCTTTAAGTCCAATACCTACTAATTTAGGCAGATTAGAAGAGGACTATCGCGCTTACAGAAAGGAAGAGCTTCAATGCAAAGAAATGATAAAAGGACTTACATGTCTAATCAACAGAGCAATAGAAGAGTCTACTGACAAGAGCGAATACGAGAAAGCAAGCGAGGTTTATCGAAGTAAGGTCGCTAGTATTAATAATAGTATTACAAAGTACGCTTCTCGAGGTAAAGATATGCTTGTGAAGCAACAAAGCGAGTTCGAGGAGCTAGTTAAGAATTGTCGCGAGCAATACAAAATTGCAATGGAAGATAGCCTTGAAGACCTAAATCTTCAGAAAGTTTCCCTCGCCTATGTACTTGAGAAACTAGATGCAGAACATCAAAAAATAGAAATAGAAAATGCACAGAAACTTTCCCCTTATATAACTGCTTTAGAAAGAATTAATGAGCAGATTGATTTGGAGGGATTGGCAATACATAGCATGAATGAGTCTGTTAGGTATCAAGAGGAAATAACTCGACTTCATTCCTTAGCACAACTTGGTATCACAGTAGAAATTATTGGGCATGAACTTGATGGGCTAGACCAGGAACTCACGCATGCTCTCAAAATGATGAGCAATACTGAGCTTACAGACTTCCAGAGAAAAAATTTAGAACTGGCACTTACATACCATGAATCTTTAATAGATAAGTTAAAGTTTCTATCTCCTTTAAAACTTTCCGGTAAAAAGGAAGTACAACGAATTACAGGTTATGATATAAGTGAATATGTGAGAGGATATTTCGCTAAACATTTCGAGAATGGCAATATAATATTCACATGTACTCCTGAGTTCAATAATATATCTCTTATGGAACTACAATCACGTATTTATCCTGTTTTTATTAATTTGATAAACAACTCAGTATATTGGGTACAACGACAAAACAGGGCTGATAAAGAAATAATTCTATCATTCAAGGATGATGAGATAATTGTTAGTGATAATGGTCCCGGTGTTGATGAAGATGATATAGATAGTCTGTTTACGCTCTTCTTCACCCGTAAGCAAAGAGGTGGACGAGGAGTCGGCCTTTATCTCTGCAAGCAGAATCTTATGGCTGGTGGGCATAGTATACGCTATGAAACCAGAAATGATTTTAAAACTCTTTGTGGTGAGAACTTCGCTCTTTCGTTGAAAGGATTGATAAAATGACTGATTCGACAATTACATATTCTTCTTTAATAGAAGAAGCATTTATAAAACCTATCAGAAATGTCACAGTCATTGATGATGAATATCCGACTCTTCTATCATTAATAGAGTCACAATTTTCTGGTTCGGTTCCCCCCCCTGAAAACAGCACTGTTGATGCAAATATAGAGCGGTTAAAGAAAATCATTAATATGTGTCATACAACATACCAGTGGGGTATTGATGTTTTTAGCGGGCGCTACCCTGCTATTGGAGGGGATAGTAACGTCCCACCACATATACATCATAGTGATTTAGTTATATTAGATTATCATTTGGATGGTGAACCTTCAATTGATGATGGAACACGAGCAAGAGAAATAATAAAGTCTCTTGATGATAATAATCACTATAATTTAATTTTGGTACACACGAAGGGCTATGCTGATGATATAAAGAAAGTATTTATTGAAATCCTTTGCGAACTAATAACGATAGATTTCAGTAATGAGCTAAAACCCTCAGATAACACTATCAGTAGAATGAATGATTGGCTTGATGATAACAATGATGGAGCGGATTACTCATGGATTAATAGCTCCCTGGATTTGCTTCCAATTTTAACTTCTTATAAAAACAATAACAGCTCTGTTTTTTTAAATATAGAAAATGAAGAACATACCATGCATGGTTTTCATTCACAAATCACTGAACTTTCTATGGAAACTGGTATAGATGTTAACGAATTAGTTAAATGGAAATTTCAGGACTTATTAAGAAGAAAAATAAATTTAGAGAAAGAGATCCGTCCTGATTTTGAATGGGATTGGAGTGAAGAATCAAATTTCATAAGCACAGGTAAAACATTTATATCAGTAATAAAAAAAAGCTCAGATGATCCAGCTGAAGAGTTGATCGGTTCATTACATGCAGCATTAGTCAAACGAAATGCTTCACCAATGCATCTACTTATGGCCAAAATGCGTTATGAACTAGATGAAAAAGGTATTGAGCAGGCATGCAAAATTATAAATAATAGGCCAGCCCAAGCTGGATGGCTCTTTAATCTCCTGGAGAACGCTGATAATGATTCTGCCCACGATAAAGCAATTAATCTTCATTGGGAGCAGTTAGCGACAGCCTCTCGATTAGAGCTTAGGGATTTTTCTAAAAAAATCATTAAAGCTGCGGGTTGCGAGACATCTCAAGATAATAAGGAATTTGTCAAAGGTTTCTTTAGCGAGTGCATGATAGATAGAGATAAGACTTTAGGTCTTTTAAACGCTTACAGTTGCTCGATGTCAGTAAACAATAATCATTTAAAAACTGGAACTATATTAAAAATTGGAGATGAAAAATGGGTGTGTGTTACCCCTGCTTGTGATATGGTGCCAGGTCAGAGAGTGAAGCAGTGGCAATCTCGTATAGGAGACTCTTATTTAGCCTTTAAGGCAGTTAAATTAGAATCCGTCCCCATTAAGGATGCTAATAAAAATGCGAATCGAAATGAATATCTTTTCTTGAATGATGGAGATACTCCCTTAGCTTATTCTCTAGGAAAGGACAATATCGTATGGGACACTTTTTTTGCAAGTGGCCAAGGAAATTATAAAGACGAACAATCAATAACCCTATATGCTGCAAGAGAAGAAATTTCAGAAGATAGCAAAGCACTGGTAATGAAAGAAGTGAGGGCAGTTGCAATTGCTGAATTACGATATGAATATGCATTAAATATATTACATAAATTTGGGGCATCTCAAACTCGTGTAGGTCTTGATTTTCAGGATATTAGGAGCATGTGGGCCTAACTAACGACAAAATTTATGGAAGTGTCAACGTCGTTTGGTGCTTCCATATTAATCTAGCAGATTAATCATACAATACTCATATTTACAGTAACTATGCCGTGTCACTTGCAATTTCTAGATTATTTCTTATTCCTCTTTATAACTATCATCTCACTGGATATTTAACTGCTGACTGCTTTTTATGGATATTACGAATAATTTCAAATTTGGTGCTCACCCTTTGATTTGAATGATTCGTACTAGCATATTCTTCCTGCTCATATTTGAGTGTGAAGTCGTGACAGTTGTTGTGGATTGTTTACAGCCGTGCACCGCCATTCGTTAACCTATGTATGTAGGGGTTTGATTGTTCAAGATAGAATAAAACCATTTATTTTCAATTAATTATTGAAAATCATTAGTTCTGACAGCAAATAACTTCTTCCCGGACTCATTACTTTCTATCCGGACTTCACTTTTTCACCCGGACCTATACCTCCCCTCCCCGTTCCGCGCTATAACCGCCTCGACACTCTGTTCCCGTGAGGTGCAATCATGAAAACCCGTGCTGACAGTAACGATGCTTTTCCCGAAAGCGGTAATGTGCGTATGCGTCAGGTGGTCCAGTTTCTGGCGATGAGTGAATCGTCGGTTTACCGCCTGATTAAAGACACCGACTTTCCCCGCCCCGTCCACCTCTCTTCCCGACTGGTGGTCTTCGATGCTGCTGAAATCCGCCGGTGGCAACAGCGCCGCACCGCCATCCGTTAATCCACGCTCAGGGATGAGCCGACCGATACCCCATCATGAAACGCGCCCCTTTTCTCAACAAGCAGTCTCCCGAGCGCACGCTCGAGGTGGTGATCCTGGCCGGAAGCCTGGCATGGGAGACCTCACGCGTCTGGCGAAAAGATCCCGACTGGGAAGATGATATTCCTCCGGTGGTGCTCGGCCCGGATGAACTGGCCGATCTGGACAACCTGACCATTATCAGGCCCGACACGTTCTATGCCCGTGTACTTCGTACCGGCGATATACGCGAAGAAGACCTGCTGAAAATCGCCGTAAAACTGGCACACGCGGGTGTGCAGATGGCGCGGCTGATGACCCCCGACGGTGAGTTAGTGGAGAACTGGACCGGGCAGCTTGCACGCCTGCGACAGGAAAGGCCTTCTGACATCCTGCCGGATCACTTCCGCCTCGATGAAGAAGCGCTATGGTTTGACAAGCTCACCGAACGCCGGGACGGTGAAAGCGACGTCCAGCCCCAGCGCATCTGTTCCCCTCTGCGCGTCACCGCCATCACCTGCGACAGCCATGACGGCAGCTATGGCCGCCTGCTGGAATGGCACACCACCACCGGGCAGTTGCGGCGCTGGGCCATGCCAATGGCTATGCTCAGCGGCAACGGCGAGGAGCTGCGGCGCATCCTGCTGGAGAACGGCCTGACCTACATCTCCACCCGCCCCGCCCTGCGCAGCCTGTTATGTGAATATATCTCGCGGTCACTCCCCGGACGCCGGGTCACCTGCGTGGAGAAAACCGGCTGGCACAATGGCGTGTATGTGCTGCCGGATGAGGTTATCGGTCCCGATGGCGACAATGGCATCCTTCAGGGCAGCCACTACCTGACTGGCGGCTTTGCACAGGGCGGTACTCTGGCGGAGTGGCAGGAGCAGGTCGCCGCACTATGTGCAGGCAACTCGCGGCTGGTCTTTGCCGTCTGCTGTGCGCTGGCCGCCCCGCTGCTGCGCCTGACCGGAACGGGTGGTGGCGGTTTTCACCTGCGCGGTGAGTCCACCGACGGCAAAACCACGGTGATGAAGGTGGCCGCCTCCGTCTGTGGCGGCACGGACTACTGGCACTCCTGGCGGGCCACCGGGAATGCGCTGGAAGGAATTGCCAGCCGCCACAACGATGCCCTGCTGCCGCTCGATGAACTGCGCGAGGTGGATCCGCGGGAAGCCGGAATGATTGCCTATATGCTGGCGAACGGCCAGGGTAAGGGGCGCGCCCGCACCGACGGCGAAGTACGCAACCGCAGGCACTGGACGCTGCTGCTGTTCTCCACCGGGGAGCTGTCGCTGGCGGAACATACCGAACGCGCCGGAGAACGCCTCTACGCCGGAATGGACGTGCGCATGGTACAAATCCCCAGCGACACCGGGCAGCATGGTGCGTTTGAGCAGCTACACGGTTTTGCCAGCGGCCAGCAATTTGCCGATGCCCTCTGCGACCGGGTAGCCCGCTTCCACGGCACCGCCTTTCGTGCCTGGCTAGCCTTCCTCACCCACGACATGGACACCAGCACCACGCTGGCAAGAGAATTACTTCGCCGCTACCAGACCGCCCTGATGCCGGAGAATGCCGGAAACCAGGTGCAGCGCATCGTGGCCCGCTTTGCGCTGCTGGCGGTGGCCGGAGAGATGGCAACATTGCACGGCATCACGGGCTGGCAGGAAGGCACGGCGTATGAGGCGATCCAGATCTGCCTGCACGCCTGGCTGAACGAGCGCGGCCATATTGCCAACCAGGAGGATGAAGGCGTGCTGGCGCAGATCAAGCGGTTCATCACCGCGCACCAGTACAGCCGTTTTGCCTCGTGGGATGGCCCGGACCGCCCGCTGAATATGGTGGGCTTTCGCCGGGTGGAAAAAGATCCGCTGACGGGCGAGGAATACACACTGTTTCACATCCTGCCGGAGGGCTGGCGGGAAATGTGCCGGGGATTCAGTCCCGCCAGAGCGGCGAGATTATGCCAGGAAGCAGAATGCCTGCTGCCCGGCAGCGAAGGGAAATACCAGTCGCAGGTTCGCCTGCCGGAGATCGGCAAAGCCAGGGTTTACCGCCTCACCTCCCGCATCCTCAGTATCTGAGTGCCATCTCGCGTGTCTTAAAAAAAGGTGGTACAGGGTGGGACAAGTGGTACACGCAGAGCTGGCGCGGGTTACAGCGTCCCACCTTACAGTATTTGGTTTAAAAAAGTGGTACAGGGTGGGACAGCCGTTGCTAATTCTGTCCCACTTTTCAGACTGGCATTTTTCAGGTGGTACAGCGCAAAGCCACGGCTGGCGCGGTTGTACCACTTGTCCCACCTGTACCACCTCAAAAACATAAGGAATGAAAATGGCGAAAGGGGACAGCAAAGGCAAAGGGTGAAAGGAAGGGAGAATAAGGGGAACGGGCTTGCCCTTTAAGGATTTGGTGAAAACAGTAATGTACGGCCCGGATTATTCTTCTTAAAACGGTGATACTGAAGGATCAATTCTGCAAGCTCATCGTCTACAGCATAAAAATACGCTTCCGGTACATCAAGCGCTGCCGCCAGCTTACAGACAAGCTTGAAATCGGGTGCATGGACTTCCTTTTCATACGAACTGATACGCGCGCTTGCGGATTCTTCATCCAGCCCTGCGAGTACACCCAGTTCCGCTTGCGTCAGATCAGCCCTGACTCTTGAAATCTTTAATCTTTTACCAATCACGATTGCCACCCTGCACCTGAACATGCAGGAATTATCCCTTTCTGGGCAGCAACCATCTTCAGGCATTCCCTTACCTATTCATGTATTACTTGAATTTTGATTACATTTAGAGCAATATTCAAGAATTGCGTGATTTATCACGGTTAAAAAGAGAAAACCGATGAAAAAGTCAACAACCAAAGACTGGCACCCCGCCGACATCGTTGCCGCCTTACACAAACGTGGTACCAGTCTGGCGAAACTCTCGCGGGAAGCGGGACTGGCCTCGTCAACGCTGTCGAATACCCTGACGCGCCCGTGGCCGAAAGGCGAGTGGCTGATTGCCATTGCGCTCGACGTGCATCCATCAGCGATCTGGCCCGCCCGTTACCTCAATGCCAGTAACAAACGTGAACCCCGTAAACCGCTTCACCCCATGACAACAACCGACAACTCCGGGACATAACGACCCGCGCTGTGAGTGGCAGGACGCATTAACCAACGACACCTGACAGGAGAGTTGTTTATGCACACCGAACCACAACCATGCACCATCGCACTGAGTACAGGAGGCCGCCATGTTTCTGGTCTCCCTGGCTGAAGGCTTTATCCACCTGTTCCAGGCCGCAGGCAAAATCTTCCTCGACATGATGACCGGGCTTATCCCGATGCTCATCTGCCTGCTGCTGGCCATCAATTTCCTGATGAAGCTGGTCGGCACCGTGCGAATGGAGAAAGTTGCCACCCTGCTCGGCCGCTCGCGCATTCTCACCTACGGCGTGCTGCCGGTACTCGGCTGGTTCTTTATGAGCAGCCCCGGTGCGCTGACGCTCGGCAAGCTCTTACCTGAGAAGAGCAAGCCCGGTTATGAAGATGCGCTCGGCACCACCGCCCATCCGCTCACCAGCCTGTTTCCCCATGTCGTGCCGTCGGAGCTGTTCGTCTGGCTCGGCGTCGCTGCCGGGATCCAGGCGCTCGGTCTCCCGGTCACCTCACTGGCGCTGCGCTATATCGCGGCCGCCATGGTGATTGGCCTGATACGCGGGATTATCACCGAGTACCTGTTCCTGCGTTTAAGCAAACGGGGGAGCGTGCCATGATGACCTACCGTGCACATATCGTCGCCGTCGGGGTATTTGTTGCCGACGGTCTGACCGACAAAATGCTCATCACCTTCGACAGCAACGGGCCAAAGGACTGTCTCGATTACTCGCTGTCGCTGGAGACCTTATTGCGGGAAGAGAGCCTGTTCATTCTGCCCGGTGACACTCTGTTACTGGCCGGGTGCAGCTATCTCATTACCGCCGTGGGCAAAGAGGCGCAGCAGGCGCTGTTTGAACTCGGCCACCTGACCATGAAGTTTGACGGCGGGCTGAATGCCTTCCATCCCGGCGTGGTCCACCTCTCCGGTCCGTTGCCTGCGCTTGCGTCCCTCCACGGGGAACTGGTGATTGCGGAGGGACGCCCATGAACACGGTGCTCATTCCTCCCGGCCCCGGCGGCTATGGCAAGGGGCTGTGGCTACCTGTCGCCAGCGGCAAAAAGGTGCTGTCGCTGACCGGACGCGAAATCCATCCCGTCGCGATAGAAATCGGCGCACTCACCGAATCGGAAATCGTCAACGGCTTCTCAGACATTCCACCGGATAACGACATCCTGTGCGTGGTGATTAACTGCGCCGGGTCGCTGAGATGTGGCCTGTATCCGCAGAAAGGCATCCCGACCATCAACGTGCTGCCTACCTGGCGCGCCGGGCCGCTGGCGCAGTTTATTACCGAGGATAACTACGTTTCCGGCGTGACGATGGAGCAACTGGTTCTGGTCGATACCGCCGAAGCCCCGGACGATGAACCAGAGTCCGTGCCTGTCGCTGCACCACGGGTTATCACCACGCCGCCACCGCCGCGCGACACGGAGAAACTGGTGCGCATGGTCGAACAGACCGGTACCGCCGTCGGCCATGTTATCGCCCTGCTGTTCGCCGCCAGCCGCGAGGCGGTGGACGTGTCCCTGCGCAACGTCATTCCGTTTATGGCCTTTGTCTCGCTGCTGATAGCCCTGGTGCAGGAGACCGCACTCGGTAGCCTGATTGCCCATGCCCTGACGCCGCTGGCGAACTCGCTATGGGGGCTGGTGCTGCTGTCGCTCATCTGTGGCATTCCGTTCCTCTCCCCGGTGCTCGGGCCGGGTGCGGCCATCTCGCAGGTGATTGGCGTGATGATTGGCACCCAGATTGGCGCAGGCGCAATATCCCCGGCCTTCGCCCTGCCCGCTCTGTTCGCCATCAATGTACAGGTCGGCTGCGACTTCGTGCCGGTGGGACTTTCCATGCAGGAAGCGAAGCCGGAGACCATCGCAAAAGGTGTACCCGCCTTTCTGCTGTCGAGACAACTGACCGGACCGCTTGCGGTAATAGTCGGCTGGTTGTTTTCCCTGGGCTTATTCTGAGGACTCAATGATGAACAAAATCAGAGCCGCCGTGGTCGGCGCAGGTATCTACGGCAAGCACCATATGAACGCGTACCGCCATAACCCGGACACGGTGCTGGTCGCCATCTGTGACACCGACACAGAACGCTGCGACGACCTCGCCATGGCCTACGGCGTGATGGGCTACACCCGGCTGGATGTCCTGTTACAGGAGGAAGCCGTCGACGTGGTTTCGGTGGCGACACCGGACCCGTACCACACCGAATCCATCCTCACCGCCCTGCGCCACGGCAAACATGTGCTGGCGGAGAAACCGCTCGCCACCTCGGTACGCGAGTGCGAGCTTATCGTGGAGATGGCGCAGCAGCGGGACCTGCTGGTCGGCGTCGATTTCCACAAGCGCTGGGACCCGGCGGTGATGCGCATCCAAGCTGAACTGGAGAAGCCGGAAGCCGGGCGCATCCTGCGCGGGCATATCAGCATGGACGATGTCATCATCGTGCCGACAGAGTGGCTGAACTGGGCTGGCGCAAGCTCCCCGGTGTGGTTTCTCGGCTCACACTGCTTTGACCTGGTGCGGCACCTTTCAGGTCAGGAAGTGGTATCGGTGTATGCCGCCGGGCAGAAGCGGCTGATGGCCGAATGCGGCCTCGACACCTTCGACAGCGTACAGAGCCTGCTGACGATGGCCGACGGCAGTTCGTGGGTGGTCGAGAACTCGTGGGTGCTGCCGGAAGGCTTTCCGAAGGACAACGACGGGCGTATTGATATCCTCTGTGAGGCAACCTATATCCGCAGCACGTCGCAGCATCGCGGGCTGGAAATCACCACGCCGGGGATGACGCTCACCCCCAACAGCTATTTCATCAACTACCGCAACGGCGTTGCCAGAGGTTTTGGTATCGATCCGATCAATGACTTTGTGCGGGCGGTCATACATAAAGCGCCGTACCCGGTCACCGCAGAGGATGGGCTGGCGGTCAGCCGTATTTGTGAGGCGGTGCACCGCAGTCTGGAGAGCGGGAAACCTGAAGATGTTTAAACAAACGGCACAGGGTAGCTCCCTGTGCCAGTTCCATATGATTTTGCTAATTCTACTCACTGGTCTATTCACTCGTCAGGCTTTGGCCCGCAGATATATTAATGTTTTCCATCCTGCCGCAACAAAACCCCACACACGATTGTATGTTTTTTAGTCATTAAGGTGAATAGAGGTATTTTATGGCTATGACCTTTTTCACCTTCCTGCCAATAGTATCATGCTAAACCTCTCATCTATGTTTATTGCGCCAATAATAGTCAACAAGTATTTCAAAAAAGTCCCAAGCAAATTATAATGTTGGAGTTTCATAATGTCCCTTTAAAAACCATTTTAAGAAGAGCTATTATGTCCCTCCCTACAAATTTTAATGATATTCTTCGTCTTTTTGAAAAAGATTACGATACAGCCAAAGAAGATAATGCCTTAAGTGCACGCGGCCAATTTCTGCAACTTTACCCCCTTAATCGCCTAAAAAAAATGACGCTTGATGACTATGTCATCGGCAAAGGCACGGCCTCATTTTGTGCTTGTGTTGAAGTAAAAACCAGAACATGGGCAAATATGCAAGGTGCGACGGCGCTCAAATTTGGTATTTATTATGGAAAATCAAAATCAGATCCAACCGTCCGCTATCGTTTTACTCAGAAATTTGGCGATGATGATAGTACTAATAAAGAAGTTTTCGCTAATGTTAAAGACGCTTTACTAGACCTAATACAGTCAGGGAAAGAATTAGATTTTAGAGCGATTGACGAGAACCCCCTATCCCAAATGTTTAAGGCTAAAATATTGAGCCTTTACTTTCCAGAACACTTTATAAACATTTGCAGCAAAGATCATCTTAAAGAAATTGCTATGGAAATGGGTATAAAAGAGCAACAGTTTATTAGTAAATATCAACATTTGTTATTCAAGAAAAAACTAGAGCATAAAATCACCCGAAACTGGAGCAATCCAAAATATATGTCCTTCCTTTATGCCCAGTTCATACGTAAGGATCTTAGCAGCGCTCCTGCTGTGATAGTTAAAAAACCACAAAAAAGAAACCATCCCGAAGTCAATTTTGAAGAAATAACGGACAATCGTGATTTAATAGGCAAAAAAAGCGAAGAATATGCATTAAACTGGGAAAAAAACCGCCTAATCGGTCTCGGCTATTCAAAACTAGCTGAGGAAATAGATGATCGCCGTAATCGTCCAACTTATGGTTACGACTTTCTTTCTTTTAATGCCCCAGGTGATGAGCGATACATCGAAGTTAAATCAATTGGCCGAGATGGAAAAGAGGGAGCATTCCGTTTTTTCCTCTCAGGAAATGAACTCACCGTTTCTAATTTAAGTAACCACCGTAAAAACTATTATTTTTATCTTGTACAGTATGGGAAAGATGGAGAGCCATGCAATCTATATGTAAAACATGCTCAAGATCTTTACACTAAGAGTGAAATGTCCCCTTGTGCTTACGTTGTTAGGTTCGATCTGGAAGAACCTGCTTAATAGTTTCGACAACCTCCAGCTCATAACTTTAAAAGTGTGAAATCAGGCGCAGAGTCACCTGCGCCTTCACCTCAGTGATGCTGCAACAACACCTGTGAAATCTTCCTCGCTTCACCTGCCGGATCCACCGCATGCGTGATCGCTGATCCCACAATCACCACATCCGGGCCTAACAGCGCATAGTCCTTTACCGTCTGGCTGCTGATGCCGCCTGCCACGGCAATCCGGGCTTTCCGGCGCGCCTTCAGCATCGTTATCAAATCATCAATCGGCTTGCGCCCTGCCGCCTGCTGGTCGGTGCCTGTGTGTACCGCCAGCATATCCGCGCCCGCCTCTTCCAAGAGGCGGACCCGCGCGGGCAGATCGTCGACGCAGATCATATCCACCACCACCTGCTTTCCGACCTCTTTTGCCGCGCGGATGCACGACTGGATAGTCAGCACGTCAGTCACGCCTAACACCGTGACATAGTCTGCCCCGGCGTCGAAAAGCAGCTGCGACTCAAAATGGCCGCCATCCATAATTTTCGCATCCGCCAGCACTTCCTTATGCGGGTATTTTTCTTTAATGGCTTTAATCGCGTTCATGCCTTCCCGAATAAGAAAGGGGGTACCCACTTCAATAATATCAACGTCGTCAACCACCTTCTCAATAAATACCAGCGCTTCAGGCAGGGTTAACTCGTCCAGGGCAAGCTGTAATTTCATGTTGGTTTCCTTGTATCGAATGACTATTCGAGGTTGGCGTGCAGCGCAAAGCCTTTGGTTAAGCGATATCCCGTCGACTGGGCCAGATTCACAATCATGGCGTCGCCCAGCACCATGACCGCCTCTTCAAACAGGCTGCCGCCGGGCAGAATACCTTTCACATTCTCAGGTCCATCCGGCAGTTTGTCGGAATAGGCCGGGATCCTGATCACCACCTCCGCCAGTTTCCCCAGCGTGGACTCGGGGAAAATGGTCAGCAAGGCCACAGTGCCGCCCAGTTGTTTCGCTTTCGTAGCCACATTCACCAGCGAAGCCGTTTCGCCCGATGCGCTGACCAGCAGCAGCAGGTCGCCTTTTTGCAGCGCAGGCGTCACCACATCGCCGACAACATGCACCTTCAAGCCGATATGCATCAGGCGCATCGCAAAAGCTTTCAGCATTAACAGCGAACGCCCTGCACCAAAAACAAATATCGCGTTCGCGTCAGCAATGGCCTGCTCCAGACGCGCCAGCGCAGCGCCATCAATCCGCGACATCGCCTGATTCAAGTCGCTACAGGCGACGCCTGCAACAGATTGCGTTTCCATCATGCGTCCTCCTGACTGAGCGGGAATAAATCATCCTGATACTCGAGCATCCCCATGATTTCCCGGACATAGTTATCGACATGCCCCAGAAAATGGAAACGTTCCGGTGCGGCGCGATAGCGTTGATAAAGCGGCGTATCGAAGGTGATGCCAAGATGCGGGTTCTCTTTGACGGTGGCGAATTTGATGTGCGGAATATGCGGGTAGTAATGATTTTTGCGCACGCAGAGCTGCCCGTTCTCCTCCACGATGTAGCAGGCCATACCGTGGTAAAACTGCACTGTGTCGTAGTGAACCGCACAGGGTTTATAGGCCAGGTTGCTGAACACCAGCGGCCCGTCGCCGATATTGATGGAGCAGTGGCCGTAATTCGGCGGCACGATAATGCTCTGCCCCTCCTTCACCACCGCCACGATAAGATCGTCCACCAGCAGATCTTTTGGCGCGACGGCAAAATCCGGCGACTTTTGCAGAATATATGCCGCTGTCCCCTTAATCACTTCGTACACTTCCGGATGGGTGTTGCGCCGCGTGTCGTTATAGCCGTGATAATGGCCGCTGGTTTTCTTGCGCTCCTTGCCAATCGTTCCCGGCATGATGATGGTGATGTCATACTGGTATTGGTCGGCAGCAAGCCGTTCCTGATCCTCCGCAAAGCTGAGCCCGCGATAAACATCGTAAGCCGGTTCATCACATAGCGCTTCGGTGAACTCCGGTAAGACCACCGCCATCTGCCCGGCGTTTTTGCGACCAAAGCCGAGATAGTTCAGCGGGGGTTTCAGCGCCATCACGCCGTCGTCATCGAGGTATAGCGGTAAGCCGCTGTGGTGTAGCTGTTTCATTTTGCCTCCTGTGTATACGCGTTAGCTGCGCGGATCGCCTCTTTCAGCCGATCGGATTTCATGCCAAAGACACTCTGGATATTGTTCCCGACCTCGACGACACCCGCCGCGCCAAGCTGTTTCAGCAGCGCCTTGTCCACCAGCGTCTTATCCGTCACGTCAATGCGAAGACGCGACATGCAGGCCTCGATGCTGGTCATATTCCCCAGCCCGCCATAGGCCAGAATGATGCCGCTCACCAGGTCGTTCTGTTCGCTTGCCTGCGCCACCGCGCTTTCTTCGACCTCACGCCCCGGCGTCAGCAAATTCCAGCGGCGGATGGCAAAGGTAAACAGGGCGTAGTACAACGCTCCCATCACCAGCCCGACCGGGAACACCATGTACCAGTGAGGTGCGCGTGGCAGGACGCCAAAGAAGAGATAGTCGATAAGCCCGCCGGAGAAAGAGAGCCCGATGTGCACGCTGAACCACTCCATCAGCAGGAACACCAGCCCCGCCAGGACGGCGTGAATGCCATACAGCACGGGCGCAACAAACAGGAAGGAGAACTCAATCGGCTCGGTGATGCCGCAGACAATGGAAGTGATCGCGCCAGAGAGCATAATGCCCTTCACCCGCGCTTTGTTTTCCGGGCTGGCACAGCGGTAGATCGCCAGCGCAATCGCCGGAATACAGAACATTTTGATCGGCGTCAGCCCGGCCATAAAGGTTCCGGCGGTAATCGGCACCTGATCTTTCAACTGGGCAAAGAAGATAAGCTGGTCGCCATGCACCACCTGCCCGGCTTTGTTCACGTACTCGCCAAACTGCAGCCAGAACGTCGGCCACCAGACATGGTTAAGACCAAACGGGATCAGCAGCCGCTCGACAAAACCGAACAGGAAGGCGGACACGCCCGGCCCCTGCACCGTCATGGTATTCGACAGGCCATTAATCAGATGCTGAACCGGCGGCCAGACCACCGCCATCACCAGCCCGACAAACAGCGCGGCGAAGGAGGTGACTATCGGCACGAAGCGCTTGCCGGAAAAGAACTCCAGCCACGAAGGAAGCTGGATGCGGTAATAGCGTTTATACAGCCAGGCGGCGATAATCCCGATAATGATGCCGCCAAACACGCCGGTCTGGAGCGAAGGGATGCCCAGCGCCAGCGTGTAATCACGCACCTGCGCCACCGACTCGGGCGTGATCCCCAGAAACTGGCCGATGGTGACGTTCATAATCAGAAACCCGGCGATCGCCGACAGCCCGGCAATGCCCTGATCATCACTAAGTCCCACCGCCACGCCGACCGCAAACAGCAGCGGCAGGTTAGCGAAAATCGCACTGCCCGCTTCCGCCATCAGCTTCAGCACGTGTACCAGCCAGTCAGCGCCGAGAAACGGCAGGCTGGCGACAATATTGGGATCCTGAAAGCTGACGCCGAAGGCCAGCAAAATACCGGCGGCAGGCAGCATGGCAATGGGGATCATTAACGATCGCCCGATGCTTTGTAACATTTGCAGAAGGTTGAATCTTTTCATCTCGATCTCCTGAGCGCGTCTTTATGACAGGGATTCGCACAACAGCAGGTTCTGCTCCGAACACCTTCAGTATCCGAACCCGAGATGCTTAAAAAAACAGCAATCGAAGACGAAAGTTATTTCCGGTTTTCGCTTAAAACCGGAAAATTTATGAGGACAATCACGCCAGAAGCCATCAGAAAGGGATAAAAGAGGAAATCGCGTTCGGTGGGAGGCCATCACATGAGTATCTTCGAGGCGCATTTTCGCAGACTACACGCCCGCTACGGCGCAGGTCAGACGCACGAATTACAGATGCACGAGATCGCCGCCATCTTCGGCTGTTCGGTGCGTAACTGCCGAATTGCGCTGAAAAAGATGCACCAGGAAAAATGGCTCGACTGGCAGCCGCAGCGCGGACGCGGCAAGCGTTCACGACTCCATCTGTTAACCTCGCCGGAAAAGCTGTTCAGCCAGAACGTCAATAAGCTGCTGGAGAAGCAGGATTACGGCAACGTGCTGCGGTTTATCGGCAACGACAAGTATCTGCTGGATCGCCTGAGCCTGTGGCGCTTTGGGGTACAGGATAAAAGCAGCGAAACGCGGGTACGCATCCCCTACTATCGCAATCTGGATCCGCTTAACCCGCTCGTCCCCCTGCGACGGACCGAACGCCATCTCCTGCGCCAGTGCCTGAGCGGACTGACGCGCTATGACGCCGTTCAGGGCAGGATCGTCCC
Source organism: Klebsiella sp. CN_Kp113 (assembly GCF_040064585.1). NCBI lineage: Bacteria > Pseudomonadati > Pseudomonadota > Gammaproteobacteria > Enterobacterales > Enterobacteriaceae > Klebsiella > Klebsiella sp. CN_Kp113. The sequence goes on along the minus strand of NZ_JBEAID010000035.1, from coordinate 67,536 downwards.
CGATATAGCCCACTACTGGACCCACAACGAGGACTTCACCCGCTGGGAGTTCTGGCTGAAATCCACCGCCCGCTTTGCCGATGGCAGCGAACTGGATGCCAGCGCCGTTCAGCGCTGCCTGCTCGCCGCCAGCCAGAGCCCGCAGTTCGCCCCGCTTTTCAGCCCAATCAAAACCATCACCGCAGACGCCCCCTGGCATCTGGTGATTGAAACGCATCACCCGGTCAGACGGCTCGACTGTCTGCTCGCCACTCAGCCGACGATGCTGTTCGATTACCAGCGCGGACTCATCCGCTCTACCGGTGCTTTCCACCTACAGGAGCACAGCGACAACTTTATGGTTTTGCGGCGCAATCAACACTGGCACCAGGCGCGCCCCGGACTGGATGAGATCACCATTTTCACCTGGGCTCCGGAGCATATCAGCATGAGCTTTATTCCCCTGCTGCGGGGTGAAGAGGCGCAGGATGACCGCCCGCTCAACGAGCGTAGTCTGGAGCAGGGATGCTGCTTTGTGCTGCTCGACGGTGACGGAGCCTTTGCGGATGAGGCCGGAAGGCGGTTTATCAATTACCTGCTGCAACCTGTCGAACTCCTCAGCCAGACGCAGCTTCCCGACGAATATGCGCGCATCCTCTCCGTTGCTCAGGGCATGCTGCCGCAGTGGAACCACCGCCCGGTAGATTTTGGCGGGATCACCGCGCCGTTTAACCTGCGTCAGCCAGTTATTATCAGCACCTTTCAGCAACCGGAACTGGTGGAGCTTGCCGGAGCAATTCGCCGCCTGCTTGAACGCTGGCATATTCGCGCCGAAATACGGATCGACGCATTTGATAGCTTTAACACCCAGCCGCGCCCCCCTGCGGATATCTGGCTCAGCAACTTTATGCTCGATACCCTTTCGGTTCCGGCGTTTCTGGAATGGCTGGCGTCCACAGCGCTGTTTACGCGCTTGCCTGAAGCCCAGCGACAAAACCTGAACGCCCTGCTGCCGACCATTCTGAACAGCGATGATGAACAGGCCTTCGCCACCATTGCCACCTTTTTCCATGAGATGACCCATCAGCGATATGTCATTCCTTTGCTGCATCACTGGATGGAATTTGCGACCGAGAAGTCATTTACCTGGCGGGATTTAAATACGCTGGGATGGCCGGATTTCAGCCAGCTCTGGCTCGAATAATGCACGCCCGCAAAAGCTCGCTAAAGGGCCTTTAAAGGCCTTTAAGGGTAAGGGAGGGAAGTGCGGGATTTGGGTTCGGGGAACGTTTGGTCATCTGCATTGGCAATGCCCTCAGATTCCATCGAATGGTGAAATCCATAACACCCTTTCAGTCGTACTGCTAGCACAAATTCAGAACGACATGTATCCATCACTAAAATCAAAATATCTAGCAAACCACATACACCTCGGATTATGTCCAGCTACGTTAATGCATTGGTACTATTTTGAAGGATGACTTTATTCACTAGAGATCCGAAAATATGTTTAAGTGGAAGTTTGGTTAAACTTCAGTCTTTCTAATAAAATTGCGTGGTCTAACACCACCCACCTTGGAGCACGTCTGATGTGTAGTGATGAAGCTGAAGAAACTTGGATTTGTGCCTCATGCATAGGAGAGTCTTTCCTCAGTACCCGGATCAAGAATGAAGGCCTTAACGAGGTCTGTACTTACTGTGGTGAAAAGAGTCCCTGCTTCACGCTTGAAGGGATAAGTGATGTAACCGAGACAGCCATCGAACAACACTTCATACGGACACCAGTAGATCCTGACCCTATGGAATACGCCATGATTAAGCATGGGGAGCATAGCTGGTATCGGCATGGCTATGAAATAGACACTCTTATTGAAGATCTTCTTCAGACCCGGACGGCAGTTGCCAGTGCAGTTCAACAGTGTCTGGAGAGCAGACACTATGACTTTGATTCGGCTGTTATGGGAGAGGAAACCGAGTTTTACTCTGGATCACATTATGAAGAACGCCAAAAGGTTGATACGAGTCACCTTGACGGTATGTGGGCAAAATTTGTCTCCAGCCTGAAAACAGAATCCAGGTTCATAAACCATTCAGTCAGAGAAACGCTAGACGGCATTTTCAGCGGCGTAGAGAACATGCATGCTGGCAGAGAGAAAGAGGTTATCATTAAAGCCGGAAGCGGTACGGCCATACCTATCCTTTATCGTGCCCGGTGGTGTCGTAACCACGATGATCTTGAGAATATGCTGGTTAATCCTGATCGTGAACTGGGCCCTCCGCCTCACAATTTCAGCGGTGCAAACCGAATGAGTGCCAGAGGCATTTCTGTTTTTTACGGGGCCAGCTCTGTTGCAACAGCAATCCCGGAAATTCGTCCACCGGCTGGATGCAACGTAGTCTGTGCCGGGTTCCGTATCATCCGGCCCCTCAGGTTATTAAACCTTCCGGCCCTCGAAAATGTCTGGGAGGGCGGGAGTTATTTTGATCCCGACTTCATTAATAAACGCGCACAGGTCGCTTTTCTGAGAAAGTTGTCCGGGTTGATGACAGACCCTGTTCTGCCTGGTGAGGAAGAGTTCCTCTATATCCCGACCCAGGTTATTGCCGAATATCTAGCCGATTCCTCTCAGCTTGCACTCGACGGGATCCTTTACCCCTCGGTCCAGAATCCTAATCTCTCGCCGTCTGAAAATTATAATGTTGTCCTGTTCCATAAAGCTTCAAGGGTAAGATATCTTACAATGCCTGCACTGACTGACTGCAGGATCAGTTATGGGCATATGTACGCCAAAGATGACTGGGAAGAGGACATCTGCGTAACGCAGATAGCTGAAATGGAGGAGTCGACACCGGAAAAAAACGGATATGATGTGGCCAATCGCCCCTTTGATGACCGTAAACCCGCACTGGAAATTGAGCTCGCAACCGTCAGTGTTCACCACATTCGCGGGGTTACTCTTGACTACTCTTCTGCCGAAGTAAGCCGGAGAAAGCATATAGTCGAAGAACTCGCCTCCAGATCGAATATCCCCGCAACGCCGCCCTGGGATGAGGGCTGGCCGGATGACATACCGTACTGATTATCGACTAGTCAGGGTCAATGGCGTAGTAGCTTGATCTTGGTAAAATATCGCTTCTGTGTAACACCTTGTCAGTCGTTAAACCTATTGCAACTCACTGTTTTTCTGTCTTTTGTACATAGAATCTGGAAAAACGATAAACCGAAAACAACAGATACTCGGAACGACAATAACAAAATATTTTCGGGTGCCGACACCGCTGTGCAGATGGCGAACAATGGGGCCTGACTTATATGATATGAGGCCAACCATGATTGATATCACCATGGGTATTGCTGCTCAGGCACTACAAATTCTGAAAACCAGACTCCGCCACTGGTGCTCTGAACCTGATCCCGTTTGGAATTCCACATGGCCGGTATTTGAGCAATACCTGCAGTAACAATTTTTCGCAGACATATCTCTTCAACGATATAAAATATGTCGTACTTTGTAACCTTCCGGGAAAAATTAGATGGGAAATTACGCGGATTTTGAAACCGACTTTGTAGAGCGAACCATTGCCTTAATCGAGCAGTACACCGGGACGGTTGAAGAACGCCCCTTTCCTGAGCAGTTTAATTACACCCTAATCCTGAACTGTCTGTTAGGCCTCATCGTTATGCCCAAAGAACGGGTGATATCTAGGCTACCTGCAGATCGGCTGACTTCTGAGTTGAAGGCACAGATGGGGCTGCGTCATTCATCCCTACCGGGTCCTGAAATGACACTAAAAAATCTCATCATTAAAATGCGGCATTCTGTTGCCCATTTCAGTATAGAGACCCGCGCACTTAGCCCGGAAAATCTGATGGATGAAATTGTTTTTATCGACACCGAACAAGGAAGTGAGAGAGAGGTTTACGCTATTTTCAAGACTTCAGAGCTGTTCTCTTTTCTGAAGTATTATGCTGACAGCTTAGTGACAAACTTGCATCGCCGATCTACTCAAAGACTGAACCTGCAGGAAGTTCAGTAAAAGGACTAAAGAAGCAATGCCTATTCTCGACTGCTCAACCCGGGCCAGTACCCTCCGGTCGCTTTCTGCCGGGTTTGGTTGTTCACCATCCAGTTTGTCGGTTGCCCTCCTGGCTTTCGATCTTGATGCTCTTTATGAGACTGACCTGCACATTGATATCCCCCCTGAGGAATACCTGTATCATTATGCATGTGAGCGTTTTGGAGCTCCGGCTGACTATTCATCCGCCTACTGGTTCCATGGTACCCGCACTGTTCCGGGTAACCTGTTCTCTGACGGGTTACTCAGCCTTGAGCAGTCAGAAAAACGTGTGATGGACATGCTTATCGCCCTAGCGCCAGATACTGAAGTCAGTAGCCGACTGCAGAAGTGGAACGTTCATGGTGGTGTACCGGAGGAGATGTTCCGGATGCGTACCTTGGATCCGGCGCACTGGGGACCCTATGGCTACCTCATTCGGGAAACGCACGAACACGCCAGCTTACTCAGCCAGCATGAGTACCTCGGGTTACCCGAACTGGTCGAAGACGTCTGCAGGGCCTATCAGCAATATTATGGCCGGGATCTGTCCACACATTATCAGCAACTGCTTCAGCCTTGTATTGTGTGGTTTATATCGGTTGTACAACATCAGCTGCACGCCCTCAGTGCCGCGTTAAGTTATGCGTATACCTCAGTCAGAGGTATTCGGCCCAGCGGGCTATCGATATACGGTATTGATCGGGGGGGGATACCGGTGTCGCATGAACAAATTGTCAATGTGGAGTTTCTGTAACAATCAAAGCAGTATACCGTCCGGCCCCCTGTAGATGGCTTTTATCGTCAAAATACCCTGCTGCTACGGCAAGTAATTATTTGATATAATATGGTTTCGGTAAGGAGTAAGTAAAACATCACGACAGGGAAAATACATTAATTTAATAGTCAGGTTGATTAATAGTGCGGATTAATTACGGCGGTTATTAGTCGAGAGCTATATATAAGGGAATTGAAGATTTGTAATAAATGATGCTACTAGCACAAAGCCGTCAAAATTGAAGCATAGTCAGATATGTTATGAGTTACAAGCCAACGGTTACTATTGCGAAGGCACCCATCACGCTAAATCTTTAACCATTTACTCTTTAAAAATCATAATCATACAAAAAACCTTACATATCAACATCATCGCCACTCTTTTTGCGCCTTCCCTTCCCCGCAAAAAATCAAAATCCCCAACAAACTCAACCACCTCCCCCACCAATTACAAGGACGCCAGCCAGAGTCATCCGATGAAGTCCTGAGAGCCCGCACGGCGCAAGCCCTGCGGGCTTTTTTGTGTCTGTATCGGTCTGGCGGGAATGACTGAGGACCGCAGCCTTGTGGTGCCTTTTTGGGCTCCAGGAGAAAGAGCCAAAAAACGCGGGTCCTAAAATGGTAAAACTCATTAAGAGGCTCATTGCGGCTGAAAGCACAAGCATGAAGCCTTCAGAGCAGACAGCCCGAATATCTGTAATGGGTCAGGCAACGGTTGCCTGCACAATATGAGAAACCGCTGCGACTATTCAGGCAAGGCAATCAACGGCATGGAAAAAGAGCTCTTCCGTCATGATGGCATTCTCTTTTTCGCTCTGATGTTCACGGCGGATAAACCAGCCCGTTTCCGGCGCCATGCTCAGGTAAAACAGCTGAGTGATTCCGGGGGCATTAACCCGCATTGTCATGCAGCCCGTTTCCACACCTCGACAGAGCTGTTCAGGTACTATGCTGACGTGACGATCGCCGTTCTGGAGCCGGATTGTGGTGATGTCATAACGGCATATACCGCTGTTCAGGCTATAGCCGATCGTGCTCAGATCATGGATATGCTTTGTTGATAGAATGATCTCAATGCCGGAACCCGCAAACCACTGGCTGATTTGCTGCACCAGCGCATCCATCCGGCGGCGGAATGCCTGAATTTCCGCCTCAGCGGATTTATTGCCGGGCGGTATGCTATCGGAGTTCTGCTGCACTTTCTTAAAAAAACGTTCTCTGGCCGACACTTTATCGCCCCCGTTAACTTTTAATACGTTGTGAGATATGCGCTGAGCGGCATTCTCTTTTTTTCATCGCCGCTCCCGCCACCTTATTTTTCGTAAACAGATTAAGCGCACAGCACTACGGCGCGGGCGGGATCGATGGCAATCAGCTCGGCAAGCAGGCGGTCCATAGCAGACTGCAGGCGGTTTTTGTCGGTTTCACTGCGCCCGGCCTTCATGCGTAGCAGCCTGAGGTGGCGGGCTTTGACTTCGAACAGCAGACCTGTCTCCCATTGTGCCAGCGGAATTCCGGCAGCATCCGCGCCCAGTTCCGCCAGCAGGTGTTGCGCCAGCTCATTTTTGCCGGTCTGCTCGGCAATACGCGCCATCAGCAGGCGCAGCAGCCAGCGGCTGCGCACGCTGGTGATACCCGGGCGGTTCTGCAGCCAGGCCAGCGCCGCCTCCGGGCCGTCGCTGTCGGCAACAGCGAGGGCCTCCGGCTCCAGCAGCAGAATATCGTCATCGCCGGATGCGGTAGCGGCGCTGGCGGCAGTATCATCCCGCCAGCCTGCGGCGTTCTCCAGCACCTGCTGTTGTATCCAGTTCAGCGTGACCTCATCGGCAAACGGCGTGCCGTCGTTAAATGCCAGTCCTTCCAGCCCCGTCAGCCGGGACAGCAGCCCTTTCAGGTCGTTCTGAATAATAGCGGCTTCCGCTTCCCGCCCTGCCTTCAGCAGAGCCTGGTGGATATACCACTGCAGGTCCAGCCACAGATGATTCGCGCCACGAGAAAACATCCCGTCAGCCTGTTCCAGCAGTTCTGTCCAACTCTGCTGGAGATACAACCGCTTCAGCAATGCCCGCTGGTCCGGCTTCGGCGGTTCAATACGGGTTCTGCCTTCTGCTGATAGCGGCGGCAGCTGATATAGCGTGTCGTGGCGGATGCTTTTCATCAGATGGTGAGCGGCCAGCCAGCCCTCCGGCTGGTCACCGAGATATTTCGCCAGGATACGCGCCTGCGTCAGCAGTTCCTGGCCGGAGGTGATAGGGCTCAGCGCCGGCGTATAGTTGTTTGCCTGAGAGGGCGAAACATCGCTGACATTCTGCGGCACGACGGCATCCGGCCCGCCCGACTTCAACAGACGGGTCTCGAGGACGCCGCACAGCGCATCGGGGACAGTCCCCTCCTGCGCCTGCTCCATCAGCAATAATGCGCCGCTGATACGCAAGGCATCAGTACTGCCGGCCTCGGGGTACAGCGACAGGCTGTCAAGCATCCGCTGTCCGGCGAGCCAGTCAAATGCGGCCCTTCGGCTGCGCTCCCGCAGCGGGTGCAGCTGCTCGCCAAAACCCTGCATCAGCCCGGCCAGCAGTTCCAGTCCGTCCGCCAGACCGCTTTCGCCATCCCGGTGCAGCCGCGCCCACGCGTAATATGAGGCAACGCGAATATCTTTGGTCACGGTGGTGAGCAGTTTTTCGGCCAACCTACAAATCAGATCGCTATCCGCACCGGTGATCTTGTTCACCTCTTCGCGCATCTGCTGGAAATCATCATCGTAGCCGGGATCGTCCCCCGCGGGTTTATCGGCTGACAGCGGCTGCAGCCAGTTATTCCACAACAGCAGACGTTGTTGCGTTTGTACCGCCAGCGCATCAGCAGCGGCCTGACAGACTGAAATCAGAGTATAAACATTGGCCATCAGTACATCTCCTCTCCGGTCAGCGCGGGGCCGGCTGCCAGCGCCATTCGGGCCACGGAATCAGCCACCTGCGCGTCCAGCATATTCCCGGTTAATCCATTAAATAACGCACGCCGTTTATTTCGGGGCCAGCGCGCTGATTTCGTCGCGTAATTCCTGCGTCAGCGCCGGGTCTTTCAGGATTTTTTCGAACTCTTTTCTGAAAATGCGTGCCCTGGGCACCTCATTCTGGAACGTATCAGCCATAGGGGTCCCTTCCCGTGAGGAATAATGTGTTAAAGATAACGGCGTGTGATGACCAGGATATAGTAGAGCAAAGCGCCAAAAAATATCAACCTGCCGGCCCCAAAGTCCATTATAAGACTTTCCTCAGACATCTTAAGGCAAATGTAAAAATGAAACGCATCAGACAAACAAAGCCGGTATGTAATAACAACCTTTTGCTTACAATAAAGGCTGAGTGTATACCTGGCAGAGGAATATGAATTAAATTCATATCTGAATAGACAGAGTTGATTGATGCAAATCAATGTGCAGCGGAAATAAAGATCACTCCTGACACTGAAAAAATCGCGAATGGCGAAGTGTGAAATAAATTATTTTTTTATGGTTTACAGGCTGTAAGCCGCCCAGCTCTGGGTATTAATATGGTTATAATTAATGACTGGCAAGATTAATATAAAATTCACAAATAATATCCGGCAGATATCAATTCGGGATTCATTGGGAAAGGGACAGGATCGCAGTTACGTCTTCATACTCGTTGAGAATGGTAATATGCTGCTTTTCACACCTCGCCCCGTATGACGAAGCGGCGCATTACGCCGGGGGAGGCCTCGGGCGTCACCGCCTTTGAGTCAAACCTCATGCAGCTGGATTGGCTGCTGCCGGAAGCGATCGGTTGAAAGCGCGATGGGCAATATTCTGCCCGCCAGGCGATAGTTGCAGCCATGATGTCCGTCCCGGACATCTGACTGCCCCCCCCCTGGTATGCGGGCGATGGCTTTGCGGATACGCAAGTCGGCGGGGAGCCGCTATCGATCGCTCAGGGAATGAGTTCGAAGGTAATGGAGATTAAGGTATCCGGGTTCAGGTCCGCTGGCGTGCTGCTATACAGCGAGCCGGCCTGTCCATATAGCGTGACCGTTCCGCCTTTTAATCCGGATGATAGTACTTTGGCCATTAGCGGATCGATTTGCTTATCGTAAACCATCTTTGAATTCATCGTATTGAGTATCGGCGTACCATCAAGCTTCTTCTCAAGGATATTCATAGACAAAGTCTCATTCGACTTGTACGACTCCTTTCCTTTTTTATCAACCACAAAATAGACACCATTAGGCAAAATCTCATATTTCTTGTTTTTGATTTTAGCCATGATTCTTTTTTCAATATCGACGTACTTAGACGATAGTTGTTCGTTAAGCATGTTAACGATACTTTCTATTTCATTTTCTTTAATTTTGAGTTTTTTATTATAAGCGTCGTTAAACCCGGAAACCAACGCTGAAGGCGCCAGCTTGACATTATTGTCGGCCATTTTATTCACATCGGATAGCGCCTGGGTAAGGTAGAAAACGCCGAGCGCATAGGCATTTTTATGACTTTTATCCGCAAGGCTTAAATCACTTTGCTTGATAGCCAGGCTATCGAGCGTAGACTGTAATTTTTTATTTTTATCGTTTAAAGCAGCGACTGAAACATCATATTCTTTCTGCGCGGTTGCGGCGGCGGCGGCCAGCTCGGCGTTCTTTTTGGTCAGCGCATCAAGCGCGGTTTTCTGCTGGCCTTCTCTTTCCGCGCGCTGCTTGTTCAGCGCGGCAATCTGCGCCGACAGCGCACGGGTGGTCTCATCCTGCTTTTTCTGCGCCGCTTCGGCGGCAGCGGCCAGCTCGGCGTTCTTTTTGGTCAGCGCATCAAGCGCGGTTTTCTGCTGCTCTTCACTCTCCGCACGCTGCTTGTTCAGCGCGGCAATCTGCGCCGACAGCGCACGGGAGGTCTCATCCTGCTTTTTCTGTGCAGATTCGGCAGCGGCGCGCAGTTCCAGATTCTTTCCCGTCAGCGTATCGATCGTCGATTTCTGCAGGTTCTCACTCTGCTCCTTCTGCGTTTTCAGCGCGGCAATCTGCACCGACAGCGTGCGGGTGGCCTCATCCAGTTTTTTCTGCGCCGCTTCGACAGCGGCGGCCAGCTCGGCGTTCTTTTTGCTCAGCGCATCAAGCGCGGTGGTCTGCCCGCTTTCGTTCTGTGCACGCTGTGCCGTCAATGCGGCGATCTGCGCCGTCAGCGAGCGGGTGGTCTCATCCAGTTTTTTCTGCGCCGCTTCGGCAGCGGCGGCCAGCTCGGCGTTCTTTTTGCTCAGCGCGCTCACGGCGGTAGTTTCGCCGCTCTCTTTCTGTACACGCTGTTCACTCTGAGCCTTCAGCGCGGCGATCTGCGCCGACAGTTCGCGCGTCGTTTCAGCGTGCTTTTTCTCCGCCGCTTTGGCGGCAGCGCTCAGCTCCGCATTCTGTTTCCGCAGAGCGTTAATCGTACTCTCTGTTTTATTCTGATGACTTTTTTTTCTGACGACGTCCTGCTTCTGAGGCGTTTTTTTATCAGGGCTATCGTTATTTTGCTTAGACGAGACCGACTCCCCGCTGGCGGCGCCTGAGGCCGGCGGATTGTTTATTTCGAGTTTCGATATATTATCAAGGAAGTCTCCCGGCTCAGCACGAGCAGGAAACACAACAATAAGGGTAAAAAGAGCAAATACAATCGCAGGACCTCGTAGATTGCATATATTCAGTTTCCCCTTAGCGTCCATCATCTGGCCAGCCCATCCTTGAGTTCAGCTTTTCTTGCCCGGCTTTCAAACTCTTTAATTAATTTCTGCGAAATGCTATTACACTTATCGTTTATCTTGTATTCAAAAAGCGGTGTAATCGTTGATTTTACGCTGGCGGAGGTTTGGTCTGAAACAGAAGCATAAAACTTAGCGTCATTGATTAAACCATATAGCTCGTTTGAGTCCTGCTGAAACTTTTTATCGAGCTTAACTAAAGCGTCGGCATCCTGGATACACTGCTGTAAAGCAGGAACCTGCGCGGGCTGTTCATTTTGAATGACATCTTTTTTTATGAGTGCGCTCTGCGGTTTTTTACCATTAGTACACCCCTGTAATAAACCTACAGAAATGCACACCAATGCCAATAAGCTATTTCTTATCATCTTCCCATCCATTAGAAAAAAAATACGTCAAAAATATATTTGTCGATTGCAGCAGAAAAAATTTTAACAAACAACGTCAGGCGTTGGATTTAACATTAATTCAGAAAAAACACACAAAAAGGTCATTTTTTAACCAGGTCGGGAATGGGAATTATCCAGGTGCAGGACGATATTTTTATCTAAGCTTTTTCTTAGCCACATATGATTAATGGCACATTACCTTTTATATGCCTGATATTGAGCGGTCTTTTTACAATTCTAATCAGGCATAAGCTGTTACTCATTCAATACGAATCTCATTCGCTCCACTTCGGTCTGGCCACCGTATTCTTCTTGAGTAGATTGCGAAACTCCTTCAGGTAGGGTTCGTTGCTGCGCCCGCGCTTACATATCGCCGAGAAGGGAGATTGAAAGCCAAACTCATTGGGCAGCAGTACGCGCAGGCGATTCTCCTTAATCCACGGCCAGGCGTAGTGCTCGGGAAGGTAGCCGATGTATTTCCCGGAGAGGATGAGCAGCAGCTGCGCATCGACGGTTTCAACGGTCGCGCTGCCCTTGCTGAACCCGCGCCGCCGCAGATCGCTGGTATTCCAGTAGCTGCGCGTCACCAGCGGACACTGGCTGATCAGCTCTTTATCGAGCTGTCGACTGAAGAACATGGGATGCAGGTCGCTGCAGTAGAGCCAGTGCTGCTCGCGATAGAGCGGTTCGCTGATGATGTTATGCACCCGCGAGTTGTAGCTGCCGATGGCGAGATCGATATGGTTATTCAATACGCCGTTAAGCTGTTCCGCCGGGGTACGGATAATCAGCTTGATATGCACATTAGGAAACTTATCGCTAAAGCTGCGCAGCACGACCGGCAGCGACAGCGCGGTTTCCGTCTCGATGGAATCAAGCGTTGAGATACAAATCGTGCCGCTATGCTCGCCTTTCAGCAGCGCCGACTGGCGCTCCAGTTCATTCAGTTCGCTCAGCACGCGGATCGCCTGCTGTAAAAAATGCTGCCCTTTTTCGGTCAACGCAAAGCCGCCGCGCCCGCGCTGACACAGGCTAAAGCCAAGCTGGCCTTCCAGCTGCGACATCGCATTGCTGATCGCGGAAACGGAAATCCCCAGCTCCTGCTGGGCCCGGCCATAGCTCTCAAGACGGGCCACCGCCTCAAAAACCTGGAGCTGTCGAATGTTAAGCGTCGCGTCGTTAAGCATGGCGTCTTAGTTCACTAATAAATGAACTAAGTATTTGCGGCAGACGATTTAAAGTCCAGCACATCTTTCGCACTATCCCTGCTGTTGAGTTTTGTTTGTCAGATTCAGGAGCTGAAATGGATAACGTCTTTCATCAACCGCAGGGTGGCAACGAGATGCCGCGTTTTGGTGGCCGCGCCACGATGATGCGCCTGCCATTTATCGAAGATTTACAGGGACTTGATGCAGCGTTTGTCGGCATCCCGCTGGATATCGGAACCTCACAGCGTTCCGGAACGCGCTACGGACCGCGCTATATTCGTACCGAATCGGTAATGATTCGCCCGTACAACATGGCCACCGGCGCCGCGCCTTTTGATTCACTGTCGGTGGCAGATATCGGTGATGTACCTATCAATACCTACAACCTGCTCAAATCGGTGCAGATTATCGAGGATTACTACACCGGTTTAAATAGTTTTCCGCTTATCCCCCTGACGCTGGGGGGCGATCACACCATTACCCTGCCGATCCTGCGCGCGCTGACCAAAAAGCACGGTCCGGTTGGGCTGATTCACGTCGATGCCCACACCGATACCAACGATGAGATGTTCGGCGAAAAGATTGCCCACGGCACCACCTTCCGCCGCGCCGTCGAAGAGGGGCTGCTGGATCTTAAACGCGTCGTGCAGATTGGCCAGCGCGCGCAGGGCTACGCCGCAGGTGACTTCCAGTGGGGCGTCGATCGCGGTTTTCGTCTGGTTCAGGCCGAGCAGTGCTGGCACAAATCTTTGACCCCGCTAATGGCCGAAGTGCGCCAGCAAATGGGGGCTGGCCCGGTTTATCTCAGCTTCGATATTGATAGCCTCGACCCGATCTGGGCCCCCGGCACCGGAACCCCGGAAGTGGGCGGACTGACATCGATTCAGGCGCTGGAAATCGTGCGCGGCTGCCGCGGCCTGAACCTGATTGGCTGCGACCTGGTCGAGGTCTCGCCCCCCTATGACGTCAGCGGCAACACGTCCCAGTTGGCCGCCAACCTGCTGTATGAAATGCTCTGCGTTCTCCCGGGCGTGAAATATCCATAGAGGAAAAACCATGCAGCTTAACGTCTTTCGCACGCTGTGGGGCGTCACCACCCCGTGGCAGCAAACGGTCAGCGAACTCCGGAGTGTCGGCTGCTGCGGCATTGAAGCGCGGGTTCCGCTGACGCCAGAAGAGCAGCGGACGCTGGCCCAACGCATCGAAGCGTCCGCGCTTGAGTATATCGCCATTGTGTTCAGCGGCGGCGGCGTTATTCCGGCCCAGGCCGAGACGCCCGCGCAGCATCTGGAGCGCTTAAAAGAACGTTTTGCGGCGGCAAAAGCGCTTAATCCGCGCTTCGTCAATCTGCTGGCCGGTAACGACCGCTGGCCGCTGGCGCAGCAGGTGGATTTTCTCGGCAAAGCGCATGAGCTCGCCGCCGAATATGAGCTGTTCTGCAGCTTTGAAACCCATCGCGCCACGTCGCTGTATAGCCCGTGGCTGACGCTGGAGATAATTCAACAGCTGCCGCAGCTGCGCTTTACCGCCGATATCAGCCACTGGATCGTGGTAAGCGAACGCCTGCTGGATGACCCCTGCGATGACTTCAGCGCCTTTATCGAACGGGTCCACCATATTCAGGCCCGCGCCGGGTACGACCAGGGGCCGCAGGTGCCGCACCCCGCCGCGCCGGAATATCGGGCGGCCCTGCGGTTTCAGCAGCGCTTCTGGGAACAGATCTGGCAATCGCAGCGCCGGCGCGGCTACCAGCACACCACGCTTACGCCGGAATTTGGCCCCGATGGCTACCTGCATCACCTGCCGTTTACCAACGTTCCGGTCGCCGACCTGTGGTCGCTGAACGCCTGGATGGCCCAGCGTGAACAGCAGCATTTTGTTGAATTCACCTCGCAAACTGAATAAGGAACGGAAGAAATGACCGCTGCAAAAAGTTCGTTTACTGAATTACCGACCATCGATATCAGCGACCTGGCCTGCGACGATCTCGTCCGACGCCAGGCGGTGGCCGACGCCATCGGCCAGGCGGCCCGCGAAGTCGGCTTTTTCTACGTTACCGGCCACGGCATCGCGCCTGAACTGATTGCCGGGATCCGCGCGGCGGCCAAAGAGATTTTCGCCCTGCCGATGGAGCGCAAGATGGCGTACTACATCGGACAGTCGAAAAGCCATAAGGGCTACGTTCCCGAAGGGGAAGAGATTTACGGCTCCGGCAAGCCGGATCACAAAGAGGCGTTTGATATCGGCTTTCAGGCCGCCGACGACCACCCGTTCGTCGTGGCGAAAACGCCGCTGATTGGCGCCAACGAGTGGCCTGACGTGCCGGAATTTCAATCCCGCGTGCTGGCCTACTATGACGCGGTCTTCGCCCTTGGGCATCGCCTGTTTGACGCCTTCGCTCTCGCCCTTGGCCTGCCGGAGGGCTATTTCAGGTCGATGGTTACCTGCCCGCCGTCAAAGCTGCGTCTGATCCACTACCCCTTTGACGCCAGCGCCGAAGATGTTCCCGGTATTGGTGCACACACCGACTATGAATGCTTCACCCTGCTGCTCGCCGACCAGCCGGGTCTTGAAGTTCTGAATGAAGATAGCGACTGGATCGACGCCCCGCCGCTGAAGAACGCGACCGGAGAAGAGGCTTTCGTGATTAATATCGGCGACATGCTGGAAGTCCTGAGCGCTGGCACATTTGTTGCAACCGCACACCGCGTACGCAAGGTGCCGCAGGAACGCTACTCCTTCCCGCTGTTTTTCGCCTGCGACTACCACACGCTGATTCGCCCGCTGCCGGGCTTCCTTGAGGCAGGCGAAGCCAGCGAATATCAAGAACTGAGCATTGGTGAGCATATGTGGAGCCAGGCGTTACAGACCTATCGCTACCTGCGCGAGAAAGTCACCCGAGGCGAGCTCCAGCTCCCCGAACGCGCCCGCGGCACTAACACCTTTGGCCATCTGAAAAAACAAGCACAGCAAAAAACCGTAAATAACCCGTGAGGATAAATGATGAACAAAACGCTAAAAAAACTCTCGCGCCGTGTGGCTTTATCCATCGCCGTCACCGCTTGTTTTTCACCGCTGGCTCAGGCCGCTGAGCTGCTGACCGAGGGCGTCTTTAAAGTCGGGATGGAAGTGACCTATCCGCCTTTTGAATCCTATGACAGCAATAACAATATTGTCGGCATCGACCCGGAGTTCGCGGCGCTGATCGCCGAACAGCTGAAGGCAAAACCGCAGCTTATCGACACGAAATTCACCAGCCTGATCTTAGGTATCGGTAAAAAATACGATGCGGTGATCTCCGGGATGTACGTGACGCCCGAGCGCCAGAAGCAGGCGGACGCCATCCCTTACGCCCTGTCCGGCGCGTCCATTATTGCGCTGAAAAGCAGCGCCATTCAGCCAAAAACGGAAGACGAACTGTGCGGCGTGAAGGTTGGTCTGCAGGCGGGTACCGCCTGGGTTTCCAGCCTGAAAACGCACTCCGACGAGTACTGCCTGAAAAACGGCAAACCGGCCATTAGTATTCAGGAATTCCCGACCGCGCCGGAAGCCTCCCAGGCCCTGCTGTCGAAAAATATCAACGCCCAGTTAGAAATCGCCCCGGCGGCGCAAATTATCGTCGAGAAAAGCCGCGGCCGCCTGGCCATTAGCTCGAACCGCCTGGTCTATCCGCTGCCGCTGGGAATTTACGTCGCCAAAGGCAACACCGAGCTGGCCGAGGCCATTAAATCAACGTTAGCCACCCTTAAAGCCAACGGCAAATATGACGCCATCATCAAGAAATACAACTTAGAAAGCATCAATTAATACAATAATTAAACGGGAGTCGGTATGGAGTTCGATTGGGGATACTTTTTTTCATTATTTAGCGTTGGGGCATTCTGGCAGGCGTGTGTCACCGTGGTTGTCGTCAGTTCATTGTCCTGGTTTATTGGCCTGATATTAGGTTTTCTTTTAGCCTGCGCGAAGCTCTCCGGCCCGCGCTGGCTGAAGGTTCCCGTCGAACTCTATATTTGGTTTTTCCGCAGCGTACCGCTGATGGTCCTGCTGGTCTTTGTCTATAACCTGCCGCAGCTGTTTCCGGCCACCCAACCGCTGCTCGGCGTTCCGTTTATTGCGGGGCTGGTCTCGATGACGGTGACCGAAGCGGCCTACATGGCGGAAATCCATCGCGGCGGCCTGCTTTCGGTCGCCAGGGGGCAAAGCGAAGCCGGGCATGCCTTAAGCTTTAGCTTTATCGGGATTCAGCGCTTAATTATTATCCCGCAGGCGTTTCGTATTTCCCTGCCCACGCTGATTAACGAATACATCACCATCATCAAGCTCAGCTCGATTCTGTCGGTTATTTCGCTGCCGGAGCTGCTGCTGACCGGCCAGCGCCTGTACGCGCAGAATTTTCTCGTCATGGAGACGCTGCTGGCGGTCGCCATTTACTACGTTATGGTCGTCACGGTGTTTAGCTGGCTGTTCCGGGCGCTGGAAAACCTGCTGGATATTCAGCGTAAGCGCCCGCAAACGCTCAACGAGCGTGAATGCGAAACCCTGCGCCAGAACCTGAAGCCGCCGGTACAGACGCAAAAAGCGCAGGCCGCCAGCGGCAACCCGCCGGCGCTGGATCTGCACGCCATCGAAAAATCCTGGGGCCAGCACCACGTACTGAAAGGCATCGACCTGAAAGTGGAAAACGGCGAGGTAATCAGTATCATCGGCCCGTCCGGCTCCGGCAAAACCACCCTGATCCGCACCATTAACGCCCTTGAAAGCATCGACGGCGGCGAGATCATTCTTTACGGCGAGGATTACCTGAAGGGCGCCTCCATTGTTGATAAACAGCAAATGCGCGCGGGCGTACGCCGCATCGGCATGGTGTTCCAGGGCTTCAACCTGTTTCCCCACCGCACGGTGCTGGATAACGTGATGCTCGCCCCGCTCTATCACAAGCTGCTCGACCGCGCCGCCGCCAGAGAGCAGGCGCTGTGGCTGCTGGATAGCGTCGGTCTGCTGGCGCACGCCGAAAAGTACCCGTATCAACTCTCCGGCGGCCAGCAGCAGCGCGTGGCCATCGCCCGCGCCCTGGCGCTGAAACCGGACATCATGCTGTTTGATGAACCCACGTCGGCGCTGGACCCTGAACTGGTTGGCGAAGTGCTGAAGGTCATTCAGTCCCTCGCCCGCGAAGGCATGACGATGATTATCGTGACCCACGAGATGGACTTCGCCTTATCAATTTCTGACCGGGTGGTGATGATGGAAAACGGCGTCGTGCAGAGCGATATGCCGCCGCAGCGCATTCGCAGCGATGCCGCCGATCCGTCCCTCACCCGCATTCGTGAATTTATGGGAGTGCAATAAATGGCAACTGAACGGGAACTACGCCAGCAGCTGGCCGCCGCCTATCGTCTGGCGGCGCTCTTCGGCTGGGAAGACACGCTGTATACCCACTTCTCCGTGCGCCTGCCCGGTGACGGCGAGCCGCGGTTTTTGATTAACCCCTTTGGCATGATGTTTGACGAAGTCACCGCCAGCAACTTAATCGTGGTCGATATGCAGGGTAAGGTCGTCGAGGGCAGCGCCCCGGCAAACTCGGCGGGATTTACCATTCATAGCGCGGTCCATATGGCCCGGGAAGACGCCCACTGCGTGATCCACACCCACACGCTGCCGGGGATGGCCGTTGCCGCCTGCGCAGACGGGCTGCTGCAGCTTAACCAAATCAGCACCGAATTTTATCAACGCGTCGGCTACCATCCTTATGAAGGCGTCGCATTCGATCTCGATGAACGCGTGCGGATCCAGCGCTCGCTCGGCGAGAACATCGCCCTGATCCTGCAAAGCCACGGGCTGCTGTCGGTCGGGCGCACCGTCGCCGATGCGTTTTACATCATGTACTACCTGAACCGCGCCTGCGAGATCCAGATGGCCGCCGCGCAGCTGGCGCCGCTCGGCCCCATCCATACGATACCTGAACCGCTGAGCCGGCACGCCTGTGAGCAGCTGATGGGGGTTGAACATGAACGCCAGCTGGTGTGGCAGGCGTGGCTGCGGCGCCTGGACCGTCTTGATACTTCTTATAAGAGCTAATGCCTATGACTCAGTTCACCATCGTCGTGGATTGTAACGATCCTCAGTACACCCGGGAGATTTGCGCCGCGTTCGCGCTATTCCCGGAAGTGAAAGCGGTTCTGCCCGAGGACCCCGCCGCCCGCGAGGCGCAATACGCCTGCTGCTGGTTTCCCGACCCGCAGCTGCTGGCGCGCTCGCCTCAGCTGAAGCTGATCCAGGCCGCGTCTGCCGGCGTAGACCATTTGCCCGCCAGCGTTTTCGCCAGCGACGTTCCGCTCTGCCGGGTGGTGGATGAAGATTTTCGTCACGGTATGTTTGAATACGCGCTGTGGGGCGTACTGTGGTTTCAGCGTCGCTTTGACCGGGCGCTGGCCCACCAGCGCGAGCGCGTCTGGAAGATGTATCCGCAGCGAGCGGCGGCCGATTATCACGTTGGCGTCATGGGCCTCGGCGAAATTGGCGGCTATATCGCCTCGCAGCTGGCCGCGCTGGGGTATCGGGTTTCCGGCTGGGCGCGTAGCGAAAAATCCCTTGCCGGCGTGCGCTGCTACCACGGAGAGACGCAGGCTGGCGAATTCCTTGGCCAGCTGGATGCGCTGATCAACGTCCTGCCGTTAACCGGGGAGACGCGAGGTATCCTCGCCCATCCTTTACTGCAGCAGCTGCCCGACGGCGCGTCGCTGATTAACTGCGGCCGCGGCGAGCATATGGTGAATCAGGACGTGCTCGAGGCGCTGGATAGCGGCAAGCTGTCCGGCGCGGTGCTGGACGTCTTCCCCGTCGAGCCCCTGCCCCAGGAGGACCCGCTGTGGCAACACCCGCAGGTGGCGATCACGCCGCATATGGCCTCCATCGCGCAGACGGAGGTGATTGCCCGCCAGCTGCTGGACAACATCCGGCGGCAGCAGCAGGCGCTGCCGCTGAAAAACCTGGTGAACAAACGGAGCGGTTATTAACCTTGCGCGTCAACGGCGGGATGTCCGTGGGTTAACCGTTGCTCCGTCTGGTTGATATGATGCTCAATGACCGCCCGGTGCGTATCGTCCGGCGGTAATCGTTTTAGCAGCAACCGCCACGCCGTCAGCGCCTCGCTGAAATGCGCCTGCTCTGATGCACTGAGCGCATACAGATTAAGCAGGCGGTCGTTAACGCGCTGGCCCTCCATCAGCTGGCGCACCAGCGCACCGCCCCGCGGGTCAGATACCCGCAGCAGCGCCTCCGCATAGCCAAATGCCGCACTATCGTTATCCGGAGCCAGCGCGTAAGCGCGAGCATAGGCTTGAGTCGCCATAGCGGCGTTGTCCAGGACCCTGCCGAGACGCCCGAGCATAAGCCAATCCTCAATAGAAGCGTCCGGATTTTGCCACAGCGTCGTGCGTAGCCCAAGGGCCAGACGCCGCAGCTCGTCTTCATCAAGCGGCTGCGCCTTTGGATCCTGCACCCGCGCCAACAGAGCCGGCGTCTGAGCCACCGCCTGCTGCCAGCGTTGCACCTGCTGATAGTGGCCGGTCTGGCTATAGCTGACCGCGCCTACCGCCAGCGCAAGCGCCGCGCCAGGTATAAAAATCCACGGCCCGGCGGATTTATCCTCCGGCGCCCGGCCGTCAGAAAACGTCTCCTGCCCTGGCCTGACGCGGCGGCGGGAGCGGGCCACTATAGCCCAACCGCCCATGGCGATCGCTGCGGCCGGCACGACCCACAGCAGCATCGTCAGCGGGGTTAATGGCGGATCGTAGGTAACGAAGTTGCCGTAGCGCGCCACCATGTAGTCCACAATATCGCTGTCGCTTTTTCCTTCCTGCATAAGCGTAAAAACTTTCTGCCGCAGGTCGGCCGCGATCGCGGAACTGGAATCCGCAATGCTATTGTTCTGGCATTTCGGGCACCGAAGCTGCTCCGTGAGCAGGCGAAACCGCTGTTCCTGCTCCTCGTCCTTAAACGGCATGACATCAATAGCGGCCAGCGCGTTTGCGCAAAGCAGCAGCATCAGCGCGCTCAGTAATAATCTCATGGCGCAGCCTCCCGGCTAAACTTCTCCCACAGCGGCCTGAATTCGCGCTCCCACACCCGATCGTTAAGATCCCCCGCGTGGCGGTAGCGAATGATCCCCTGTCCATCGATCAAAAACGTCTCCGGCGCGCCGTAGACTCCGAGATCCAGCCCGAGCATCCCGTCGCCGTCAAACAGGCTCAGCGCGTAGGGATTGCCCAGCGTGTTCAGCCAGCCAATTGCTTTCTGCCGATCGTCTTTGTAGTTCAGACCCACCACGCGGATCCCCCGCGCGGAAAGCTGATTCAAATACTGATGCTCTGCGCGACAGGTCGGGCACCAGGTCGCCCAGACGTTAAGCAGCAGCGGTTTGCCCTGCGCCAGCGCATCCGACTGAAAATACTGCCCGGGATCTTCCAGCGCCTCAAGACGGAAAATCGGTACCGGTTTTCCGATCAGCGCCGACTCCAGGCTATTGGGATCGTCCCCTTCCACATTACGCGCCAGCTGCCACAGCAGCAGCATCGCGATAGCCATAAAAATGACCAGCGGCATCAACAACGTACAGCGCTTCATCTGGCCTCCGCGCCAGGATATCCGCGGCGCGGGCGATAGCGCGGATCGCACAGGCACAACAGCCCGCCCAGCGCCATCAGCACTCCCCCGGCCCAAATCCAGCGTACGAACGGTTTATAATAAAGGCGTACAGCCCAGGCGCCGTTGCCCAGCTCTTCGCCCAGCGCGGCATAGAGATCGCGGGTAAATCCGCCGTCAACCGCCGCTTCGGTCATCATGGCGCTGCTGCTGTGGTAAAAGCGCTTTTCCGCATTCAGTATCGCCTGCGGTTCGCCGCGTCGCATGACGCCAATCACCGCGACGGCGGAGCGATAATTTGGGCCGATCGCCTCTTTGACCTCACGGAAAGAAAAGCGATATTCATGGACATCGACGCTGTCGCCCACCCGCATGCGCACGTCGCGCTCCACGCTGTAATTTTGACTAAAGGCGATACCCACGAGGGTGACCGCCAGCCCGAGGTGGCCTGCGACCATTCCCCAGTAGCTGAGGGTCATCCTGGCGCCGCGTGAAACCCGCAAAGCGATCTCTACTCCCGCCAGCACAAAGACCCAACAGGCCATCGCCAGCCCGACCACCGTCATGGCGACAATCTTATCGCCCAACCACCACGGCAACAGAAGCGACAGCGCCAGCGTGCTTGCGCAGGCAATAACCAGCAGCCCCCTGAGCTTACGCGGGCGATCGCGCCCCCAGCGCACCAGCGGGCCGATGCCCATCAGGAGCGCAAACGGCGCCATCAGCCAGCTAAACATCGTATTAAAGAACGGCTCGCCAATCGAAATACTGCCGAGGCCCAGCTGTTTATGCACCAGCGGCAGCAGCGTACCCAGCAGCACCGTGAGCATAGCGGCCATCAGCAGAACGTTGTTGCCGAGCAGCAGCGACTCGCGCGACCAGAGCGCATTATTTACCCGAGAGCGGACTTTATAGCCACGCATGGCGAACAGCAGTAAAGAGCCGCCAATGACCAGCACCATAAAGGCTAGAATAAACATGCCGCGCGCCGGGTCGGAGGTAAAAGCGTGAACCGAGACCAGCACGCCGGAACGCACCAGAAAGGTCCCCAGCAGACAGAGCGAAAATGCGCAGATAGCGAGCAGAAGCGTCCACGCCTTGAAGCTGGCGCGCTGTTCAGTGACCGCCAACGAATGCAGCAGCGCGGTGCCGGCCAGCCATGGCATCAGCGACGCGTTTTCCACCGGATCCCAGAACCACCAGCCTCCCCATCCGAGCTCGTAGTAAGCCCACGCGGAGCCCAGCACAATACCGAGCGTCAGGAAGGCCCACGCCGCCAGCGTCCACGGGCGAGAGAAGCGCGCAAAGGTGCTATCCAGCCGCCCGCTCAACAGCGCGGCTATCGCCAGGGCAAAACTCACCGAGAAGCCCACATAGCCCATATACAGCAGCGGCGGATGGAAAATGAGCCCGGGGTCCTGCAACAGCGGGTTCAGGTCGCGCCCTTCAATGGCAAATTCCGGCAGCGTACGGGCAAACGGGTTGGAGGTGAACAGAATAAACAGCAGAAAGCCAACGCTGATCGTTCCCATCACCGCCAGCACCCGGGCGACAATATCAAGCGGCATTCGCCTGCTGCGCAGCGCTACCGCCACTGTCCAGCCGCTCATCAGCAGCACCCATAGCAGCAGCGAACCTTCATGTGCGCCCCAGGCTGCGGCCACGCGGTACCGGACCGGCAGCTGAGTATTGGCGTTACTGGCCACGTAGCTCAACGTAAAATCGTTGGTAATGAAGGCGTTAATCAGCACCATAAAGGCGCCCATAATGAGGATGAACAGCAGAACGGCAAATACCCGGGAAGAGGCCATCATTCGCCTGTCCCCCCGCGCCGCGCCCCACAGCGGATAGACGGAAAGCAGTAGCGCGACGCCAAGCGCCAGGCACAGCAGCCCGTTGCCGACTTCAGGCATCATAAGGATGTGTCCCTGTAGGCGCTATCCGGGCGACGATGGTTGCTCTCCATCGCTTTTTCCACGTCTGGCGGAGTGTAGTTCTCATCGTGTTTGGCGAGCACTTCTTTCGCCTGTATCCGGTTGTGCGCATCAAGCTCGCCCTGAACCACCACGCCCTGCCCTTCGCGGAACAGGTCCGGCAGAATGCCTTCGTAGCTGACGTCCACCGAACCTTCGGCGTCATAGATGCTAAAACTCACCTGCAGCGAATTCGCATCCCGCTTCACGCTGCCGGGCGCGACCATCCCGCCGACGCGCAGACGCTGACCCCGCTCGGGCCGCTGCTGCGTTTCGCGCTTGCCGTAGAGGATTTCGCCAGGCGTATAGAACAGGTCGATACTGGAACGCAGCGCATAGAGCACCAGCGCGGTGGTCAGCGTTAGCCCGGCGATCACCGCGAGGGCGACCCACAGGCGGTTTTTGCGGCGAATATTCATATCGCCTCCCGCGCCGCGCGCCTGCGGGCTTCACGGGCGCGCTGCCGGGCGATATCGCGCAGAATGACACGATGCAGGATCGCGCTGTGCGCGACCAGCGCCGCCAGCGGGAGAATGGTCAACGCCACCGCCAGCCAGACGTAAAAGGCATAGCCGCCCATGGCCAGGAAATCACTCCAGCTTGTAAATGCGCTGCTCATCGACGACCTCTTTTTAAAATCAGTTCACTGACCCACGGGCGACGTTTTTCCATGAGCAAAATCAGATTCCGCATGCGCATTAGCGCCAGCGTGATAAACAGCAGCAGGTAGCCGATAATCGCCAGCCGCAGCGGCGCGCGCATCGCCGGGGCGATGCTTTGCTGCATATTCGTTGAGCCCTGATGCAGGGTGTTCCACCACTCAACCGAGTAGTGAACGATCGGTAAATTCACCACGCCAATCAGCACCAGAATAGCCGCCGCGCGCCCGGCCAGACGGCGATCGTCAAAAGCGTGCCACAGCGCTATCGCGCCGACGTAGAGAAACAGCAGCACCAGCTCAGAGGTTAATCTGGCATCCCAAACCCACCAGGTTCCCCACATTGGCTTACCCCACGCGGAACCGGTCACCAGCGCCACAAAAGTAAACACCGCCCCCACGGGCGCCATCGCCGCCAGCGCCAGATTGGCCATTTTCATCTGCCAGACCACGCCGATGAACGCCGCGGCCGCCATCAGGGCATAAATGCCCATAGACCACATTGCCGCCGGAACATGCAGATAGATAATGCGATAGCTCTCGCCCTGCTGATAGTCCGCGGGCGCAAAGCCAAATCCCCAGACCCAGCCTGCGATCAGTACCAGCGCGCTGGCGCCGCCCAGCCACGGAGCGACCCTGCCGCAGAGCTGATAAAACCGCGGCGGATTCGTCAGTTGAATCCCTGTTTTCCTCATATTTCAGTCACCAGAAATAAAGATAAATCCATTGATAAGCCCGGGCCTGGATCCCCGGCGCCGCAAACCTGATAAGCGTCATCCATCAAAAACCGCGCTAGTGCAGACTGACGCGTAGCGCCGCCGCCGTCGCAAAGGGGCTTAACGTTGCGCTGCCCGCCAGCAGCGCGCCCAGTATCGCCATATACCCCGCCACGGGCAGATGCATGGAGGCCGCATCCATCGCGGCGGTAGCAAAAATAAGTAAGGGAATAGTCAGCGGCAGAACCAGAATGCTTAACAGCGCGCCGCCGCGCTTAAGTCCGACGGTGAGCCCCACGCCCGGCGCGCCGAGGAACCCCAGCGTCGGCGTCCCTAATAGCAGGGTCAGCGCCATAATTTTCCAGCCATAGACGTCCATGCCCAGCAGCAGAGCCACCAGCGGCGACAGGATCAGCAGGGGCACACCGGTGACCACCCAGTGAGCCATCACTTTAGCCACGACCACCGCCGGCAGCGGTAAAGGCAGCAGCATCAGCTGTTCAAGGCTGCCGTCCTGTAAGTCGTCGCGAAACAAGCGCTCGAGCGCCAGCAGCGAGGAGAGCAGCGCAGCGACCCAAATAATGCCGGGCGTCAGCCGCGCCAGCAGCTGCGGCTCCGGACCAACGGCAAGCGGAAACAGCGTAATGACAATCAGAAAAAACCACAGCGGATTGGCGATTTCCGCGCGATGGCGAAACGCGACCCGCAGTTCAAGGCAAAAAATCCGCCACATCACGGTTCCGCCCTCTCGCCGCACAGCGCAATGCGTCGAATCCTGTCGGATGCCGCGCTAATTGATTGATGGGCAGTGAAAATGACGATGCCGCCTTGCTCCGTGTGCTGCGCCATGCGCTGAATCAGGCGTTCGACGCCCTCCGTATCGACGGCGGTAAAAGGTTCGTCGAGGATCCACAGGCGGGCGCGGGTCAGCCAGAGGCGCGACAGCGCCACGCGCTGCTGCTGACCGGCGGAGAGCTGGTTAACAGGAATATCGTCGAAGCCGGCAAGCCCGGCCTGCTTAAGGGCCTCCCGGCACTGGGCGATATCATCGTGTTGATGGAGAAAGCGCAGGTTTTCCATGGCGGTCAGCCTGGCTTTGATTCCCGGCTTATGGCCAATCCACAGCAGGTTTTGCTGGTAGCTATCGCGCACGCGATGCAGAGGGCGCCCTTGCCAGTAGATTTCTCCGGCATCAGCGCGGGCCAGCCCGGTAAGCAGGCGCAGGAGAGTGGTTTTCCCCGCACCGTTGCCTCCGGCTATCTGCACCCAATCGCCCGCCGAAACGCTGAATGAAAAATCTTTCAGCAGCGTCCGACCATCGCGTTCGCAGTGCAGTTTAATGGCCCTGAGCCAGCTCCGGGAACTTTCGCTCATCATCCCGTTATTGCCCCGGCTGATACGGCGTATAAACACCGGTCAGGCTATGCAGAAAAGCGACAATATCATCGATATCTTTTTGCGCTAAATCCGTACCGACCTGATAGCGCAGCATCAGTTTTACTGCGCCATCAAGCGTCGGAACATCACCGCGATGAAAATAGGGCGCGGTGAGCGCCACGTTGCGTAGCCCCGGCACTTTTTGGCGTAATTTATCCCGTACCTCTTTCGTCACATTCATTCGGCCAATATCAGCAGCCGTGATTTCACCAAAATTAAAATCACGCTTCAGCCCCAGCGGTTCAAAAGAGCGGCCGCCGAGAATAATACCGCCGTGACAGGTAGCACATTTATTATCTTTAAATAGCTGATAGCCATGTTTTTGTTGCGCGGTCAGCGCGTCTTCATCACCGCGCAGCCAATTATCAAATGGCGCGTCGGGGGTAATTAATGTTTTTTCAAATTCAGCGATAGCGTCAGTGATGCGCTCACCGCTAAAACCTTGCGGATAAACGGCTAAAAAATCCTTTTTCAATACGGGATCTTTATCCAGTTTATTAATAATGTCTCCCCAGGATTTTGATGCCATCTCAATGGGGTTTAACGGCGGGCCACCGGCCTGTTCTTGCAGCGTTGATGCCCGTCCGTCCCAGAATTGCTCAATATTAAAGACGGCGTTAAACACCGTTGGCGCGTTAATTGGCCCAACAGCGCCCCCCACGCCGATAGACGTTTTTCTGCCATCGACCCCGCCCGCGTTTAACGCATGGCAGTGTGCGCAAGAAATGGTGCTATCCCCGGACATTCGCGCGTCGTGATAAAGACGAAAACCCAGCGCAGCTTTCCGCTCATCAACGGGCAGCTTTTTAGGGATCGGCTGGAGAGGTTCATTGCGATGCTTCGCGGCGGTATCAGCGCTGGCATAGTAGCGCTCGCGCTGGTGCTTAATCCAGTTGAGTATCTCAATACGTTCGCTGTCGCTAACGCCGCCGGCCCAGTGCAGCGCGACGTATCGCGTAGGCGGCATCGTTTGATGCTGCATAACCCACTCAATCTTGTTTAATCCACTTTGTGAAACGGGTTTATCGTCAATCAGTGACGTACGCACGGATTGAAGGTTAAAGGATTTGTATCCCAGCTGTACGTCATAATCCATCAGCTGTTTGGCAACGGGAAAAGCGGCGTAAAAGGGCAACTCCGCCGAGGGCGTGTGGCAATAGTCGCAACCTTTTTCATTAAAAAAAGAGAGGACTTTATTATTCTCGGCAACCGCCGAGAGCCGGACGTCGTTTTTTTTAATACGCTGACTGTCGTAATACCAGATATAGCCTGACAACCCTAAATAACATAACACGCCTGCGGTAATGACCGAGGCTGTAATGGTCGCAATTTTCTTCATAAGATCATTCCTTTGAGGCATTGCAGCTGAGATAATGACGTTTTATATTTATAGTTTCACGTAACATCATAGCGGTGACGGCGCCGTGGATATTGATTAGCGTCAAAGCCGATGACAGGCAGGGCCTATAGATATAATAACCACACCCTATCATCACTATATTATTCTGCGCTGCGCGCGGCGGCTAAAAACCTCACTCCCTTGCTCAATCCTCCATGTATTCACTCTTATTATATAAACGGGTAAAACATTAATAAGAGGATTCACATTAGCGTGTTTCCATTAAGCAGTAAAAAAGAGAGATGAATTTTATCTCACCCTACCAATTCATATTTTAAATTTGCTCTCGCGGCAGAAATAAAAAGCGGAAAAATAATTCCGCCTGCGTTTGAAAAGCTAAGAGGATTAACCCCTTAGCGTTGGGCGTCGGCTTGCCAACAATGCGATCAGCGCAACCGCAACCGGCACCAGCGAACCCCACAGCACGGCATTCCAGCCGAAGAGGTTCATCAACGCGCCCGAGGAAAATGAGCCAATCATCATGACGCCGAAGACAATAAAATCATTCAGCGATTGCACCTGAGTTTTCTCTTCCGGCCGGTGGAAATCCATGATCTGCGCCGACGCGCCGGTAAAGCCGAAGTTCCAGCCGATACCCAGCAGGATCAGCGACAGCCAGTAGTGCATCACGTCGATACCGGCGAGGCCAACCATCACCGACAGCAGCAGCAGAACTAAACCGGCCGCGTTAATACGCCGGGCGCCGAAGCGATTAATCAGCTTGCCGGTAAAAAATCCGGGACCGTACATGGCGATCACGTGCCACTGAATGCCCAGATTCGACGCCTGCTGGGAGATCCCGTGCATATGCATGGAAAGCGGCGCCGCGGTCATCAGGAAGTTCATCACCATATAGGATATAGCGCCGCTAAAAACCGTCCGGGAAAACCCCGGCTGGCGCACGATTTCGCCCAGCGGGCGCCCGCCCGATTTGGCCTGCGCCGCCGGCTCGGGGGTTTTTACCCCCAGCAAGACCAGCGCGGATACCGCCGCCACCAGCCCCTGAGCGATAAAGGTCATCGCAAAGGTGTGCGGCGGCCACAAATTCATGGTCGCGGTCACCAGCATCGGGCCGATGATCCCCGCCGCCACGCCGCCGCCCATGACCAGCGAGAGCGCCCGCGCGCGCCGCTCGCCGCTGACGCCGTCGGTAGCGGCAAAGCGGAAGGACACCGCCACCGCCGCATAGGCGCCGCCGAAAAAGGCCGCGAGACAGAACAGTCCGAACGAAGCGATCGCGACCGCCAGCGCCGCCAGCGCTCCCGTCAACACGCCGGCGCCGGTACCGACCATAAAGACCGTTTTGCGCCCGCGTCTTCTGGCCAGCGCGCCAAACGGCAAAATACAGGCCGCCATCCCCAGCACAAAAATGGTAATGGGCAGCGTGGCCAGCGTCGGCGAGGGCGCGATGGCATTGCCCACAATCGCCCCTGTGGCGTAAAACACCACCGAGTTTGCTCCTGCGAGCGCCTGCGCCGTCGCCAGGCGAACAATATTTTGGTTTTGCTGTCCGACGGGCAGCGTTATCTCAGCGCTCATGACTCTCTTTATCCTGAATTCGTTTGCGTTATGCCAATACCCTGACTGACATAATGAACGTAATCAGGCATGACGACCAGCCATCACGCCGCCATCAATATCCCAAACCGCGCCGGTCACCCAGCGGGTGCTATCGCTGAGCAGAAACGCCACGGTTTGCGCGATATCATCAGGCGTGCCGACGCGGCCAATGGGATGGAAGCCGTCAAAGCTGTTCATCACATCCTTCACATCCTCTTTAGGGATAAACCCTTCATATATCGGCGTATGCACCACCGCCGGCGATACCGCATTGACCCGAATCCCGCTGCCGCCCAGCTCAATCGCCAGATTTTTGGTCAGCGCATGCAGACCCGCTTTCGCCATGGAGTAGGCTGTCGACGGCGTTGCGCCGATGGCCTGCTGCGCCCACATCGAGCCGATATTCACAATCGAACCTTTGATGCCATTAGCCAGCATATTGCGCACCACCTCGCGGGTGATAAAAAACGTCGCGCGGTTGAGATGCATATACCGATCGTAGTCAGCCATTTCATGTTCGATAAACGGCTTCGGGAAGAAAACGCCGGCGGCGTTGACCAGCAGGCTGATATCCTGATGTTCCGCGTTAATAGCGGCCATAACCTGCTGCATACCGCTTTCGCTCGTCAGGTCAGCGACGATAACATCCACCTTCCCCGCTGCCGCCAGCGCCTGACGCGCCTGTTCGGCCTTCTGCCGACGATTGCCCACCAGCACCACGCTGCCGCCATTCTCCACCACCCGTTTGGCCGTCGCCAGCCCCATACCGCTGGTCCCGCCAACCACTAACAGTTTTTTCCCCATAAACGCCGTATTCATCATTCACCTCTTCACGCTTGATTTGTGTAGCCTAAGCATGCCTTTCCTGCAGCGCGCTGACGAATGAGAAGAAATAGCCCAACGACAAAGAAAATCTATCTTGATGGCCTATACTGAGACGCAAATTCACTGAGGGATATTCACCATGCGATCGCTTAACCGACTGAAATGGCTTCACGCATTTGAAGCCACCGCCCGCCACGGCAGCTTTACCGGCGCGGCGCGCGAGCTGGGCGTGACGCCCGCCGCCGTCGGGCAGCTGGTCAGGGCGTTGGAGGATTGGGTCGGCCATCCGCTGCTGCACCGTACCCGTAGCGGTAAAGAGCGTCTCACCCTGGTGAGCGAGGCGCAGGCGGCGCTGCAGGATATTACTCAGGGACTGGATAAGCTGGAGAGCGGACTGAATAAGCTTCGCGGCCGCCGGGCGCGTTCCGTGGTGGTGATTACCGCCTCGCAGGTGCTGATGATGAACTGGCTGATGGAGCGCTTAAACCGCTTCTCTGAAGTCCATGATAATATCGACCTGCGTCTCAACGTTACGGAAAAGCTGATGGACGTGGCCCACGGCGAAGCGGATTTGGCGGTACGCTGCGGTCGCGGCGACTGGCCCGGGGTCAATAAAACCTGGCTGATGGATGAAGAAGCGGTGCTGGTGTGCAGCCCGCTAATCGTCCTGGCAGACAAAACCGCCTGCGGCGAGTGGCTGGCGGCGCAAAAGCTGATTCATGATGATACGCCCTATCCCGGCGCCAGCTTTCCATCATGGGCGGAAGTGCTGGAGGCCGCTCAGGCGCCAACGGCGCGCGATAGCGGGTTGCATATTAACTCAACGTCGGCGGTCATCCTGGCCGCGCTCAGCGGGCGCGGCGTCGCTATTGTTCGCCGGGCGCTGGTACAACAGCTCCTCGCCACCGGCCAGCTCGTTCAGCTACACCCGGCCCGCCGCTGGCCGCTCACCTGGTCCTACTATATTGTGACGCCCCAGCATGCGGTCATGCGCCCGGAAGTGAAGGTGTTTTATGACTGGCTGCTTCACGATGTGCTGGCGGAAAACCCGATACGCTGAATATCTTCCGCCACACCTGCATAGAAAACCTTTATTGCTTTATGGTTTTAGCTGGTCATGAATGCGCCACTTCTGTTTCAGCACGTTTTTGTCCTGGCTGGCCAGCCACTGGTTAACCTTGGCCAGCAGCTGCGGGTTATCTTTATTCATCATATAGACTTTGAAGCTGGCGGTGCCCGGGAACGGCTGCTCATTGGCCACGCAAAACACGCCCGGCTCATTGCTCTGGTAATAGACGCCCTCAATCAGGTCGGTCACCATCATATCCGCCGTTTTCTGCCGCAGCGCTTCAAGGTTATCGATATTGTTTTTCACCCGAATAATCTGCGCCTGCTTGATATGTTCATCGACAAAGCTTTGGTTGGTGCCGCCCGGATTCACCACCACCTTCACGTTTGGCTGGTCGATTTTTTCCAGGCTACCGAGCGCCGGCGCCGCCGCGCAGTTAGCCAGCGCAATCTTGCCGTTCGGCACCACCGGCTGGCTTAACGCGAAATCTTTCGCCCGCGCTGCGGTTTCCGTCACCCCGCCCATGGCGATATCAAACTTATCGGCCTTCAAGTCGGCGGAGAGCGTGGGCCAGCTGGTCGTCACAAAGCTCACCTTTAGCCCAAGCCGCTTGCCGAGATCTTTCGCCATATCAACATCGTAGCCCATCAGCTCCCCGGCTTTATTATGAAACGCCAGCGGCGCGTAATCCCCCGGGACGCCGACTTTCAGTTCGCCGCTTTGTTGAATGCTGTTCATGTCGCGCGCCTGGGCGCCAAAGGCGACGGCAGCGATGACGAAAACAAGACCTGACTTCAACTTCATCGTTATATCCTTGTTCAAATGTGAACCGTTTATGATTACACCGCGCTGCGCAGCGGATGCTGTTTATTGTTTATAAAATCTTTAATCATGGATACCGTCAATACCGGCGGCGAGAAAGGCGGCATCGTTCCTTCGGCCACCCGCCCGGCGAGCTGCTCGCAAAAGCGCTCAACCTGATTAACCGGATACCCGGCAATATCCTGGGCGGAGTAACGCCACCATCGTAGCGCCATCAGCTGCTCAATAATCGCCTCGCTGAAGCGCATGCGGATGATCTTCGCGGGATTACCGCCGACGATGGCGTACGGTGCGACGTCTTTGACCACCAGCGCGTTGGCGGCAATGACGGCCCCATCGCCAATAGTAATCCCCTGCGCCAGGGTGACATTCTGGCCAATCCACACATCGTTGCCGATGGTTATCGGCCGGGGGGTTTTTGCAAAAGGATAAAACTGGTTGGTCCTGCCGCTATCGGCAGCCAGCGTCGCCATCACGCCGGAATGATGGGCATAAAACACCGGGCTGGCGCTGGCCCACTCCAGGGGATGTCGGTCGCCGAGCACCTGTAACCGATCGGCAATCGACGTGTAGCGCCCCACGTTAATCAGCGCCGGCAGCAGGGTTCGCGTATAGCTAAAGGCGCCCAGCGAGGCCAGCCGTTCGCCGCAGCGCCCCCAGTAGGTGGTATAGGCCTCGGTGGCTAAGTTTTCCGGTATCTCAATCGGCAGGTCGTCACGGTAAAAGGCGTGGCCGCAGGCCAGCGTCTGCCCGCCGACAAAAATCCGCTGCGCCTGCAATAGTGGCTTAAGCTCCCCAAAGGCGATTTTCATTATCGATTTTCCCGCACAAAAGTATTCCCGGACAGCCGCTTAATCTCTCGATCATTGATAGCGTACCGATCCGCTCGCCGTGCGAAAAATCGTTATGACTTCTCTTTTTTGTGAGCGACAGCGCGAAAGCGACGGTCAGTTATACTCCAGCGCAAACGTCACCATGCTATTGGCGGTACCGGCGGTTACCGCGTCATCCGTCTGTACGTACTGGGCGTTAAAGTTGATATTTTCCGCCGCCCCCGCGCTGCTGGCGGTAATCCGCTTGAGTACAGGTAAGTTACTGGCCTCATTGATTTTGACGCCGGTTCCGGCGGCGGGCGCTGGGGCACTGTTATTGCCGTAGGTGAGCCTGACGCCCACACCGCTCGCGGAGGCGTTTGCTTTACTTAGCGCCAGAGTATCCGTTCCCCCGGATGGCGAGGTGACGCCAAAAAAGCCGATGCGGATATCGGTTGGCGTGGAGCAGAAGACCGGTATGGAGAAGCGCTTCGCGACGCCGCCGGTGGTGTTTTTGCCCTTAAACTCCGCTTTATTTACCGTGCCGAGGCTAACGTGAATATTCGCGGTTGAAACCTGACAGCTGCCGCTGCTGCCGATATCGACATTCAGCGCCGCCATATCGAGCGTGACCGGCGAGCTGGCGACAAAACCGCTGCGGCTGTCGGCCTGCTGCTGGATAGTGAGTTCGCCAATCTGCGGCTGCGCCGGAACGTTTGCGTGGTTGCCGCTGACCAGGACGACATTACCGGTCTTATAAAACGTCACAAAGACTTTCACCACAATCTGCTGCTGGTTCAGCAGATTAGCCATCTCATTGCTGTCGCAAACCGTCACGGATTCCCCATTACCGGCCGCATGGCTGCCATCAATAAAGCGAACGGCGCCGCCGCTGCACTGGAAGCCCAGCGAGTATCCTATGCCGTCCAGCGCTGAGGGGAACACGTGCTGACCGCCGATTGACAGCGGCGTTGAGGCCGTTTTTAGCTGCCGATAAACCAGACGCTTTGCCGCCGCTTTCGGCACCTGAAGATCGCAGGAGAAATGAATCCCGCTGCCGTTATCCGCCATCATGCCGGTCATCTGGGTATTCAACGGCAGCGTGGGCAGGTACTTGATATTCTGGACGTTCACGGTCATCTGGCCGATATCTCCTCTGCAGGTTTCCGCCCTGCCGCTGTGGCTATAAATCCCCGCCATCAGCAGGAATAAAAACGATACTATGCGCAAAATCACCTCTGTGCAGACCTACTGGCAGAGGCCAGAGACGGTTTTAACCGGACTCTGCCCCTGCTGTACGGTATCGGTAAGATGGAAATGCAGCGCGCATCTCCGTGAGATATTGTCGGCGTTCCAGGCGGCATCGAGCGTCCCTTCTTGCGGAATACCGCTCAGATAGACCTGCCCGCCATCCGCCACCATGCCGCCCGGCGCCGCGCCCCGATCGTCTTCTGCTTTACGCAAGCGAACGCTGGCGCCGAACGGCAGCGGGCCGTGGCTATCGCGAAGGGTAAACAGCACGCGGCTGCCGATGTGGGTCTGATAGTTTGCCTGCACCACCGCCCCGCCGCCGGGGATCACCGTCTGTCCTTCAAGTTCAACATCGGCATCGTCGGCCAGCGATTCGGTATCGAGCGTAATGGTGTTTTTGCGATACGCCGTCAGCGAGGGCACCACCGCATAGCCCCGCCAGTCGGTATGCACGTTGCTGCCGTTCTGAATCGCCACGTCGGCGGCACCCGGCGCGCGTACGATGGCAAAGCTTTCGCCGACGGTCTGACCCAGCGTCACGCCATGAGGATGGGCGACGATGGACCCCGATGCGCCCCAGGTCAGCTGATGGCTTGCGCTATCGCGGCGATAGCCGAGCTGCGCGGTTCCATAGCCGCCGTGGTAATCGAGCGATGCGCTGCTGTTGCTGCCCTGGCCGCCGTTAACGTAGCCCTGCTGAAGGGAGTAGTAGAGATTGGGATTGCGCGGAAGCGAACCGTACAGCGACGCCTGCTGCGAGGTGCGTCCGTTATTGTCGGAGGTGGTGCTGTAGCTAACCGCGCTCTCGGACAGCGGGCCGCCAAGCGGAATGCTCAGGTTCAAGGACCACGAGCGATCGTCTTTTTGGCGATCGGATGACTGGGTGTAGTAATAACCCACGCCCCACGAAACGCCTCGCCAGGCGCTGTAAAAACCGAGATGGATCGTTTCATCGCGGCTCTGGCGGTGCCAGTACTCCTGCGACCAGGCGGAAATCGCCAGGCTGCTCATACCGCCAAACGCCTGAGAAAGGGAGACCTCTTCGCGGCTGCGCTTGTTATCCAGCAGGCCATTGCGGCTCTCAAGCGCGCTGGCTTCGCTGAAGTCGTAATAACCGCCTGAGGAGTAGCGATAGCTGGCGAGGCTAAATGAGGTGCCGGTGCCGGCAAAATCCTTCTGGTACTGCACCCGTACCGAATGGCCGGCCGAGCGCTTTCCCGACGGCGTCGTGGTGTTCGCCCATGTCGCATCGCCTCCAAGCGATCCGAGCTCGCCAAAACCGCGCCCGACGCCGAGCGCCCACGACTGGTAATCCTGCGCCAGCTGGCTACCGCCGTAGAGCGTGAATTCAGCCGGTAGCCCATAAAAGAGCGTACCCTGCAAAAACGTCGGCGAGCGCGCCTGGCTCTGCTCCGAATGGTAGCGTCCGGCGCTCAGGCTGAATTTCACGCGTCCTTCCCGCAGCATAAACGGGACGGCTGAAAAGGGCTGGGTAAAGGTCCGCACCGAACCATCGCTCTCTTTTACCTGCACCTCGAGATCGCCGCTTTGCGCCGTTGGATAGAGGTCGTTTATCGCAAACGCTCCCGGCGAGACGAACGTTTCATAGATAACGTAGCCATGCTGGGAGATGGTGACTTTGGCGTTGCTGTGCGCCATTCCGCGGATCGTCGGGGCGAAGCCGCGCTGGCTATCCGGCAGCATTTCATCATCGGACATCAGCTGAACGCCGCGAAACTGCACGCTGTCGAAAACGTCGCCGGTCGTAAAGGTATCGCCCATCCGCAGCAGGCTTTTGAGTGACTTCAGGTCGCGCTGTAGCCAGGTACTCTGAGAATTCCAGCGCCGGGTCCGGTCATACTCCATCGACGAGACGTTACGCAGGCGCCAGGCACCGAGGTTAACCCCGCTGCGTAGATTCAGGTAGCTGGAGCGGCTGCTGTCATCCGTCTGCCGGGTTTGCGACCCGGTCAGGTTATAGTTAACAAACGCCGCCGGGATACCGTCATCCCAGCGTGCCGGATCCACGTATCCGCGGCTTTGGGCGTTCATGGCCGCCTGGGGAATACTTAAGTTCAGACGCTGAGTGGCGAAATCAAAACGGCTGCTGGCATCGGGGATGTAGCGCTCGATGCGAGTAAACGTTTCTCCCTCATGCAGGGTATTAAACGCCGGGAAAGCGCTGACGTTGACGCCATATTCCGCCAGCTGCGCCGGGGTTAACTGCGGCCGCAGTTCGCCGTTGCTGTCGACAAATGTCACCTCGCCCTGGGCTATCTCCTGGTTATTCACCCAAATGCTGACCGGGTATGTCCCGGGCTGCTGGCCGCCAGCTTTAGCAAAATAGTGTAAATCAGCGGTCTTTTGCTGCGGATTAGTAAATTCTAATGCCGCCGGATCAAAGTAGTCCTCCGCCCGCGCGATACCGCTTTGGTACAGCAGAAAAAGCGCCGTCGGCAATAATAAAATCCCGCCGGTTGGCGCCGCGATCGCCGAATAAACGGAAGTCATATCCGAAGTGTTATTTTTCACAATATCCTGACCAGGCGAAGCAAATTAATTACTGTTGCGCGTAATCCGTAATACCACCGAAGTCATTAATGGCGCGCCATTTAACTACCCCGGAATGAGTAATCGGCCACGCTTTATGATCAAAGGGGCCAATCATGCCGGGTTGCGGAATATCTGTACCGCCAACCGAAATAACAAAAAAGGAGACAAAATAGGGCGTCGGGTTTTGGGCAACCAGCCTGGAACCTTCAATGTTAAACGTCAGCTTGCGCCATGCATCGTCAGGCTCGCCCGCCAGACCATTCGGGCGATAGAAGATCTTAAACTTTGATTTAATATTGACCTGAAGCTTGTTCACTTCATCTTGTTTCGTTGGTGCAATACTTTTCACATTGAGCCAAAAAACGGATTCGCGATCGGTGGGCAGCGTTCCACCAATATAGTTAATACGCAATACGTTCTGCTGTTCAGGATCGAGACGGAAAAGCGGCGGCGTCACAATAAAAGGCACCCGGCTTTTATTGTTTTCCGTATAGTTTTCTACCCACGATTGCACCAGATAAGGTGAATGAGTATCAGCGTTGGTGACCGATATTGCGGCTTCACGTTTCCCTTCCTGATAAACAACACGGGTTCCTCCCATGACAATACCGGCCTGTGCCGCAGTTGATAGCAATAAAAAGGCTATCGCGGCGATCGTTCGTTTCATAATGACTACCGTCCGGGAATAATAAAAGCGGGTATCACTGCCTGAAGCTGATAAATAATCTGCATTAATTATGCCGACCCTATTTCAGCCGGGCGGCGGCGGCTGGCGGCTTACCCGGCGTGGGAAGCCATGAATAACCGCAGCTTTACCCGCTTCCAGGGTATTAGTTGTAAACCATATTGAAGTTGGCCGTACCGTTGGCAGAACCGGCGGAAACCGCGCTGGTTGAGACATAGTCAGCAAAGAATTCCAGATCGGCGGTACCCGTTGCCGCGCCGCTCGCGCCAGCGGTAACGCTGTGGCCGCGTGAGACGGCGCCGAGATCAACCGGCGTCGACTTATCATCTTCATACAGCTTTATCGCTACCCCACTTGCGGTACCGTTAATCGCCAGCAGATCGCTATTGTTGGTATCGCGGGTACCGTCAAACAGCACCGAGACGGTGGTAACGGTAGAAGGACAATCTTTCACTTTGATATGGAAGGCGGTTTTGGTCGTTTCAGAACCTGCGCCGGTAAAATAGCTGCTCGCCCATTTCCCCAGATCGACGCTCTGATTTGCGCTGGTGCTATCAACATTACAGGAGGAATCGGTAATCGATCCGGTAAATTCGACCTGCCCACCCGTCCCCTGCGTGCCCGCATTAGAACCGGGGTTAACGGTCATTGCCGATCTGGCGGGTTGTGAAGGCGAGGATAATGCGCTAGCGGACACCAGAGCACCGACAAACATTGCCATAATACGAAATTGCGTTTTCATTATTCATCTCATCTCTAACTTATATTTTCGACAGATTGCGCGCGAGGGATTAAGCCCCGGGCAAATCTGCGTGCAGATCCTCCATGTTAATAATATTCGCGTTCCGTCCGCAGGACATCAGGCAGCAAAAATAAGCTGCTTAATTGGCTATTTTGATAAAAAGAAGTTCTTCGGCGAAATTGATAAACCCTTTATTAAGGTAACAAATAAATACTATCCCTACCGATTACAAATCGCAATATTTTGTTATGTTAATGAAATGCTGTTTTATTTTACATATAAAGATAATATTAAAAACATTATGCGCATTGTTAATTAATGCAACCAAAAATCACGATGCAATAACATCAAAAAGCAACATCAGGCGGTGTAATTTAACAATCACCCCTAATTTCACCGCGATTTTTCGGCAATAATTCTGTGAGCGGACTGGGTTTTTATAGAATATTAGGATAAATCTTAGATTGGCTTTTATCTTATTTTCGTTGTCGAATAAACAATAATCACGCGAGTCATTATAAGCAGGAGATATTGATGACAAGTGTATTTCATCTGAAAGCCGGAGAGGAAAGATGAATAACAATACTTTCTTTGTGGAATAATAAACCCGCAATCGATGCTGAAGATTGCGGGTTATCCTAAAATAAATAGCTGACAGGGACGATCAGAACAGGCCCAGCGGCGCGGTACCGTAGCTCACCAGCAGGTTCTTCGTCTGCTGATAGGCATTGAGCGCCATCTTATGGGTTTCGCGCCCTACGCCGGACTGTTTGTAGCCGCCGAACGCGGCGTGCGCAGGGTAGATGTGATAGCAGTTGGTCCACACCCGACCGGCCTTAATGCCGCGCCCCATGCGATAAGCCAGGTTGGTATCCCGCGTCCACACCCCGGCCCCAAGGCCAAACTGGGTTTGGTTTGCAATAGCCAGCGCCTCGGCTTCATCTTTAAAGGTGGTGACGCCGATAACCGGGCCAAAGATCTCCTCCTGGAAGCTGCGCATATCGTTGCGGCCCTGAATCAGCGTCGGCTGAATATAGAAACCGTTATCCAGTTCGGCAGAGATGCTGGCGCGTTCGCCGCCGGTCAGGATCTTTCCGCCTTCATCGCGAGCGATCTTAATATAGGAAAGGATCTTATCGAACTGCTGACGCGACGCCTGCGCGCCGATCATCGTATCGGTATCAAAGGGGTCGCCGCGGCGAATTTGCGCCACCTTCTCCATGACCCGCGCCATAAAGGGCTCGTAAATAGACTCCTGAATCAGCGCGCGGGACGGGCAGGTGCAGACCTCGCCCTGATTAAAGAAGCCCAGAACCAGGCCTTCAACCGCCTTCTCGATATACTCTTCTTCGCCTTCCATCACGTCGGCAAAGTAGATGTTCGGCGATTTACCGCCCAGCTCAACGGTACAGGGGATAATGTTTTCCGCCGCGCAGGCCATGATATGGCGGCCTACCGGCGTTGAGCCGGTAAAGGCGATTTTGGCGATGCGTTTACTGGTTGCCAGCGCTTCGCCCGCCTCTTTGCCAAATCCCTGAACCACGTTAAGGACGCCCGCCGGGAACAGATCGCCAATAATCTCCAGCAGCAATGTAATGCTGAGCGGCGTCTGCTCTGCCGGTTTCAGCACCACGCAGTTGCCCGCAGCCAGCGCCGGAGCGAGCTTCCAGGCGGCCATCAGCAGCGGGAAGTTCCACGGAATAATTTGTCCGACCACGCCGAGAGGCTCATGGAAGTGATAAGCCACCGTCGTTTCATCAATCTCCGCCGTGCTTCCCTCCTGCGCGCGCAGGCAGCCGGCGAAATAGCGGAAGTGATCGACCGCCAGCGGCAGGTCGGCGTTGAGGGTTTCGCGGATCGGCTTACCGTTATCCCAGCTCTCCGCTACCGCCAGATATTCCAGATTGGCCTCAATACGGTCGGCAACCTGCAGCAGCAGATTAGCGCGGTGCTGAGCCGACGTTTTGCCCCAGGCGTCGGCGGCCCGGTGCGCCGCATCAAGGGCGAAGTCGATATCTTTGGCATCAGAACGCGGAAACTGCCCGATGTTGCTACCGTCGACCGGGGAGGTATTCATAAAGAATTCTCCACCGATGGGTTCAACAAATTTACCGTCAATAAAGTTACCGTAGGCTGACTTCAGTGAAACCAAAGCGCCCGGTGTGCCAGGATGAGCATAACGCATCGCGAATCTCCTTCATGTAGGGTTGAGGGCAGCGGCATATTAGTTTTGTACGGCGGCTCGCTGCGTCTCTCGTCTATTGCAGGGGTTATGCCATTTTTTATATTTTAAAAAAGAAATTAATTTTCAATAAATTAGATAGGTCACGTCACTTTCTGTCGCACAGAATCTCTCTTATGTGTCGCAAATCGCAACACCACGAAAACCATATAGCTACAATATTGCAACACAAATTAAACGACGAGGTGTCCCGTGCCAGGAAATCCGTTTGCCCTGACGCCAGAGATCGAAGCGAACCCGCTGCTCAGCGACTCCTGGTGCCGTAGCCAGCGCTATGGCCTCGACCCCGCCACGGATGACTTCCCTCGCCTGCACGCCAGCGAACTGGCCGACAGGCTCGCCAGACACAGCCGCCTGCAAACGCTGGCCCAGCCGGTCGTTAATGAGCTATCCCGCAAAGTCAACGCTCTGCAATCCGTCGTGGTTCTCTCTGACGCCAGCGGTCTGGTTTTGCAAACCTTTGGCGATACGCACGCCATGCAGAAAGCGCAGCGCTTCGCTTTAGCGCCGGGCAACCTGTGGAGCGAAAGCGGACGCGGAACCAACGCCATTGGCACCGCGCTGGCGATTGACGACAGCTGCGAAATCGATGGCCGCCAGCATTTTCTGACCAGTAACCAGGGTCTTTATTGCGCCGCCGTGCCGCTGCAAAGTCCCGATGGCAAAATAGCCGGGGTGCTGGATATCTCCGGCCCGGCCCGGTACCCGCACGCCCGCACGCTGGCGTGGGTAAAAGGCGCCGCGAAGCAGATAGAATATCTGTGGGTTAAACAGAGTCTGCATCCGCAACAGTGGCTGATGAGCCTGCATCCTCAGCTGGAAAAGCTCGACGGCGTCGACGAATGTCTGCTGGTCTTTACCGACAATGTGCTGATGGCGGCTAACCGGCTGGCGATGCGCGAGTTCTCACTTAACGCAGATCGGTTCGGCCACCTCACGTTCCAGCAGCTTTTTCCGCAGCTGCGGCAAACCGCCGTCAGCGTACCGCTGCCGCTAGTCGCCGGAGATCGAAACTACTATTACCGTCTACGCGCTCCCGTGACCGCTGGCGTGGCGGTGACCGCGCGCCCCACCCTCGAGCTGCCTTTCTCCAGCCAGCGCGAAGGCGAAAAGCTGCTGCGCCTGCTTAACGCCGGGATTGGGTTGTGTATCGAAGGCGAAACCGGCTGCGGCAAAGAGTACGTCAGCCGTACCCTGCATCGGCACAGCCGCTGGAGCGGCGGCAAATTCGTCGCCATCAACTGCGCCGCGCTGCCGGAATCACTGATTGAATCCGAGCTGTTTGGCTACCAGCCCGGGGCGTTTACCGGCGCAAACAAAAACGGCTACATCGGCAAGATTCGCGAAGCCGACGGCGGCGTACTGTTTCTTGATGAGATTGGCGATATGCCGTTAACGCTTCAGACCCGGCTGCTGAGGATCTTACAGGAGAAAGAGGTCACGCCGCTTGGCGCCAGCCAGAGCTCGCCGGTTAATTTCGCGGTGATTTGCGCCACCCACCGCAATCTGGCGCAGCGCGTCGCGGAAGGGACCTTCCGCGAAGACCTGCTCTACCGCCTGCGTGAGTTTGCTTTAACGCTGCCGCCCTTGCGCGAATGGCCTGAACTATCCGGGTTTATCCAACGATTGTGGCGCGAGCTGGGCGGAGAAAAGCGTCGCATCGCGCTGGCCCCGGAAGTTGTGCAACACCTGACGTCTCATCCCTGGCCGGGCAACGTCCGCCAGCTGCAAAGTGTGTTGAGGGTACTGCTGGCCCTCGCCGAAGAGGGTGAAACGCTGGGGATAGATGATTTGCCCCAGGAGTATCGAAGCCCGCCCGCCGCCCGCCCGCTGCGCGGGCTTCAGCAGCACGATGCGCAGCTGATTGCCGACACGCTGGCAAGCTATAACGGCAACATCAGTAAGGCCGCGCAGGCGTTAGGCGTCGCGCGCAGTACGCTGTATCGCCGTGCGGCCCGTCGCGGAAGCCATAGCGCATAGCCTTCTGATTCGCTCAGGGCGTGAAGCGCGGCGGTAGCCAGGCGAACAGGCGTCTGCTTATCGCTTCACACAGGGAGGTTAAGCGGTGCCCAATGCCCGACCAGATAAGCTTCGCGACGCAGACGCCGCAGGCTGAAACCAACGCCGCCCCCACCATGTCCAGCGGAAAGTGAACCCCAAGAAAGATCCGCGACCAGGCCACGGGCAGCGCCGCCAGCAGCAGAAAGAGCCCCGCGGCGCGTGAGCGCAGCGAGAGCAGTGCAAACGCGGCGCTAAACATCACCGTGCCGTGGTCGCTCGGGAAAGAGTTATCCGCCGGATGATTTATCCAGGTATGGCCGAGCGGGATCATAAACGGCCGCGGATGAAACAGCAGCATTCCGCAGATCGATCCCAATCCCAGCGCGATCAGAATACTCAAGGTACAAAACAGCGCCTGCCGATGACCCTGCCGCCCGCCGGAAAACCACAGCCAGAGCAGAATGGCCGGAACCACAAAGATGATCCCGCTCGCTGAAAAACGTGCCAGTGCCAGGATCGCCTCCGGCGTGCCGGGCGATGCGTTCAGCGCTAAAAAGGCGCTTTGATTAAGGGTTTCCAGTGCGTTCATGGCGGTAGCTCGCGACAGTCTTATTTCCGTCATTATCGCCACCCTGGCTTAAGTTACGCTTAACCCGGCGCTCAAGAATCGTCCTGGTTTTGGCCACGCTGCTTAGCCACAGCGGCAGCCATTGCTGGCGTAATACGCTTTTTTATTTTAGACTTTACTAAATTTAGAAAAGACTAAAATAAATGAATACACCCGAACAGCTACAGGCCAGCGCCGGTGAAGCCGCCGCGCTGCTGAAAGCCATGAGCCATCCCAGCAGGCTATTGATTCTGTGCATGCTATGCGATGCGCCGGGCACCAGCGCCGGCGAACTGGCGCGGATAACCGGGCTGAGCCCCTCCGCAACTTCCCAGCATCTGGCGCGGATGCGTGATGAAGGCCTGATCGGCTGCGAACGTCAGGCGCAGCGCATTCACTACTTCATTACCCGGCCAGCGGTTCAGCAAATCGTCGCCGCGCTGAAGTCAATCTATTGTCCTTAAGGAGCCTTTATGCCTATTGCTACTCTTTCGCCTGCCGAAGCCCAGGCGCTCGTCGCCCGGGGCGGCCGGCTGATCGATATCCGCGATGCCGATGAATACGCCCGCGAGCATATTCCCGGAGCGGAGCTCGTGCCGCTGGCGACGCTGACGAATGGCGCAGCGCTGCACGCCAGTCCCGAAGAGACGATTATTTTTCACTGTCAGGCGGGATCGCGCACCCAAAATAACGCGGCCCGTCTGGCGCAGGCCGCCGCACCGGCGCAGGTAAAGCTGCTGGCTGGCGGAATTCAGGCGTGGAAAGCGGCCGGTCTGCCGGTGAAAGAGGATAAATCACAGCCGCTGCCGCTTATGCGTCAGGTACAGATCGTCGCCGGCGCCCTGATTTTGCTTGGCGTCGCTTTAGGTTATGCTTTCAGC
Source organism: Klebsiella sp. CN_Kp113 (assembly GCF_040064585.1). NCBI lineage: Bacteria > Pseudomonadati > Pseudomonadota > Gammaproteobacteria > Enterobacterales > Enterobacteriaceae > Klebsiella > Klebsiella sp. CN_Kp113. The sequence continues at coordinate 24,501 of NZ_JBEAID010000035.1, read as the reverse complement.
AGCGGCTTTTTTCTGCTTAGCGCCTTCGTCGGCGCCGGCTTAACCTTTGCCGGTATTACCGGGTTTTGCGGTATGGCGCGTCTTTTGGCTTTGATGCCCTGGAACCGTCGCTAGCCTCTACCTCTTTTGAGAGACTGTTGGTAACGCTTTTGCTGAGCTATGGTTATGTCAGCGAAAAGATTCATCAGCACACAGGAGAAGCAGTATGTTTTCAGTCGGTGACCTGGTACAACCGCGCGCGGGTGGGCCAAAACTTAAAGTCGTTGAAGTCCAGGACGATCGCATTATTGCCGTTCAGGCAAGCAACGAGCAGGGTGAGAAATATACGCTGAAGGCCGCCGATGTGACGGCTTATAAAGAAGACGGCGATTTTGGCGTGTGCTGATTAAGCCGGCTAACGATAACGGTGGGTCTCCCCACCGTTTTCAATATTAGATCAGGAAGCTATCGAGGGATTTTCCCTCAGCCACCGCTTTAGCCAGCGGCTTCGGCATACGTCCCTGCCCGGTCCAGGTTTTCTCGGCGCCGGTATGGTCGGTAAAACGATATTTAGCCGGACGCGGCTGGCGCTTTTTGCTCCCTTTCGGGGAAGCGCTATTGTAGCCCGCTAATTGTTCAGGGGTAATGCCGTCAGCCATCATTAATTCCAGCCAGGTATTTATTTTTTCCTGATGTTCTGCGCGCAGCGCCTGAGCCGCCTGCTCCTCAGCGCGTTTTTCTTCAGTGACGGTCCTTAGCTTTGCCAGCATATCTTCAAGCACGTCAATGGAGAATTCACGGGACATGGCGCGAAGTGAACGGATATTATTCAATTTTTCTAATAGTAATGACATATAATTCAAAAAATTCCCAAATAGCAAATGAAACAAAGATTACGGCGCTAGTTTAATTGATATGATAATGTATTTCCAGCCTTTCACTAATTCCTGATATAGCACCAGAAATGTTTAGCAATTAATAAGGCAAACAAATCGATAAAAGCGAAATTACCAACACTGAATAAATTCTTTTGCAAATAATACTATTCGCCAGGCAACGTCTTTATCTTATTACCTGTATGCTCAGCAGGTTATCCGTATATTTACGGTTGCGCCTCGCAGGGCGCTACGGGCGTTTATAGAATAGTCATGCAAAAAATCCGAATGTCCACCCAGCAGACAAATCAGCATATAATGCTGCCATTCCTCTTTTATACGTGTAAAAAACGCCAAAAGTGACACAACTCACACCGCTACGCGATTCTGTCGCGAAATCCCCCCTTACAACCCGGATTGGCTCTCATCTATATGACGTATTTATTTTACAACCAATTGAAAAACAATAAAAAAATCAGTAAAGAGAACAAAAGTAGCGTAACGAACAAAAAATAGCCTGACGCAGAGTATTTTATCGACCAAAAGCCTTTAAATAAAAATTTATAGCTAGTTGCCTCTTTTAATGCAGAGATATAATCTACGCACATCAAAACAGGCACCCAAAAACGCTGAATAACCGCGAATCTTTTGGCATTATCGACTTCATTTTCGAGGAGCATACCAATGTTCTCTGCGCAGTCCCGCTTGCGTCATGCGGTAGCAGACACCTTTGCGATGGTGGTGTACTGCACCGTTGTGAACATGATGATCGAAATTTTTCTCTCCGGAATGACTTTCCAGCAGTCGTTATCTTCGAGACTGGTGGCGATTCCGGTGAACATTATTATTGCCGTGCCTTACGGTTTTTATCGCGATTTCGCGATGCGCCAGGCGCGCCGCATTAGCCCGTCCGGCTGGATGAAGAATATTGCGGATGTGGTGGCCTATGTGACGTTCCAGTCGCCGGTATACGTCGCGATTCTGCTGGTTGTCGGCGCCGACTGGCATCAGATCGCCGCGGCGGTAAGTTCCAACATCGTGGTATCGATGATGATGGGCGCAGCGTACGGCTATTTCCTCGACTACTGCCGCCGCCTGTTTCGCGTCAGCCCCTATCAGCAGGCCAAAGCCTGAGTTGATACAAAAAAGCGACTGGTTCAGCCAGCCGCTTTTTGTCAGCTATACTGCGTTTCGCCAAACAGGCCACTCAGAAAACGCTCAAGCGCCATGCGCGAACTGAACCCGTGTGGAATACCATAATGCTGCTGAGCATCGCCCGCTAAATAGAGCGGGAACTGCTCGTAGTGATCGCAGGTTTTGATATCCGACGCGGGCTCCGCAAGCGTTGTGCTGCGCTCTTTTAAAGCCGGATGAATAATTAACGCGGTACGCCCCATACGAGCTTCACGGTTCACATAAACATAATTATCGCCACGGCGATAGCCGTACGCTTTTTGCGTCACAACATCCATGGTGAAGCCGGCTTTTTCAAGAACACGCGCCACCTCATCGGGTCTTAAATACATACTCATTCCTCATTATCTTTTACCGCACGTTAACCTTACCTTATTCATTAAAGGCAACGCTTTCGGAATATTCCATAAAGAGCTATTTACAGCATAATTCAAAATCTTGTCCTACACTTATAGACTCAATGGAATTAAGGGAGAAACCAATGGCCAACCGAGCAAACCGCAACAACGTAGAAGAGAGCGCTGAAGATATCCATAATGATGTCAGCCAATTAGCGGATACGCTGGAAGAGGTGCTGAAATCATGGGGCAGCGACGCCAAGGACGAAGCGGAGGCCGCGCGTAAAAAAGCGCAGGCGCTGCTGAAAGAGACCCGCGCGCGGCTTAACGGCAATAACCGCGTTCAGCAGGCGGCGTGCGATGCCATGGGCTGCGCAGACAGCTACGTGCGCGATAAACCGTGGCAAAGCGTTGGCGCCGCAGCTGCCGTTGGGGTATTTATTGGCGTATTGCTGAATTTACGTCGATAATAAAACAGCCAGACCCATGAAGATAACAAATACGCGTCTACCCCTGCACTGCAGGGGTTTTTGTTATCTCTGCGGGTAAAGCGCGACATAAAGCTTACGCACAGCCTGATTCGCCATTTCTGCCGACGTCAGGTTGGTGAAGCTCATTATCAGCCCCCCTTCTCCCCGAGTCTCCATCCGCCAGTCGCTCAGCGCCTGTACGGCCAGACCAGCCCGTCTGGCGCGCTGCGCCAGAGGCCGATCGTCTCCGGCGACCCTGACCACCATCTGGATCCCGCCCGCCTGAGGCACGACGGTGAATCCCTGCGCCCGCAGCGCCGACTCAAGCCACAGTCGGCGCTGGGCATAGCTGGCGCGCATTTTCTTCAGATGCCGCCAGAAGTGGCCTTCGCGAATAAAATCCGCCAGCGTCTGCTGCCACAGCGTCGGCACGCTACAGCACATCAGCGCGGCCTGTTCACGAAACGGCGCCACCAGCGGCTCAGGCACCACCAGCCAGGCCGCGCGTAATGCCGGGAACAAAGACTTGCTGAACGCCCCGGCATAGATGACCCGCTGCGGGGCGTCGAGGCTTTTCAGCGGCGGCAGCGGCTTACCGTGATAGCGGAATTCGCTATCGTAATCATCTTCGATAATCCACGCGTTATTCTGCGCCGCCCATAGCAGGAGCTGTCTGCGCCTGGCCAGCGATATCGCCACGCCGAGCGGGCTTTGATGAGCCGGGGTCAGCAGCGCGAAATGGGCACTCGGGTAATGCCGCTGCGCCCAGGGAATATCCATCCCGTCGTCGTCGACCGGAACGGGATTGATCGCCACCCCCTCGTCGTTCACTACCGGCCGGATCAGCGGAAACCCCGGATCTTCCATCCACATTTGCTGGCCAGGCCGCGCCAGCGTGCGCAAAATAAGGCGCATCGAGGCCGCGTAGCAACCGGTGATCAAGACCTGCTCAGGCCGACACTCAATGCTGCGCGACAGACGCAAATAATCGACGATCGCCCGGCGAAGCGTCGGTTCACCGCTGGGATCGCCTGGCGCGAGGTCAAAACGCGTTTGTGTACGCAGACGCCGACCCATCACGCGCGCCCAAAGGCCGCGTGGAAACAGATCCAGCGCGGGCAGCCCCAGCTGAAACGGCAGCGGCGCCGCGGGTTCATCGCCCTCGACGGGCTGAACGGGCGCGTTTTGCTGCGGCAGCAGCCGATCGCTGACAAAGGTCCCCGCCTGTCCGCGCCGCTCCAGCCATCCCTGCGCCACCAGATCTCCCCAGGCGTTCTCAATCGTCGCCCGCGACACGCCAAGCTCCTGAGCATAGACCCGACTTGCAGGCAGCCTGCTGCCCGGAGCCAGCTCGCCGCGCTCAATCGCCTGCTTAAGCTGTCGGGCAATGCGCTGGTAGTGCGGAATTTTTTTACCGTCCATCATGGTCTGCTTTTTTCATCGCAATATGGCTATCTTATGCAGTCCATTATAGTGCTATTTTCCTCGCGTCTTAATGAGGAGAGTAAAATGAACACACTACGTCAGCCGTACAATGAACTGAGCCCGGAAGTCTATAACGCCCTGGTTCAGGCCAAAATTGCGCTGGAAAAAAGCGAGCTGGATGGCGCGCTGATCGAGCTGGTGTATTTGCGGGTATCGCAAATCAACGGCTGCGCCTTCTGCCTGGAGATGCACAGCAAAGCCCTGCGTAAATCCGGCGTCGCGCAAAACAAGCTGGACGCGCTGGCAGGCTGGCGGGTGAGCGCCCATTTCAGCGATGCGGAACGCGCGGCGCTGGCGTGGGCGGAATCGGTGACCCATATCGCCGAAAGTCATGCGGAAGACGCCGTTTATCAGCCGCTGCTGGACCATTTCAGCGCCCGCCAGATCAGCGATCTGACCTTCGCCATCAGCCTGATGAACGCCTTTAATCGTCTGGCGGTGAGTATGCGCCTGTAATTTCACGGCAAGAAATCCCGCCCCCCGCCGGATCCTCCCGCGGGGGCTAACCTTTACAAAAACCATATATATTGAGTTGTTGAACTTTTAAATAACTACATCTAGTATTTCCTTCAACGATAACCCATAGCACGCGACGTCAATTTTTACGTCGTACTGTTATCTTAAATGGAAATACGAATCATGCGCATTACTATTTACACTAAAAACGACTGCGTGCAATGCCATGCCACTAAACGGGCCATGGAAACCCGCGGGTTTGAATTCGACATGATCAACATCGACCATCACCCTGAAGCCGTCGATATGCTGCGCGAGCAGGGTTTCCGTCAGCTGCCGGTGGTGATTGCCGGAGAGACCCGCTGGTCCGGCTTCCGTCCCGATATGATCAATCGCCTGCGCCCGACAGCGTCAGCGGCCAGCGTATGAGCCTGATCGTCTACTTCTCCAGCAGTTCCGAAAATACGCACCGGTTCGTCCAGCGTCTGGAGCTGCCCGCCGTGCGTATACCGCTTAACGAACGCGAGCGCATCCAGGTAGACGAACCCTACATTCTTATCGTCCCCAGCTATGGCGGCGGCGGCACGGCGGGCGCGGTCCCCCGGCAGGCGATCCGTTTCCTCAACGATCCGCATAACCGCCAGCTCATTCGCGGCGTCATCGCCGCGGGCAATCGTAATTTTGGCGAGGCCTACGGCCGGGCAGGCGACGTCATCAAGCAGAAATGCGGCGTACCGTATCTCTATCGCTTTGAGCTGATGGGCACCCCGCAAGATGTCGACAACGTGCGTAAAGGAGTAAGCGAATTTTGGCAACGACAACCGCAGAACGTATAACCACCGAGGCGCCGGATTTCCACGCCCTCAACGCGATGCTGAATCTCTACGACAGCAACGGCCGCATTCCGTTTGACAAAGACCATCAGGCGGTAGCGGCGTTTATGGCCAACCACGTTGAGCCGAATACCGTGCCCTTTACCAGCCAGGACGACAAGCTGACGTGGCTGGTCGCCGAAGGCTATTACGACGCCAGGGTGCTGGCCCGCTACGATCGCTCGTTTATTCTTGCGCTGTTCGCGTACGCTCAGGGCTACGGTTTTCGCTTCCAGACGTTTCTCGGCGCATGGAAGTTCTATACCAGCTACGCGCTGAAAACCTTCGATGGTAAGCGCTACCTTGAAGGCTTTGGCGACCGCACCTGCATGGTGGCCCTGGCCCTGGCGCAGGGTAACGAGGCGCTGGCCCGGCAGCTAACCGATGAGATCCTCTCCGGACGCTTTCAGCCCGCCACGCCGACGTTCCTCAACGCGGGTAAACAACAGCGCGGCGAGCTGGTCTCCTGCTTTCTGCTGCGCATCGAAGACAATATGGAATCCATTGGCCGGGCGGTGAACTCGGCGCTGCAGCTATCCAAGCGCGGCGGCGGCGTGGCGTTTCTGCTCTCCAATCTTCGCGAAGCCGGGGCGCCCATCAAGCGCATCGAGAATCAGTCCTCCGGCGTGGTGCCGGTGATGAAAATGCTGGAAGACGCCTTCTCTTACGCCAACCAGCTCGGCGCGCGCCAGGGGGCCGGCGCGGTCTATCTGCACGCCCATCATCCCGATATCCTGCGTTTCCTTGATACCAAACGCGAGAACGCCGATGAAAAAATCCGCATTAAAACGCTCTCGCTCGGGGTGGTGATTCCGGATATCACCTTTCAGCTAGCGAAAGAAGATGCGCAGATGGCGCTATTCTCGCCCTACGACGTCGAGCGCCTGTACGGTAAACCGTTCGGCGATATCGCGGTAAGCGAAATGTATGCACAACTGGTGGCCGACGCGCGGGTCAGCAAGCGCTGGATCCGCGCCCGCGATCTGTTCCAGCGGCTGGCGGAAATTCAGTTTGAATCCGGCTATCCGTACATCATGTTTGAAGACACGGTTAATCGCGCGAACCCGATTGCCGGGCGCATCAATATGAGCAACCTGTGCTCGGAGATCCTGCAGGTTAACGCGCCTTCTACCTTTGACGAAAACCTGGATTACGCCAGCATCGGCCAGGATATCTCCTGCAACCTCGGCTCGCTGAATATCGCCCATACTATGGACTCTCCTGATTTCGCCCGCACGGTTGAGGTCGCGGTGCGCGGTCTGACCGCGGTGTCCGAAATGAGCGATATCCGTTCGGTACCGTCGGTCGCGGCGGGCAATGCCGCCTCGCACGCCATCGGCCTTGGGCAGATGAATCTGCACGGCTATCTGGCGCGCGAAGGTATTGCCTACGGCAGCGAAGCGGGGCTGGATTTCACCAATTTCTATTTCTATACCATCACCTGGCACGCGCTGCGTACCTCGATGCTGATAGCGCGGGAAAAAGGCACGCGTTTTGCCGGATTCGAGCAGTCGCGGTACGCCAGCGGTGATTATTTCCGCCCCTACCTGGAAGGCGACTGGCAGCCGAAAACGGCGAAAGTCCGCGCGCTGTTTGCCCGTGCCGGTATTGTCCTGCCCGACCGCGATATGTGGCGGCAGCTGCGCGATGACGTGATGCGCTACGGCATTTATAACCGCAACCTGCAGGCGGTGCCGCCGACGGGCTCTATTTCGTACATCAACCACGCGACCTCCAGCATCCATCCGATCGTGTCGAAGATAGAGATCCGCAAGGAGGGGAAAACCGGACGCGTTTACTATCCGGCGCCGTTTATGACCAACGACAACCTGGCGCTGTATCAGGACGCTTACGAAATCGGCCCGCAGAAGATCATCGACACCTACGCCGAGGCGACGCGCCATGTCGATCAGGGGCTGTCGCTGACCCTATTCTTCCCCGATACCGCCACCACGCGCGATATCAATAAAGCGCAAATCTACGCGTGGAAGAAAGGCATCAAAACGCTCTATTACATCCGTCTGCGCCAGCTGGCGCTGGAAGGTACCGAAATCGAAGGCTGCGTGTCCTGCGCGCTGTAAGGAGAACAGGATGACCCATTTATCGCGCATCAGCGCCATCAACTGGAACAAAATTGAAGATGATAAGGATCTGGAGGTCTGGAATCGGCTGACCAGCAACTTCTGGCTGCCGGAGAAGGTGCCGCTGTCTAACGATATCCCCGCCTGGCAAACGCTCACCCCGGCGGAACAGCAGCTAACGATTCGCGTCTTCACCGGCCTGACGCTGCTCGATACCATCCAGAATACCGTTGGCGCCCCGGCGCTGATGGCCGACGCCCTCACCCCGCATGAGGAAGCGGTGCTGTCGAACGTCAGCTTTATGGAGGCGGTGCACGCCCGCTCCTACAGCTCCATTTTCTCGACGCTCTGCCAGACCAAAGACGTCGATGCCGCCTATGCCTGGAGCGAACAAAACGCGCCGCTGCAGCGCAAAGCGCAGCTGATGCTGGAGTACTATCAGGCAGATGAACCGCTGAAGAAAAAAATCGCCAGCGTCTTTCTCGAATCGTTCCTCTTCTACTCCGGCTTCTGGCTGCCGATGTACTTCTCCAGCCGGGGGAAGATGACCAACACCGCCGATCTGATTCGCCTGATCATCCGCGATGAAGCGGTACACGGTTATTACATTGGCTACAAATTCCAGAAAGGGCTGGAAATAGTCAGCGCCGAGAAGCGCGAGGAGATGAAAAACTTCGCCCTCGACCTGTTGATGGATCTGTATGATAACGAACTGGCCTACACCCGCGAACTGTACGCCGATAGCGGCTGGATTGAGGAGGTCAACGCCTTTCTCTGCTACAACGCCAATAAGGCGCTGATGAACCTCGGCTACGAGGCGCTGTTCCCGGCGGAAATGGCCGCCGTCAATCCGGCGATCCTCGCCGCGCTTTCGCCGAATGCCGACGAAAACCACGACTTCTTTTCCGGTTCAGGTTCATCGTATGTGATGGGAAAAGCGGAAGAAACCGTCGACGGCGATTGGGACTTTTAGCCTTACTTTCACCAGGAATATATCAGCATATTTCCTGGTGATTTATTTCACATTATTTGTTTTCGCCTCACTCAATATCTTTCGGTCATCACCGTGTCATATTCAACAGCATGCCCTCGATTTTCGCCTGAATTAACGCAACATAACTAAAAAATATCGACCATAAGTCATTCGCGCTCAGCCCTTATATCACGGGGGATGCACCGGAATTCTCCCTTGCGCATTTCCCTGGCAACGCCACATAAAGGGTTGTCACAGATTCTCAGTATGTTAGGGTGTAAAAAAGCAATTATCATCACCGGGTACCGTATCGATATTAATAAATAACAGGAAACACTCTATTGCATGGCAATTAAATTAGAAATCAAGAATCTCTATAAGATATTTGGCGAGCACCCGCAGCGGGCTTTCAAATATATCGATAAAGGACTATCGAAAGAACAAATACTGGAAAAGACGGGGTTATCGCTTGGCGTAAAGAACGCCAGTCTGACCATTGAAGAAGGCGAGATATTCGTCATCATGGGGCTCTCCGGATCGGGGAAATCTACCTTGGTTCGCCTTCTCAATCGCCTGATTGAACCCACCCGTGGCCAGGTCCTGATCGACGGCGTCGATATCGCTAAAATCTCTGACGCCGAGCTCCGCGAGGTGCGCAGAAAAAAAATTGCGATGGTTTTTCAATCCTTTGCGCTTATGCCGCATATGACCGTGCTCGACAACGCCGCTTTCGGCATGGAGCTGGCCGGCGTGCCGACTCAGGAACGCCAGGAGAAAGCGCTGGAGGCGCTGCACCAGGTCGGCCTGGAAAACTATGCTCATGCATACCCGGACGAACTCTCCGGCGGCATGCGCCAGCGCGTTGGTCTCGCCCGCGCGCTGGCGATTAATCCCGATATTCTGTTAATGGATGAAGCCTTCTCCGCGCTCGACCCGTTAATTCGTACCGAGATGCAGGATGAGCTCACTAAATTACAGGCCAGACATCAGCGTACCGTGGTCTTTATTTCCCACGATCTTGATGAAGCCATGCGTATTGGCGATCGGATTGCCATTATGCAAAATGGTGAAGTGGTTCAGGTCGGCACGCCGGATGAAATACTCAATAATCCGGCCAATGATTATGTCCGAACCTTCTTCCGCGGCGTCGATATTAGCCAGGTGTTCAGCGCCAAAGATATTGCCCGCCGTAGCCCGGTGGGGCTGATTCGCAAAACGCCCGGCTTTGGCCCGCGTTCCGCGCTGAAATTGCTGCAGGATGAAGACCGCGAATATGGCTACGTCATTGAACGCGGGAATAAGTTTGTTGGCATTGTCTCCATTGATTCCCTGAAAGCCGCGCTAAGCGAAGGTCAGGGAATTGATGCGGCGTTAATCGACTCACCGCAGGCGGTGGATGCGCAAACGCCGCTCAGCGAGCTGCTCTCTCACGTCGGCCATGCACCGTGCGCGGTGCCGGTTGTCGACGAGGGGCACCAGTACATCGGCATCATTTCCAAACGGATGCTGCTGCAGGCTTTAGATCGCGAGGGGGCAAACAATGGCTGATCAATCTAACCCGTGGGACACCGCACCGGCGGCGGATAGCGCAGCGCAATCCGCCGATGCCTGGGGCACCTCTACGCCGGCGCCGACCGATGGCGGAGGTGCCGACTGGCTGAGCAGCGCGCCCGCGCCGCAGCCGGAACACTTCAATATTATGGACCCGTTCCATAAAACGCTGATCCCACTCGACAGCTGGGTCACGCACGGTATCGACTGGGTCGTGATGCATTTTCGTCCGGTATTCCAGGGAATACGCGTACCGGTGGATTACATCCTGAGCGCCTTCCAGCAGCTGCTGCTGGGTATGCCGGCGCCGGTGGCGATTATTATTTTCTCGCTGATTGCCTGGCAGATTTCCAGCGTCGGCATGGGCGCGGCGACGCTGATTTCGCTGATCGCTATCGGCGCTATCGGCGCCTGGTCGCAGGCGATGGTGACCCTGGCGCTGGTGCTGACCGCGCTGCTGTTTTGTATGCTGATCGGCCTGCCGCTTGGGATATGGCTGGCGCGGAGCCCGCGGGCGGCGAAAATTATCCGTCCGCTGCTCGACGCGATGCAGACCACGCCGGCGTTTGTCTATCTGGTGCCCATTGTGATGCTGTTCGGTATCGGCAACGTTCCGGGCGTGGTGGTCACCATTATCTTCGCCCTGCCGCCGATTGTTCGTCTGACCATTCTGGGGATTAACCAGGTGCCGGCGGATCTGATTGAAGCGTCGCGCTCCTTCGGCGCCAGCCCGCGTCAGCTGTTGTTTAAGGTTCAGCTACCGCTGGCCATGCCGACGATTATGGCCGGGGTCAACCAGACGCTGATGCTGGCCCTGTCGATGGTGGTCATCGCCTCAATGATTGCCGTTGGCGGTCTCGGCCAGATGGTACTGCGCGGCATCGGTCGCCTTGATATGGGCCTGGCCACCGTTGGCGGCGTCGGGATTGTTATCCTCGCCATTATTCTTGACCGTCTGACTCAGGCCGTAGGACGGGACTCACGCAGCCGCGGCAACCGCCGCTGGTATGCAACCGGCCCACTGGGGCTGATAACTCGCCCTTTCTGTAAATAAGAGCCCATCCCCCCGGCAGCCGGGGGGATAGACTTCCCTTCTGATAAGTAAAAGGAACAACGATGCGACATACAGCGATCCTTGCCACAGCGTTAACCGCCCTCATTTCCACCACCGCCTTCGCGGCGGATCTGCCTGGCAAAGGCATTACCGTTAAGCCGATTCAGAGCACCATTTCGGAAGAGACCTTCCAGACCCTGCTGGTCAGCCGCGCGCTGGAGAAACTCGGTTATACCGTCGATAAGCCGAGCGAAGTGGATTACAACGTTGGCTATACTTCGCTCGCCTCCGGCGACGCCACTTTTACCGCCGTCAACTGGCAGCCCCTGCACGACGATATGTACGCTGCCGCCGGCGGGGATAAAAAGTTCTACCGCGAAGGCGTGTTTGTGAACGGTGCGGCGCAGGGCTATCTGATTGATAAGAAAACGGCCGAGCAGTACCACATTAAATCTATCGATCAGTTAAAAGACCCGAAAATCGCCAAACTGTTTGACACCAACGGCGACGGTAAAGCCGACCTGACCGGCTGCACCCCGGGCTGGGGCTGTGAAGCGGTGATCAACCATCAGCTTGATGCCTATGGCCTGAATAATACCGTCACCCACAATCAGGGTAACTATGCCGCCATGATGGCCGACACCATTGCCCGTTATAAAGAGGGCAAGCCGGTCATCTACTACACCTGGACACCTTACTGGGTCAGCGATGTGCTGAAGCCGGGTAAAGACGTCGTCTGGCTGCAGGTGCCATTCTCCTCCCTGCCGGGTGTGCAAAAAAACATCGACACGAAGCTCTCTAATGGCGCCAACTACGGCTTCCCGGTCAGCACCATGCATATCGTCGCCAATAAGGCCTGGGCCGAGAAAAACCCGGCGGCGGCGAAGCTGTTTAGCATCATGAAGCTGCCGATTGCCGACATCAACGCCGAGAATGCCATGATGCACGAGGGACATGGTTCAGAAGCAGATATCCAAGGCCACGTCGACGGCTGGATCAAAGCCCACCAGCAGCAGTTTGACGGCTGGGTGAACGAAGCGCTGGCCGCGCAGAAATAGTCTCCCACTTTATAGCCAATTCCCGGAGGCGATGCTACGCATCTGCCCGGGCTACAAAAGCCGTAGCCCGGGCAAGGCGCTTTGCGCCGCCCCCGGGGAAGACCGCATCCTGCACAACACGACATCTCCTGTTCTAAATGATGGATTGATATGCAAATAAACTGCATAACTTTAGCCATCAACGTTTTCGTTACTGTTAAGCCGCACCGCTCTCTGCTAAGGTAAATCCACCTGTTTAATCATGTGATTTTCACGTGAGTTATCAATAAGCAATTCCTATGGAAAATCCTGACGCATTGACGCACTCTCCTCCCGCTGACGCGGCCACGCTGGCTGAAGGCCTGAAAGACAGCCTGCCGATCGTCATCAGCTATATCCCCGTGGCCTTCGCCTTCGGCCTCAACGCCACTAAGCTCGGCTTCACTCCGCTGGAAAGTCTGTTCTTCTCCTGCATTATTTACGCGGGCGCCAGCCAGTTCGTGATCACCGCGATGCTGGCGGCGGGAAGCTCGCTGTGGGTCGCCGCGCTCACCGTCATGGCGATGGACGTTCGCCACGTTCTCTACGGCCCTTCCCTGCGCAGCCGCATCCAGCGCGCGCTGAGCAAGAAAAAAACCGCGGTATGGGCATTCGGCCTGACCGATGAGGTCTTTGCCGCCGCCACTGCTAAACTGGTACGCGACAATCGACGCTGGAGCGAAAACTGGATGATCGGTATCGCTTTGATGTCCTGGGCGTCATGGGTCTTCGGTACGCTGATCGGCGCTTATTCGGGCAGCGGCCTGCTGACCGACTTTCCGGCGGTGGAAGCGGCGCTGGGCTTTATGCTTCCCGCGCTGTTTATGAGCTTTTTGCTGGCTTCTTTCCAGCGCAAGCAGTCGCTTAGCGTAACCGCCGCGCTGGCAGGGGCGCTGGGGGGGATCATCCTGTTTTCCATTCCCGCCGCCATCCTTGCCGGGATCGTCTGCGGCTGTCTGACCGCGCTGGTGCAGGCCAGCATTGAGGGGATGCCCGATGAACAGTGATGTTTTAATTATCGGCGTCGTGGTCGGCTGCGTAAATTATCTGTTCCGCTATCTGCCGCTGCGCCTGCGCGCCGGGAACGCGCGTCCGACGCGTCGCGGGCCGGTCAGCGTGCTGCTGGACACCATCGGCATCGCCTCTATTTGCGCGCTGCTGGTGGTCTCCAGCGTACCGGAAATTCTCCACGATGCCCGCCGCCTGCTGCCCACGCTGGCTGGCTTCGCCGTGCTGGGCCTGGCTTTCTGGAAAACGCGCAGCATTATTTTGCCTACACTATTAAGCGCCCTAACCTACGGTGTTGTCTGGAAAATCGGCACATGGCTATAAGCTTAAAGTATCAATTTCTGTCAATAATTCATTTGATTTATTTGTCACAATAGTTATTATATCGACTGTAATTAATGAGGTCATAACCAAAATGGATAGTTCGTTTACTCCCATTGAGCAAATGCTCAAGTTCCGCGCCAGCCGTCACGAAGACTTTCCTTTTCAGGAGATTCTGCTCACCCGTCTTTGCATGCATATGCAGGGAAAATTGCTGGAAAACCGCAACAAGATGCTGAAAGCGCAAGGGATTAACGAGACATTGTTTATGGCGCTGATCACGCTCGAGTCTCAGGAAAACCACAGCATTCAGCCTTCCGAGCTGAGCTGCGCGCTGGGCTCTTCGCGTACCAACGCCACGCGCATTGCCGACGAGCTGGAAAAACGCGGCTGGATTGAGCGCCGCGAAAGCGATAACGATCGTCGCTGCCTGCATTTACAGCTTACCGAAAAGGGGCATCAGTTCCTGCGCGAAGTGTTACCCCCGCAGCACAACTGCCTGCATCAACTCTGGTCTTCTTTAAGCACCAGCGAAAAAGATCAGCTCGAGCACATCACCCGTAAGCTGCTTGGTCGCCTTGACCAAATGGAAGAGGATGGCGTGCTTGCGGAGTCTCTGCGCTAAGCGCGGAACCAACCGCTCAACAATTTTTCTGGATTGACAAGGAAAACGGACAGGCCAGCAGATCTTCTGCTGGCCTTTCTGATAAACAGGTCGGCTCAGCCGATGTGAAATAATAAGATCGTGGAGAATAACATGAGCGCAAATGCGGAGAGCCAAACCCCGCAGCAACCGGGCAGCAAAAAAGGGAAACGTAAAGGCGCCCTCTTGCTGCTGACCTTGCTCTTTATTATTGTTGCCGTGGCATACGGGATTTATTGGTTTTTGGTACTGCGTCACTTCGAAGAGACCGACGACGCGTACGTGGCAGGGAATCAGGTACAAATTATGGCGCAGGTGTCCGGCAGCGTGACGAAAGTCTGGGCCGACAACACCGACTACGTGCAAAAAGGCGATCCGCTGGTCACCCTCGACCAGACCGATGCCCAGCAGGCGTTTGAAAAAGCGCAAACCCAGCTGGCCGCCAGCGTACGTCAAACGCGCCAGCAGATGATCAACAGCAAGCAGCTGCAGGCCAGCATCGACGTGAAAAAAACCGCGCTTTCCCAGGCGCAGACCGACCTTAACCGTCGTATTCCGCTGGGGGCCGCCAACCTGATTGGCCGCGAAGAGCTGCAGCACGCGCGCGACACGGTTGCCAGCGCGCAGGCCGAACTGGACGTGGCGATTCAGCAATATAACGCCAATCAGGCGATCGTTCTGGGCACGAAGCTGGAACAGCAGCCTGCGGTACTGCAAGCGGCCACCGAAGTGCGTAACGCCTGGCTGGCCCTGCAGCGGACGAAAATCGTCAGCCCGATTAGCGGCTACGTTTCTCGTCGCTCCGTACAGCCCGGCGCGCAAATCAGCAGCACCACCCCGCTGATGGCCGTCGTGCCGGCGACCAACCTGTGGATTGACGCCAACTTTAAAGAAACCCAGCTGGCGCACATGCGTATCGGTCAACCGGCCACCGTGATCAGCGATATTTACGGTGACGATGTGAAATACACCGGTAAAGTGGTCGGCCTCGATATGGGCACCGGTAGCGCCTTCTCGCTGCTGCCCGCGCAGAACGCCACCGGCAACTGGATCAAAGTGGTTCAGCGCCTGCCGGTACGTATCGAGCTGGATGAAAAACAGCTGGCAGAGCACCCGCTGCGCATCGGCCTTTCGACCCTGGTTGAGGTGAACACCACCGACCGCGGCGGCGAGATGCTGGCAAGCCAGGTGCGCAGCTCTCCGGTTTACGAAAGTAATGCCCGCGAAATCGGCCTTGAGCCGGTCAATAAGCTGATAAACGACATCATCCAGGCCAACGCCGGATAATTCGGGGTGAGCGTAATGCAACAGCAAAAACCGCTGGAAGGCGCGCAGCTGGTCATTATGACCATTGCGCTGTCGCTCGCGACCTTTATGCAGGTGCTGGACTCCACCATCGCCAACGTGGCCATCCCCACCATCGCCGGTAACCTTGGCTCATCGTTGAGCCAGGGGACCTGGGTTATCACCTCGTTTGGGGTGGCGAACGCTATCTCCATTCCGATTACCGGCTGGCTGGCAAAACGCGTAGGTGAAGTGAAGCTGTTCCTCTGGTCGACGGTGGCGTTCGCCATCGCCTCCTGGGCCTGCGGCATGTCCAACAGCCTGACGATGCTGATTTTCTTCCGCGTGATTCAGGGGATCGTCGCCGGTCCGCTGATCCCGCTGTCGCAAAGTCTGCTGCTCAGCAACTATCCGCCCGCCAAGCGCTCTATCGCCCTGGCGCTGTGGTCAATGACGGTGATCGTCGCGCCGATTTGCGGCCCCATCCTCGGCGGATATATCAGCGACAACTACCACTGGGGCTGGATCTTCTTTATCAACGTGCCGATTGGCATCGCCGTGGTGGTCATGACGCTACAGACCCTGCGCAACCGCGAAACCCGCACCGAGCAGCGGCGGATTGACGGCGTTGGCCTGGCGCTGCTGATTATTGGTATCGGTAGCCTGCAGGTGATGCTCGACCGGGGTAAAGAGCTGGACTGGTTCGCCTCAAACGAGATCATCATCCTGACCATTGTCGCAGTGGTGGCGATAAGCTTCCTGATCGTCTGGGAGCTAACCGACGACAACCCGATAGTCGACCTGTCGCTCTTTAAGTCGCGAAACTTCACCATCGGCTGCCTGTGTATCAGCCTCGCCTATATGCTCTACTTCGGCGCTATCGTGCTGTTGCCGCAGCTACTGCAGGAGGTATACGGCTATACCGCCACCTGGGCCGGTCTGGCCTCGGCCCCGGTCGGGGTGATCCCGGTTATCCTGTCGCCGATTATCGGCCGCTTCGCGCACAAGCTGGATATGCGTCGGCTGGTCACCTTTAGCTTTATTATGTACGCAGTCTGTTTCTACTGGCGCGCGTGGACCTTCGAACCGGGTATGGACTTCGGCGCCTCGGCGTGGCCACAGTTTATCCAGGGCTTCGCGGTGGCCTGCTTCTTTATGCCGCTGACGACCATTACGCTGTCCGGCCTGCCGCCGGAACGGCTGGCGGCGGCATCGAGCCTGTCGAACTTCACGCGTACCCTGGCGGGCTCCATCGGCACCTCGATTACCACCACCATGTGGACGAACCGCGAGGCGCTGCACCATGCTCAGCTTACCGAATCGGTGACGCCGTATAATCCCAACGCCCAGCAGATGTACGATCAGCTGCAGGGATTAGGGATGACGCAACAGCAGGCGTCCGGCTGGATAGCGCAGCAGATAACCAACCAGGGGCTGATTATCTCCGCCAACGAAATTTTCTGGTTCTCGGCGGCGATATTTATCCTTCTGCTCGGGCTGGTGTGGTTTGCCAGGCCGCCGTTTAGCGCCGGGGGCGGCGGCGGCGGCGCGCACTAAGGTTTGACCTGAAGGGATCTGCGGATCCCTTTTTTATTGCCCAAAACGCAGGTTGTCCGGTTTACGCTAGTTGATGTCCAGTTCGCTGGAGATACCTTTTCGCCTTGTCATGCACGATGAAGATCCGCTAAGAAGGAGAAAATCATGCTGACTCAACCCGGTGAAAAATACCGTCCCTATCCGCCGATTGCCCTGCCCGACCGCCGCTGGCCGGAGCAAAAAATAGCCCGCGCCCCCCGCTGGCTCTCCACCGACCTGCGCGACGGCAACCAGGCGCTGGCCGAGCCGATGGACAGCGCGCGCAAGCTGCAGTTCTGGGACTTGCTGCTGGAGTGCGGATTTAAAGAGATCGAGGTGGCGTTTCCCTCGGCTTCGCAAACCGATTTCAACTTTGTGCGTCAACTGATTGAAGAACGGCGTATCCCGCAGGATGTGACGATTCAGGTGTTGACCCAGGCGCGGGAAGATTTAATCCTCAGGACCTTCGAATCGCTGCGCGATGCCCACCGCGCCACCGTTCACCTCTATAACGCCACCGCTCCGCTGTTCCGCGAGCTGGTTTTTGGAATGAACAAAGCGCAGGTGGTCGAGCTGGCGACCCGCGCCACCCGGCTTATCCGCCAGCAGTGCGAACAGCAGCCGCAGACCCGCTGGCAATACGAGTATTCCCCGGAAACCTTCTGCTTCACCGAGCCGGAATTCGCGCTGGAGATTTGCGAAGCGGTGGCGGAAATCTGGCAACCCTGCGCCGAACGGCCGATGATTATCAATCTGCCCGCGACGGTAGAAGTGAGCACGCCTAACGTTTATGCCGATCAAATTGAGTATTTTTGTCGTCACTTCTCGCGCCGCGCCGATGTGTGCATCAGCGTCCATCCGCATAACGACCGGGGAACCGGCGTCGCCAGCGCGGAGCTGGCGGTGATGGCCGGCGCCGACCGCGTCGAAGGCTGCCTGTTCGGCAACGGCGAACGCACCGGTAACGTCTGTCTGGTGACGCTGGCGATGAATCTCTACAGCCAGGGCGTCGATCCCCGGCTCAGCTTCTCCGAAATGAACCGGGTGGTCGAAATTGTCGAAAGCTGCAACCAGATCCCGGTTCATCCGCGCCACCCGTGGGCAGGAAGCCTCGCCTATACCGCCTTTTCCGGCTCGCATCAGGATGCGATCAAAAAAGGGTTCGATGCCCGCCGGCCCGGCGATCGCTGGGAAATGCCCTATCTGCCCATCGACCCGCAGGATATCGGCTGTAGCTACGAAGCGGTGATCCGCGTCAACAGCCAGTCCGGCAAAAGCGGCAGCGCGTGGCTGATTGAGCAGAATCATGGCCTGAAGCTGCCGCGCGCGCTGCAGCAGGATTTTAGCCTGCACGTTCAGCACGAAACCGATACGCATGGTAAAGAGATGACCCAGAACGCGCTGTGGCAGCTGTTTCGCGCCCGCTACGGACTTCTGCCCCAGCCGCCGCTTGCGCTGCTGGATTACCAAAGCGATAGCCAGCAGGACGGCCAGCTTTCTCTGCAGGCGACCCTGCGCATCGCCGGTGAAACGCGACGACTACAGAGCCGCGGCAACGGCCTGCTGTCCGCCGCCGCCAGCGGGCTGAGCGGCCTGTTAAAGCAACACATCGTGATTAAAGATTATCATGAACACACCCTCGGCGAACGTAGCGACAGCCGTTCAGTGGCCTATATTCGCTGCGTCTTCCCGAATGGCGACAGCCGCTGGGGGGTAGGAATTGATAGCGACGTGGCGCGCGCCTCGCTGCAGGCGTTGTGCAATGCGATGAGCGCAGGCCATTACGCCGGCGAGCGGAAGTAGTCGCTGGGGGCCACGCCTATCACCCGGCGAAACATGGCGCTGAAAGCGCTATGGCTACCGTAGCCGAGATCCAGCGCCACCCGCAGTACCGAATGTCCCTGTGCCAGGCGAACCAGCGCTTCCATCAGCTTCGCCCGGCGCACCCACTCGCTCCAGGTGAGCGAGGTCTGCTGCTGAAAATGACGATTCAGCGTGCGCTCGCTCATGCTGCTCTCCTTCGCCGCCTCGGCGCTGCTCCAGGGTTCGCCGGGCGCTTCTCTTACCTTCTGGCATAAACGGCGCAGCGCTTCGCTTTGCGGCTCCGGCAGGCCAAACGGCAGCACCGCCATGCCGCGAATTTCATCGAGGATCAGTTCGTAAATGCGTTCATCGCGGCTGCCCGGCGCGTAGGATTCCGCCAGCGTCAGCGACGCGACGATCAGTTCACGCAGCAGCGGAGTCACCTGGACTATCTGGCAGGATGAGGGGAGATCGGCCCGGGCAAGGGGATCGATAAACAGGGTTCGCGCGGCCGCGACGCCGGTCACCCGTAGGGTATGCGGCGTACCGGCGGGCAGCCAGACGCCACGCCCCGGCGGCACAACCCAATAACCCTGCGCGGTTTCCACCCGCACCACGCCGCTGAGGATATGCAGCAGCTGGGCGCAATCGTGCTGATGCCAGGGTTCGCTATCGCCATGGGCGTAATCATGGGCAAAAGGCACCAGCGAACGGTGTTGAAAATTGAAGGTTAAAGTCGTCGACATCGCGGCGTCAGGGAGTAGCGGCCCGACGCGGTTCGCCGGGCCGTGGCAGAAGCACTAGATGTGCAGTTCTTGCAGTTTTTCTTTCGGCAGCGCCAGCTCATCGTTGCTGTTGACGCGGACATCGCGCTCAATAATATGGCGAGCGATTTCCTGAGCTTCCTCCAGCGAGTGCATGGTGTAGGTTCCGCACTGATAAACGTTCAGCTCCGGGATCTGATTCTGATCTTTCACCTTCAGCACGTCGGCCATCGCCGCTTTCCAGGCATCCGCGACGCGCTGCTCGTCCGGCGTACCGATCAGGCTCATATAGAACCCGGTGCGGCAGCCCATCGGAGAGATGTCGATAATTTCCACACCATTGCCGTTCAGGTGATCGCGCATGAAGCCGGCAAACAGGTGCTCAAGGGTGTGAATGCCTCTTTCCGGCATCACTTCCTGGTTTGGCACGCAGAATCGCAGATCGAAAACGGTGATTTCATCGCCGTGAGGCGTGTTCATTTTCTTCGCGACACGCACCGCAGGCGCTTCCATTCGGGTATGGTCGACTGTGAAACTATCTAACAACGGCATTCTTCACCTCCGATAGTGATTTTTTTTAAAATAAAATGAACTCTTTTTGAGGCCGCGAGTCTGAGTATATGAAAGACGCGCATTTATTATCATCATCATCCCTGAATCAGAGATGAAAGTTTGGCCACAGTGATGTGGCCGTTTTCTTTTTTACGGCTCGTAAAACTACGCGTGCCTCGCCAGTAGCGCTTCAAACGGCTCGCTATCCGCCGCCTCCACCTTCTTCTGACGCTGTACCGATGCTTCACGCTCGGCGACAAAATCCGCTTCGCTTAAAATTTCCAGCGGCTCTTCGCGCAGCATCGTCCGATACCGATCGGCCAGCTCTCTGCCGGTACCGCCAATCCCCTCTTCAAGCATAGAACGCAGAATGCGCGCCGAGAAGGTTAATTCCGGGTTATCGAAGCAGGCGACCAGCTCATCGCAGACCTGCTGATAGGCCTGGCATCCGTGGATGCTATCCAGCGTTTGCGCCACGCGGCGTAAATCGCGGAACAGATCTTTGCCGACCTGAGCCAGCGGGAACTGAGCGGTTTCGCAGCCAATACCCAGCGTCAGGCCCGGCTTACGGCCTTCCAGAATCACCCGATTCCAGTTGGTGCGCGTGCACAGCAGCTCGTCGCTGCTCATCTCCGGCGCATCGGCCAGCACGCACCAGACCATAAACAGATCGAGGAAACGCACCTGCTGCTCATCAACGCCAATCGGTGAGAACGGATTGATATCCAGGGAGCGAACTTCAATGTACTCAATACCGCCGCGCAGCAGCGCGTCGGAAGGCGTTTCGCCGCTGCGGGTCACGCGTTTCGGGCGAATCGGCGCGTACAGCTCGTTTTCGATCTGCAGCACGTTGCTGTTGATTTGCAGACGCTTACCGTCTTTCTCCAGCCCGATATTTTCATACTCTTCGGAAGGCGTTTTAATCGCCCGCTTCAATCCTGCCACATACTCGTAGAGATCGTTAAACGTAATTCCGAGATTGCTTTGCGATTTATTGGTATAGCCCAGATCGCTCAGACGCAACGAGGTCGCATACGGCAGGTAGTACATGCCGTTGCCGGCTTTCTCAAACGGCAGCGCCGTCGGTTTGCCCTGCAGGAACGATGAGCAGATCGCCGGAGAGGCGCCGAACAGGTATGGAATCACCCAACCAAAACGGTAATAGTTGCGAATGGAGCGGAAATAGCCCGCGGAAATCGCCTCTTTACCGCTTTCAGCATCCTCAACGCCGCACTTAGCCTGCCAGAAAGCCATCGGCAGCGAGAAGTTATAGTGCACGCCGGAGATGGTTTGCATCAGCGCGCCGTAGCGATTTTTCAGCCCTTCGCGATACAGCGTTTTCAGGCGGCCGATATTAGAGGTACCGTACTGCGCCAGTTCAATATCCTGGCCGGGCGCGATATAGCAAGGCATGCTCAGCGGCCACATCCGCTCGTCGCCAATATGGCGTGCGGTATAGCGATGAACATCGCGCATGAGGGTGAGCATATGCTGGATATCGCCATCAACCGGCGTAATAAATTCCAGCAAAGCTTCGGCAAAATCGGTGGTAATCCATTTATGAGTCAGCGCTGAACCCAGTGCCTGCGGATGACCGGTAGTGGCCAGCGTGCCGTCAGCGTTGACGCGCAGCGTTTCGCGTTCAAGACCACGTTGAATACCCTGCAGCGCCTGCGGATTTTTTTCCAGCCAGGCCAGCGCCTGTGATACGTCCGGGATCAATTTGACCTCCCGCCTGTCGAAATCGTTTGAATTAGCATAATTGTAATGGTTGAACCGTCAGTCCAATTAGTGCCACCACGTCATGCCCTGAAGCGTTATCGCCGCAATGACGATATAGCGTAATGCTTTGCCAAGGCATAAAAAAAAGAGCACTGGTCCCCAGGAAATGCGCATCCATCCCGCCAGTAAACACAGCAAATCGCCTATAACAGGCGCCCAGCTTAATAATAGCGTGACCGCGCCGTAACGCCTCAGCCAGCCGGTCGCCTTCTCCTGCCAGCGCGATGTTTTGCGCAGCGGAAACAGGCGCCCCAGAATAACGTTAGTTACCCCTCCAAGGCTATTACCGATTATTGCTATTAAAACCAGTAACCACGGCTGACTCCCCCCCGCCAGGAGCATGGCGATCAACACCACTTCCGAGTTACCGGGAAGCAGCGTGGCGCTTAAAAAGCTGCTGGCAAACAGCGATATCAGCGACAGCGCGTCGCTCACAACAATCGCACGTCCACGGCATCCATTCCGGCGCGCTTCGCCGCCTGCAGACCGAAGTCCGCATCTTCAAAGACCACGCATTTTTCCGCCGCAACGCCCATGCGCTCAGCGCAGAGTAAGAAAGTATCAGGAGCGGGTTTATGGTTGGCGACATGATCGGCGGCAACCACCGCCGAGAAGTAGTGACGCAGGCCCAGATGGGCCAGCAGCGCTTCAGCAACGGCGCTCTCGCTGCCGGTACCGACTGACATCGGACGACGACCGTGCCACTCTTTAACCACTTCAATCAGCGGCAGAGGACGGACGCTATCAAGCAGCATCGCTTTCACCGCGTCCGTCTTTTCCCGCGCCAGAAGGTGAGGATCTAAATCAGCCTGGTTTAATTCGATAATGGCCTGAGCAATCCGCCAGGTTGGAGAGCCGTTAAGCGCGACCATAGCCTGCATATCAAAACGCATACCGTAACGTCCGAGAACCTCGTTCCATGCCTTACGATGCGTCGGCTCGGTATCGAGGATCGTGCCATCCATATCAAAAATCAGTCCTGCATAACGTTCGTACATCGTCTTCTCACCAACCGGTTAAGGAGGTCTTACTGTAACGCAAAAGGTCAGGTTTGTCGCTGCCAGCGGCAGATGCGACAAGGGCGCTCGAAGGCGCCCTTGTCGATACAGATGCAATCTGATGCGTTTATTTGATTCTTAAATCGTTCTCCACCACGCGAACGCCCTGCACTTTTCGCGTCACTTCTACCGCACGTTTAGCGCTTTCGGCGGATGAGACAAAGCCGCTCAGCTGTACACGACCTTTAAAGGTCTGGACGCTAATTTCCGAAGACTTAATCTCTTTATCATTGAAGAGCGCGGTTTTGACTTTGGTGGTCACGACGGTATCGTCAATGTACCCACCAGTACTTTCCTTTGTGGACGAACCTGCGCAGCCCGCCAGCGATACGGCGACCAGAAGCGTCGCGCAAAACGCAGATATTGCTTTGAACCATTTCATGGATTTCTCTCCTTGCACTTATCTCACCCAAAATCAGATCGATATACAGGAATAAATTATAGTGGAAAGAGGGAGTTGCCAATGAAAAAAGTGCTGAAGAATAAGGTGAATGATTGCGCTTAAGGGGTTTTGAGGCAAAGAGAGTGGCTGGCGATTATCTCGCAGACCGTGAAACAACAGCGTGGCTGCTATCTCGGAGAAGATGGTGCATCCGGGAGGATGACTCACTGGGTTCGCCCTTCGGGCCGTTGCTGAAGCAACGTTATCCTCCCTGGTGCTGGCGATTATCTCGCAGACCATGGAACAACAGCGTAGCTGCTATCTCGGAGAAGATGGTGCATCCGGGAGGATTCGAACCTCCGACCGCTCGGTTCGTAGCCGAGTACTCTATCCAGCTGAGCTACGGATGCATCGGGAAACTTGCTTTACTGCCGATATTGATACCGCTGCTAAAGCCGTATCAAGTAAGAGATGATGCATCCGGGAGGATGACTCACTCGGTTCGCCCTTCGGGCCGTTGCTGAAGCAACGTTATCCTCCCCGGCGCTGGCGATTATTTCGCAGACCGTGAAACAACAGCGTGGCTGCTATCCTGGAGAAGATGGTGCATCCGGGAGGATTCGAACCTCCGACCGCTCGGTTCGTAGCCGAGTACTCTATCCAGCTGAGCTACGGATGCATCGGGAAACTTGCTTTACTGCCGATATTGATACCGCTGCTAAAGCCGTATCAAGTAAGAGATGGTGCATCCGGAAGGATGACTCACTCGGTTCGCCCTTCGGGCCGTTGCTGAAGCAACGTTATCCTCCCTGGTGCTGGCGATTATCTCGCAGACCGTGAAACAACAGCGTAGCTGCTATCTCGGAGAAGATGGTGCATCCGGGAGGATTCGAACCTCCGACCGCTCGGTTCGTAGCCGAGTACT
>NZ_JBEAID010000034.1:0-118281 GCF_040064585.1 Klebsiella sp. CN_Kp113 | reverse complement strand
GAAAACCAGTATTATCAACGGCTCGGAAGTGTCTAGATTATCCGTGGCGATTCAAGTATTCCAATGAAAGGGCTGTCAAAACGTGGCAGCTATAATCATCTTACTGACTCAATGGAATTTAAATATTTCAACGGTCAAACAGAAATCAGTGAATCAACCTATAAGCTACTTGCTTCAGGTAAACCAACTGTGAAGCCAGCTAAAGCGGTCACCACGTATAAGGTGAAGCCTAAGCCATCGTTTGAGCAGAAAAGGGATGCAGCCTTGAAAGAGGCTATTAAACAGATGGTAAGCGGGGGCTGATAAATGGAAGATACGATTAACGAACCAATTACCTATTACGACTCTAACGGCTGTCTAATCATCGGGGCTAACCTTATCGGTAAGATTCACCCTCAGTTAATGGATAAGCTGTTTCGCCGTTCAAACGATGGCAGCCCCTGTTGCCAGCAAGCACGAATCACCAGCTACTTAGAAGGACTCTTAAATGGCTAATACTTTCACTAACTCCGATAAGCCGTGTATTCATTGCGGCTCACTTATCCGTTATGTCTCATCGGGTAGTTGTGTGGACTGTTCAAAGACACGTAGACAGCCGCCTAAGCCTAAACCACAGATAGCACGTGTAACCGCTTCAGCAGCCGTTGCACCGTTCCACTCTGAGGGTGGAGACAACCGAAATAACATCATTGTGAAGCTGTCTGATAAGGCTCTTAACCGTCTTGATGAGATTGGTTACTCGTTGGTTAAGAAGTACCGTTTAGCAGGTCACACGCAAGAACGAATCCGAATGATTGCCCTGTCTCATCTGATTGAAGCCGCTTAATACCCCCGCTACAAATCCCATCTTTTTAGTGTATCAATAGAAAGGTCTCTTCAGGATCACGCGGTTGACGTTTCGCTGATGCAGCCCGCGATTGAGCTGCTGTTCCGCTTCCTCTTTGGCGAAAAACTCCGGATGCCTTACCTCAACGCCGTAGCTGAATTCGCGCGGCAGGCTGTCGAGGAACTGCCAGAGCGCGGGAAGATCCCGAGGGCCGAACGTGGCCGGCAGCTGCAGCCAGTATTGACCAATGCGCGATGACAGCGGCGCCAGGCGGGTGAAAAACTCGTGGCTTAAGTCGTCGCAGTTGCGCAGCGATGCCTGGTGCGAAATGGTGGCCGGAAACTTGAAGCAGAAGCGAAAATCATCGTGGGTTTGTTCATACCAGCGGCTGACAATCTCAGCTTTTGGTAAAGCGTACAGGGTCGTGTTGCCCTCCACGCAGTTAAAATGGCGGGCATACTCTTCAAGGCTGGTGATACCCAGGCGCACCCACTTCGGGTGCGCCCATTGGGGAAGCCCAATATAGATCATAACGCGGCAAGTACCTCCTCGGTACTGCGCACGCGGGCAATACGCGGGAAGATGTGCGTCATGCTGCCCTGATGCTGTTCAGCCGTTGCTGCGCTGCAGGCGTCTTCAACGAGAATCAGATTGAAGCCCAGCTCCCAGGCGTTGCGCGCCGTCGATTCGACGCCAATATTGGTTGAGATACCGCACAGGATAATCGTATCGATACCGCGACGGCGAAGCTGCAGCTCCAGGTCGGTGCCGTAAAAGGCTCCCCACTGGCGTTTGGTGACTTCGATGTCGCTCTCCTGTTTTTCCAGCGCCAGGGGATAGGTCCACCAGTTTTCCGGTAGCGTATGGGCTCCTGCCTGGGCATCGACAGGCTGCTTCAGCGCTTCGGCGAAATCCGCCGACCAGCCAACGCGAACCATGACCACCGGGGAACCCTGCTGGCGGCACTTTTTGGCCAGACTCGCGGCGCGCTCAACCACGTCGTCAGCCCGATGCGGGCCGCCGGCAAACGGTAAAATGCCTTCCTGCAGGTCTATAACCACCAGCGCGGTTTTTTTTGCATTGAGTTCTAACATGATATCCCCGTATCTTCTTCTGTTGTCAGGTCGCTACAATACCGTTGCCGATCTCGCCCGAGGGTAACAAATTTTGTTAATTTTTGTGAGTACAAGCAATAAGCGCGCAGCAAAGCAACGCTGCGCGCTGCGCCGGGCTTATCGTGCGCCATAATTTCCAGTATAATAGCCGCCTTTTTTCATTCAGTTGTGACATCAGCTAAAGCTGCGACCTCGTCGCCTGCAAGACAGGCAACAATCCGCCTGCGGCTAAGTTAAGGGATATCTCATGCGTACAGAATATTGCGGGCAGCTTCGTCTGTCCCACGTAGGGCAGCAAGTGACTCTGTGTGGTTGGGTCAACCGTCGTCGTGATCTCGGTAGCCTTATCTTTATCGATATGCGTGACCGCGAAGGCATCGTACAGGTGTTTTTCGATCCGGATCGTGCCGACGCATTAAAGCTGGCCTCTGAACTGCGTAATGAGTTCTGCATCCAGGTCACCGGTACCGTGCGCGCGCGTGACGAAAAAAACATCAATAGCGATATGGCCACCGGCGCCATCGAAGTGCTGGCATCGGATCTGACGATTATCAACCGCGCTGAAGCGCTGCCGCTGGACTCCAACCACGTCAATACCGAAGAAGCGCGTCTGAAATATCGCTACCTGGATCTGCGTCGTCCGGAAATGGCGCAGCGCCTGAAGACCCGTGCGAAAATCACCAGCCTGGTGCGCCGCTTTATGGATGACCACGGTTTCCTCGACATCGAAACGCCGATGCTGACCAAAGCCACGCCGGAAGGCGCGCGCGACTACCTGGTCCCATCCCGCGTGCATAAAGGGAAATTCTACGCGCTGCCGCAGTCTCCACAGCTGTTCAAGCAGCTGCTGATGATGTCCGGTTTTGACCGCTACTATCAGATCGTTAAATGCTTCCGCGACGAAGACCTGCGTGCCGACCGTCAGCCGGAATTTACCCAGATCGATGTGGAAACCTCCTTCATGACCGCCGGGCAGGTGCGCGAAGTCATGGAAGCGCTGGTGCGCAACCTGTGGCAGGAAGTGAAGGGCGTGGATCTGGGCGATTTCCCGATCATGACCTTCGCCGAAGCCGAGCGCCGCTACGGTTCTGACAAACCAGACCTGCGTAACCCGATGGAGCTGGTGGACGTCGCCGATCTGGTGAAAGCGGTGGAATTCGCCGTCTTCGCCGGCCCGGCTAACGACGCCAAAGGGCGCGTTGCCGCGCTGCGCGTACCGGGCGGCGCTGCGCTGACCCGTAAGCAAATCGACGAATACGGTAAGTTTGTCCAGATCTACGGCGCGAAAGGGCTGGCCTATATTAAAGTAACCGAGCGGGCGAAAGGCCTTGAAGGCATCAACAGCCCGGTGGCTAAATTCCTTAACGCCGACATCGTTGAAGCGATCCTTGAGCGCACCGGCGCGCAGGATGGCGATATGATCTTCTTCGGCGCGGATAACAAAAAAGTGGTCGCCGACGCGCTGGGCGCGCTGCGTCTGAAGCTGGGCAAAGACCTGAACCTGACCGACGAAGACAAATGGGCGCCGCTGTGGGTTATCGACTTCCCGATGTTTGAAGACGACGGCGAAGGCGGCCTGACCGCGATGCACCATCCGTTCACCTCGCCGAAAGACATGTCCGCCGCAGAGCTGAAAGCCGCGCCGGAAGACGCGGTGGCCAACGCCTACGATATGGTCATCAACGGCTATGAAGTGGGCGGCGGTTCCGTGCGTATTCACAGCGGTGAGATGCAGCAGACCGTGTTCGGCATCCTGGGCATTAACGAGCAGGAGCAGCGCGAGAAGTTTGGCTTCCTGCTGGACGCGCTGAAATACGGCACCCCGCCGCACGCGGGCCTGGCTTTTGGCCTCGACCGTTTGACCATGCTGCTGACCGGTACCGATAATATCCGTGACGTTATCGCCTTCCCGAAAACGACCGCAGCCGCTTGCCTGATGACCGAAGCGCCAAGCTTCGCTAACCCGGCATCGCTGAGCGAACTCGGTATTCAGGTGGTGGCGAAAGAGGCAAAAGAGTCTCTGGAGAATAAGTAAGATGTCATTCAAGCTCCCCGTTTCCGTACTGGTGGTGATTTACGCCGAAGATACGAAGCGGGTGCTGATGTTGCAGCGGCGCGACGATCCCGCGTTCTGGCAGTCGGTTACCGGCAGCCTGGAAGAGGGAGAAACCGCGCCGCAGGCTGCCGCGCGTGAAGTTATGGAAGAGGTCGCCATCGATGTTGCCTGCGAGCAGCTGGCTTTGGTTGATTGTCAGCGTACGGTAGAATTCGAGATATTTTCTCATTTACGTCATCGCTATGCGCCGGGCGTTGAGCGCAATACGGAGTTTTGGTTCCGTCTTGCGCTCCCCCATGAACGCCAGATTGTCTTTACGGAACATCTGGACTATCGCTGGGTTGACGCGGCGGAAGCCGCCACGTTGACCAAGTCCTGGAGCAACCGGCAGGCGATTGAAGAATTTGTAATTAACGCCGCCTGAAAGGGCGCGCTTTTTTTTGGAGAGTTTTTTATGGCAGGTCATAGTAAATGGGCCAACACCAAGCACCGCAAAGCGGCACAGGATGCCAAGCGCGGTAAGATCTTTACGAAAATTATTCGCGAGCTGGTCACCGCCGCGCGTCTGGGCGGCGGCGATGCGGGCTCTAACCCGCGTCTGCGCGCGGCAATCGACAAAGCGCTGAGCAACAACATGACCCGCGACACCCTGAACCGCGCTATCGCGCGCGGCGTCGGCGGCGATGATGATGCGAACATGGAAACCATCATCTATGAAGGTTACGGTCCTGGCGGCACGGCGGTAATGGTTGAATGTCTGTCCGACAACCGCAACCGTACCGTGGCGGAAGTACGTCATGCCTTCACCAAAACCGGCGGTAACCTGGGGACCGACGGTTCCGTTTCCTACCTGTTCAGCAAAAAAGGCGTTATCTCCTTCGAGAAAGGCGACGAAGATGCGATCATGGAAGCGGCGCTGGAAGCGGGCGCGGAAGACGTTGTGACCTATGACGACGGCGCGATTGACGTTTATACCGCCTGGGAAGAGATGGGCGCGGTACGCGATGCGCTGGAAGCCGCCGGCCTGAAAGCGGACGCCGCTGAAGTCTCGATGATCCCGTCAACCAAAGCGGATATGGACGCGGAAACTGCGCCGAAACTGCTGCGACTGATCGATATGCTGGAAGATTGCGACGACGTGCAGGAAGTTTATCACAACGGCGAGATCTCTGATGAGGTCGCCGCAACGCTCTAATGTTGCCGACCGTTAAACCACTAACCGGAGGCGCGTGATGGCCATTATTCTCGGCATTGACCCGGGGTCGCGCGTCACTGGTTATGGCGTCATCCGCCAGGTTGGACGCCAGCTGAGCTACCTCGGCAGCGGCTGTATTCGCACGAAAGTGGATGATTTACCGTCTCGCCTGAAGCTTATCTATGCGGGCGTGACGGAAATTATCACCCAGTTCCAGCCGGACTACTTCGCCATCGAACAAGTGTTTATGGCAAAGAACGCCGACTCGGCGCTGAAGCTCGGCCAGGCGCGCGGCGTGGCGATTGTCGCGGCGACGAATCAGGACCTACCGGTCTTTGAGTACGCCGCCAGGCAGGTAAAGCAGACCGTTGTCGGCATCGGCAGCGCGGAAAAGAGCCAGGTGCAGCACATGGTGCGCACGTTGCTTAAGCTGCCGGCTAACCCGCAGGCGGATGCGGCAGATGCTTTAGCCATCGCCATCACCCATTGCCACGTCAGCCAGAACGCGGCTCAGATCGGCGAAAGCCGCCTGAACCTGGCGCGCGGACGCTTACGATAACCTGAAATCAGGCTGGATATCTATCCAGCCTTTTTTTATGATACCGCATTAGACTTTCGGCCCTTAATCCAGGAGCTCCATGTGATAGGCAGACTCAGAGGCATCATTCTCGAAAAACAACCCCCGCTGGTTTTACTTGAAACGGGAGGCGTAGGCTATGAGGTTCATCTGCCGATGACCTGCTTCTATGAGCTGCCGGACGTGGGTAAAGAGGCGATCATTTTCACCCACTTTATCGTCCGTGAAGATGCACAGCTGCTGTATGGCTTTAACAACAAGCAGGAGCGCACGCTGTTTAAAGAGCTGATTAAAACCAACGGCGTCGGTCCGAAGCTGGCGCTGGCGATCCTTTCCGGCATGTCGGCGCAGCAGTTTGTCAATGCCGTTGAGCGCGAGGAGCTGGCGGCGCTGGTGAAGCTGCCGGGTATCGGCAAGAAAACCGCGGAACGCCTGATTGTCGAGATGAAAGACCGCTTCAAAGGACTACACGGCGATCTGTTCACGCCGGCAGCGGATCTGGTCCTGACGTCGCCGGCCGGCCCGTCTGACGATGATGCTGAACAGGAAGCGGTTGCCGCGCTGGTGGCGCTGGGCTATAAACCTCAGGAGGCCAGCCGGATGGTCAGCAAAATCGTACGCCCGGATGCCAACAGTGAAACGCTAATTCGCGAAGCGCTCCGCGCCGCGTTGTGAGGTAAGGGATGATTGAAGCAGACAGGCTGGTATCGGCGGACAGCAGCGGTTTTGAAGAGGCGGCCGATCGCGCAATTCGTCCTAAATTGCTGCAAGAGTACGTGGGCCAGCCGCACGTCCGTTCGCAAATGGAGATCTTTATCCAGGCGGCGAAGCTGCGCGGCGACGCGCTCGATCACCTGCTGATTTTTGGCCCGCCGGGGCTGGGGAAAACCACCCTGGCAAACATCGTCGCCAACGAGATGGGCGTTAACCTGCGCACCACCTCCGGCCCGGTGCTGGAGAAGGCGGGCGATCTGGCGGCGATGCTGACCAATCTTGAGCCCCACGACGTTCTGTTTATCGACGAGATCCACCGCCTGTCGCCGGTGGTCGAAGAAGTCCTGTATCCGGCAATGGAAGATTATCAGCTGGATATCATGATTGGCGAAGGGCCCGCGGCGCGTTCAATAAAAATCGATCTGCCGCCGTTTACCCTGATTGGCGCGACGACTCGCGCCGGCTCGCTGACATCACCGCTGCGCGACCGTTTTGGCATCGTTCAGCGCCTGGAGTTCTACCAGATCCCGGACCTGCAGCATATTGTCAGCCGCAGCGCCCGCTATATGGGACTGGAGATGAGCGAAGAGGGGGCTCTGGAGGTCGCGCGCCGCGCGCGCGGTACGCCGCGAATCGCCAACCGCCTGCTGCGCAGGGTGCGTGACTTTGCCGAGGTTCGCTACGACGGGCGTATCTCTGAGGAGATTGCCGCTCAGGCGCTGGATATGCTCAACGTGGATGCGGAAGGCTTTGATTATATGGACCGTAAGCTGCTGCTGGCGGTCATCGATAAATTCTTTGGCGGGCCGGTCGGCCTGGATAACCTGGCGGCGGCCATCGGTGAAGAGCGGGAAACCATTGAAGACGTGCTGGAGCCGTATCTGATCCAGCAGGGCTTTTTACAGCGTACGCCGCGCGGGCGAATGGCGACGGTACGGGCCTGGACCCACTTCGGCATTACGCCGCCGGAAATGCCGTAATCGTTGTCCGGCTATAAAACGGCAGACTGCAGAGGCCAGTAGCCCGGCTAAGGCGTTCACGCCGCAAGCCGGGACATCAAACCGCAATACCGCTTCAGCTATTTCCCCGGCTTGCGCTCCGCTTAGCCGGGCTACAACGTCCGCAGACGGCCGTGAGCCCAATGGCGGCGGGCGCATAAGCGTCAGGCGGCCGGTTTCTTGCTCATGCTGAAAATAAACAGCAGCGCGGCGCACAGCACCACGGAAGGCCCCGCCGGCGTGTCGTAGAACGCCGAGAAGGTCAATCCTCCGGTAACCGCAATCATTCCCACGCCAACCGCCACTCCCGCCATTTGCTCCGGCGTACGGGCAAAGCGGCGGGCCGTTGCGGCGGGAATAATCAACAGCGACGTGATAATCAGCGCCCCGACGAACTTCATCGCCACGCCGATGGTCAGCGCGGTCACCAGCATCAATAGCAGCTTGACCCGCTGAAGCTTAACGCCATCAACAAACGCCAGGTCCGGGCTAATGGTCATCGACAGCAGGTTGCGCCATTGCCAGAGCAGGATCGCCAGCACGATAACCACGCCAATCGCAATGGAGATCAAATCTTCCGGCGTCACCGCCAGCAGATCGCCGAACAGATAGGCCATCAGATCGACGCGCACGTTTGACATCAGGCTGACCACCACCAGGCCCAGCGACAGCGCGCTGTGCGCCATGATGCCGAGTAGCGTGTCTACCGCCAGGTGGGGGCGTTTCTCCAGCCACACCAGGCCGCCCGCCAGCAGCAGCGTCACCGCGATGACCGCATAGAACGGATTGACGTTGAGCAGTAAACCAAAAGCCACGCCGAGCAGAGAGGCGTGGGCCAGGGTA
Source organism: Klebsiella sp. CN_Kp113 (assembly GCF_040064585.1). NCBI lineage: Bacteria > Pseudomonadati > Pseudomonadota > Gammaproteobacteria > Enterobacterales > Enterobacteriaceae > Klebsiella > Klebsiella sp. CN_Kp113. The sequence goes on along the minus strand of NZ_JBEAID010000034.1, from coordinate 109,957 downwards.
TCGCCGAAGTAGGACATCCGGCGCCAGACGACGAACGATCCCAGCGGACCCGCCGCACAGGCGAGCATCATTCCGGCCAGCCAGCCGGGGAGCAGTAATTCAATCATTAACGGTCATTTCCCCGACGCAGTACAATCCGCCCCTGCAGGTCGTGGCGGTGGTTATGATGATGGCGATAGATCCCTAGCTGTTCCGCGCCGCGCTGGCCGAACATCGAGATAAATTCCGGGTGCATAGAGACCACTTCCGGCGCGCCGGAGCAGCAAATATGCTGATTCAGGCACAGCACTTCGTCGGTTTTGGCCATCACCAGATGCAGGTCATGAGAAACCATCAGTACGGCGCAATCAAGCTCCTGGCGCAGCTGGTTAATCAGATCGTAAAGCGCCACCTGGCCGTTGACGTCAACGCCCTGCGTCGGCTCGTCGAGCACCAGCAGCTGCGGCTGATTGAGCAGCGCCCGTGCCAGCAGTACCCGCTGGGTTTCTCCGCCGGAAAGCTTCTGCATAGGGGCGTCGATCAGATGCCCGGCCTGCACGCGCTTAAGCGCTGGCAGAATGTCGCGTTTGTGCGTTCCCGGACGTAAAAGCATAAAGCGGCTGACGGTCAGCGGCAGGGTAGCATCAAGGTGCAGCTTTTGCGGCACATAGCCGATCCGCAGATGCCCGTCGCGTTTGATAATCCCTTCCGAGGGTGCTACCAGCCCCAGAACCACTCTCACGAGGGTCGATTTACCGGCGCCGTTTGGCCCCAGTAAGGTTAAAATTTTGCCCGGCTTTAGCGTTAGCGAAATGTCAGACAGCACGCGCCTTTGGCCATAAACGACCGCGACGTTTTCCAGAGTTACAAGATTTGTCATATCAAATTAGAGGTTGCACAAGCCAGTTAATGTTATAATATCACATCTTTCTCATTCTATACGATGATTAGACGCATTATGTTACATAAAAATACGCTTCTTTGCGCTGGACTTAGCGCCGCTTTTTTGTTCGCCCATGCGCCGTTGGCCAGCGCCGCGGTTGTCACTTCCCTTAAGCCACTGGGCTTTATCGCTTCCGCTATCGCCGATGGGGTGACACAGACGCAGGTACTGCTGCCGGACGGGGCCTCGGAGCATGACTATTCGCTGCGGCCATCGGATGCAAAACGCTTACAGAACGCAGACTTAGTGGTCTGGATTGGTCCAGAGATGGAGGCGTTTATGGATAAGTCAACGCAAAGCATTGCGCCAAACAAAAAGGTGACGATTGCCGAGCTTGACGGCGTGAAACCGTTACTCATGAAAGGCACCGACGACGACGACGACCATCACGGTCATGACCATGGCGCCGGGGAAAATAGTGACGACGATCACCATCACGGCATCTATAACATGCATCTGTGGCTTTCCCCAGAGATAGCGCGCCTTTCGGCGGTTGCAATCCACGATAAATTATTGGAACTTATGCCGCAGAGTCGAGCCAAACTTGACGCCAACCTGAAGGATTTTGAGGCAAAATTAGCCGCAACCGACAAGCAGGTTGGGACCGAGCTGGCACCGCTGAAAGGGAAGGGATATTTCGTTTTTCATGACGCCTACGGCTACTTTGAAAAACATTACGGTTTGACCCCTCTGGGCCATTTTACTGTCAACCCTGAAATCCAGCCTGGTGCGCAGCGTTTACACGAAATCAGAACACAGCTGGTTGAGCAAAAAGCAACTTGCGTTTTTGCTGAGCCACAGTTCAGGCCAGCGGTCATCGAAGCTGTTGCCAGGGGAACGTCCGTGCGCATGGGAACCCTGGATCCACTTGGAATCGGAATTAAGCTGGGTAAAGAGAGTTACCCGCAATTCCTGAGCCAGATGGCGAATCAGTATTCAAGCTGCCTGAAAGGAGAATAACGAGGAAGTGAATACGTGCAACAGATAGCCCGCGCTGTCACTCAGGCATTTAACAATCTGCCACGACCTCACCGCGTTATGCTGGGGTCGCTTAGCGTTCTTACATTAGCGGTCGCCGTCTGGCGGCCTTACATTTACCACCATCCTGAATCCACCCCCATCACCAGAACCATCGAGCTGGAACAAAGCGAAATTCGTTCGCTGCTGCCAGAAGCTTCGGAACCCATCGATCAGGCGCCTCAGGAAGAAGAGGCTATCCCTCAGGACGAGCTGGATGACAAGGCGGATAGCGATTCCGGTGGCCACGAATATGTGGTCTCGACCGGCGATACGCTTAGCAGCATTCTTAATCAGTACGGCATTGATATGGGCGATATCGCCCGGCTCTCCTCGGTGGATAAAGAGCTGCGTAATCTGAAAATTGGTCAACAGCTCTCCTGGACCCTGACGGCGGACGGTGACCTGCAAAGCCTGACCTGGGAGATGTCGCGCCGCGAAACCCGCACCTACGATCGGGTTGCAAACGGTTTCAAAATGAGCAGCGAGCTGCAAAAAGGCGACTGGGTCAATAGCGTACTGAAAGGTACCGTAGGCGGCAGCTTCGTCGCCAGCGCTCGCGATGCCGGCCTGACCAGTACCGAAATCAGCGCGGTGATCAAAGCCATGCAGTGGCAGATGGACTTCCGTAAGCTGAAAAAAGGCGATGAATTCTCCGTGCTGATGTCGCGTGAAATGCTCGACGGTAAGCGCGAGCAAAGCCAGCTGCTTGGCGTGCGCCTGCGCTCGGAGGGTAAAGACTATTACGCGATCCGCGCTGAGGATGGCAAATTCTACGACCGCAACGGTACCGGCCTGGCGAAGGGGTTCCTGCGCTTCCCGACCGCACGTCAGTTCCGCGTCTCTTCGAACTTTAACCCGCGTCGTCTGAACCCGGTGACCGGCCGCGTCGCGCCGCATCGTGGCGTCGATTTTGCGATGCCGCAGGGTACGCCGGTGCTGTCGGTAGGGGATGGCGAAGTGGTGGTGGCTAAACGTAGCGGTGCGGCAGGTTATTACGTCGCCGTCCGTCATGGTCGCACCTATACCACCCGCTATATGCACCTGCGTAAGCTGCTGGTCAAACCCGGGCAGAAGGTGAAACGCGGCGATCGTATTGCGCTGTCGGGCAACACCGGGCGTTCTACCGGTCCGCATCTGCATTATGAAGTGTGGATCAACCAGCAGGCGGTCAACCCGCTAACGGCGAAACTGCCGCGTACGGAAGGGCTCAGCGGTTCCGACCGTACCGATTATCTGGCGCAGGCAAAACAGGTGATTCCGCAGCTGCGGTTTGACTAACCTTCCGTCAGTTAAAGCCGGTGCCCGCTGCGCGCCGGCTTTTTCTTTTGTACGTTACTCAACGTATCGCTAAACTAACCCATTATCTTTATTGAGCGGAAATTCTGCGGATTGGGCATGGAAACGAAAAAAAATAATATTGAATTTATTCCAAAATTTGAAAAATCCTTTTTACTACCGCGCTACTGGGGCGCGTGGTTAGGGGTTTTTGCCTTCGCCGGTATCGCTCTGACGCCGGCCTCTTTCCGCGATCCGATTCTCGGCAAAATGGGGCGCTTTGTGGGGCGCCTGGCAAAGAGTTCGCGCCGTCGGGCGCAGATTAACCTGCTGTACTGTTTCCCGGAAAAGAGTGAGCAGGAACGAGAAGCCATTATTGATGCAATGTATGCCTCCGCGCCGCAGGCGATGGTCATGATGGCGGAGTTAGGCCTGCGCGACCCGCAGCGCATTCTTTCTCGCGTCGACTGGCAGGGCAAAGAGATCATCGATGAGATGCAGAGAAACAACGAGAAGGTGATCTTTCTGGTTCCCCATGCCTGGGGCGTGGATATTCCGGCGATGCTGATGGCTTCCGGCGGGCAAAAAATGGCGGCGATGTTCCATAATCAGGGCAATCCGGTATTTGATTACGTCTGGAATACCGTGCGCCGTCGTTTCGGTGGACGTATGCACGCGCGCAACGACGGGATCAAACCGTTTATTCAGTCGGTGCGTCAGGGGTACTGGGGCTACTATCTGCCGGATCAGGATCACGGCGCCGAGCACAGCGAGTTTGTTGATTTCTTTGCCACCTATAAAGCGACGCTCCCGGCGATCGGCCGTTTAATGAAAGTCTGCCGCGCCCGCGTCGTACCGCTGTTCCCGGTCTATGATGGTAAAACGCATCGTCTGACGGTGCTGGTGCGCCCGCCGATGGACGATCTGCTGGAGGCGGACGATAACACTATCGCCCGGCGGATGAACGAAGAGGTGGAAGTGTTCGTGAAGCCGCATACCGAGCAGTACACCTGGATCCTCAAGCTGCTGAAAACGCGCAAGCCGGGTGAAATCGAGCCCTACAAGCGTAAAGAGCTGTACCCCAAGAAGAAGCCGCATCAGGGGTGAAAATCGCAGCCAATGGCCTCACCGGGTTCATTGGCCGTATTGTTTGAGTAGCGCCAAATGATCGGCAACGAGCCGGTAACGATATTCCGGACGACCGGTGATGCCGTAATGGTTGGTGGTGTAGAGGATATTTATCTGCTCCAGCCAAATCAGATATTTGCGGCATGAGACCCGGGATATCTGCAGCGCCGCGGCCAGTTCATTGGTCGAAAAGTCACGTTCCTGCCAGGCGTCAATCCACTGGCACACCAGACGAAGCGTCTGCGGCGTAAGCCCTTTCGGCAAGCGGCGTGCGCTTTCCTGCTGCTGAACCCCGCTGCGCAGCAGGCTGTCCACATCGGCCTGGGCGTAGCTGGATTTCGCATTCTTCAGATCGCGCTTTTTACGCCATGACAACAGCGCCTCCTCAAAGCGCGGAAACTGAAACGGTTTAATCAGGTAATCGACCACGCCATAATGCAGCGCCGTCTGAACCGTGCACCTATCGGCAGCGGAGGTAATCATAATGACATCAATATTTCGCGCATCGGCGCGTAGCGCGGGCAGCAGATCCAGCCCGTTCTCTTGCTGCATGTAGACATCCAGCAGCACCAGATCGACCTGCGCCAAATGGCTGAGCATCTCCCTGGCTTCGCGGACCGTGGGGGCCACGCCGCAGCAGTGGAAATCCGCCACCCGGCTGAGAAACAGCCGGTTCAGCTCGGCCACCATGGAATCATCATCGACAATCAGCACATTAATCATGCGGGGTTTCCCGGTGCGGCGGGAAGCCGGCGCGCTTCCCGTAATATGTGTCTGGGATGGCGATCAAAATGGCGATCGTTTATACGCGGTGTAGCGCGCTCGCCAGAACATTTTATCGATATTCGCGGCCAGCTGAGCCTCGTCAATCTGCGGCGCGACGCCATCCTGCTGAGCCGCGCGTGCGACCTCTGCGGCAATTGCCCGGGAAATCATCTCAATCTCGTCGACCGGCGGCAGTAATCCGCCGGCGTCGCGGGTGGCCAAAGGCGAGTGGGCGGCCAGGGTTTTACTGCAGGCGATAAGCATCCCTTCGGTCACGCGCGCCGCTTTGCTGGCCAGAATCCCTAGCCCCAGACCGGGGAAAACATAGGCATTGTTGCACTGGGCGATATCGTAGGTCTTACCGTCATAGAATACGGGCGCGAACGGGCTGCCGGTGGCAATTAGCGCATTCCCCCGGGTCCATTCCAGCAGATCCTTCGGCTGGGCTTCGGCGCGGGAGGTCGGGTTGGACAGCGGCATAATAATCGGACGCGGGCAGTGCCGGTGCATCTCTTTGATAATCTCTTCGCTGAACAGTCCCGGCTGGCCGGATACGCCAATCAGTACGGTGGGATGGACGTTGCGTACAACATCCATCAGCGACAGGTGGGCCGCACTGGTATCCCAGCGGGTAAGATTTTTCCGCGGCGTGACGTGGCCCTGCTGGAAGTCCAGCAAATCCGGCATCTCATCGGTCAACAGGCCAGGGCGGTCGACCATAAAGATGCGATTGCGCGCTTCCTGCTCTGAGAGCCCGTCATCAACCATCAGCGCAATGATTTTTTCCGCTATCCCGCATCCGGCCGATCCGCTGCCGAGAAACACCACGCGCTGATCGCGGATCCGCGTACCGGCAGCAGCGGCGGCAGCGATCAGCGTACCTGAGGTCACGGCTGCCGTGCCCTGAATATCATCGTTGAAACAGCACAGCTGGTGACGATAGCGGTTAAGAAGCCGGGTGGCGTTTTTTTGCGCAAAATCTTCGAACTGTAGTAGCACATTGGGCCAGCGCTGCGTGATGGCATGGACAAACATGTCCATAAATTCCATGTACTGCTCGTCGCTTATACGCGGATGACGCCAGCCCATATACAGCGGGTCCTCAAGATGCTGGGCGTTGTTGGTGCCCACGTCCAGCATAATGGGGAGCGTTGATGCCGGGTGTATACCCCCGCAGGCTGTATATAACGAGAGTTTACCAATCGGGATCCCCATGCCGCCAATCCCCTGGTCGCCGAGGCCAAGAATGCGCTCGCCGTCGGTCACCACAATAACGTTGATATCATTGCGGGAAAAGCCCTGCAGCATCTCATCAATGTTGTGACGGTTAGGCCATGAAATAAACAGACCGCGTCCCCGGCGATAAATTTCAGAGAAGTGTTCACATGCTTCACCTACCGTTGGGGTATAGATGATCGGCAGCGTTTCTTTCATATGGCTGCGCAGCAGATTATAGAATAGGGTCTCGTTAGTATCCTGAATATTTCGCAGGTAGATATGGCGCGAAATATCCCGTTTAAACTGGCAAAACTGCCCCCACGCGCGCGCGGTTTGCTCTTCAATCGTTTCGACATTATGCGGCAGCAGACCCTGAAGATTAAACGCGGTCCGTTCACCTTCAGTAAACGCGAGACCTTTATTTAATAACGGGTTTTCCAGCAGCACGGCGCCGTTATAGGGCGTATATAAGGTTTCTGTGGCTAACATTTGATGACTCCTGAATATCATAATAAATAATTTCCGGAATTCTTCGGGCTTTATTTCAGTGATTAAGAGATTAAATAAATCATGAATCCTTCAGTGACGACGCCCACTGCGGTACCGAGCAAAATAGAGGATGAGGCGGGCTCGATATAGGTATCGCTGCGCAGGGCAAACATCCCTGCCGCAATGGCGGAAGGCGTCGCGCCGATGATAATGACCTGCTGCATCAGGCTATGGCTGAGCCCGAAGGCGAGGCCGGCTACGGCCATCATGGCCGGCTGGAGCAGATTCTTGATGCTGATATTGGTACAGGTTTGAATATTGACCGTAGGACGTTCGCCGTAAAATAGCAGCCCAAGGGCGAACAGGGAGAGGCCGCCCGCCACTTTTCCCACCATCTCAATGGGCATGCTCAGCATGTGCGGCAGCTGTACTCCGGCAAGGCTGAGCAGTACCCCGGAAATCGGTATCCAGACGATCGGGTTTCGGACGGCTTTAAACAGGTTTTGCAGGATAAGCCGCAGCGGATTAGGCTGTTCCGCGTCAGCGCGGCCGCGCTTGTCACCCATGCGAATCAGGATGATGGTCAGGGGGATCATCAATACGCTGGTCACCAGGTTACCGATAAGCACGCCGAGAAAACCCTCCGGACCAATCAGCACCGCAAGCACGGGAGCGCCAAAGTAGGCCATGTCGGGGAACGCGCACACCAGGGACTGAATCGCGCTGGTTTTAATATCATGACGAAAAACATAGCGTGAGATCAGGAGCGTGAGGATATATGACCCCATCAGACCGATGACTAACACCGCCATAAAGGTGAAGTTTTTCATCTTATCGGGATGGGTATTCAGTGCGCCGATAAAAAGATGGAAGGGAAGCGCGAAACGAATGACCACCGTGGCCAGTACGGACGCATCCTCGCGGCGGGTATAGCCCAGCTTACCGCTTAGCCATCCGAGCAGCATGATAAACACCAGGGGAAAAAGGGATTCTAAGAGCAGTGAAGGCATAAGATGTCCTGAAAATATATTATCGGCTACGTTGTGTTTTTTTAATCTAGCGATCCCATAATATTTAAAAGGTGATAGTCATCACAGTCGCTGGGGTTTAAATAATTTCGCCTTAAATACTTTACTTACAAATAGAGAAAAAAGGACAGAATCATCACTTTATCTCTCTGCTATTCAATTATACCGATGCCGGTAACTTTAGTTTCAGGATAATAAATTAAATTACTTAAAATAAATATTATGCTTTAGTCACAAAGCACGACAGTAAAACCTGGATTTTATTTTTAATGTTAACGTCCTGTGCTAACGTTTTTTTGTTTCATTGGTATTTTGCCTGGCACTTTTTTATTTATTTGATTGCGCGCTTTTAATATTGCGTCGATACCCTACGTGACATCATTATTCAGGTAAAAATATGGAAAATAACTCACTCAACCACCCGATAGATAAAACGCTGCCGAGCGGGCAGGCGCCACGACTTTTATCCAATATTGAGGTCGGCGCCGTGCCGTTGGTGCTCTTTATCGGGATAGCCGCAATTGTTGCCATCTCCGCGACCGCAGGCCTGCTGCCGAAGAACATGATTGGCGGTCTGGCGGTAATCATGACCCTGGGGTTCGCGCTGGCTAAAATTGGCCGAATGGTGCCGATCCTCAAGGAGGTTGGCGGCCCGGCCATTTTGTGCCTGATGACGCCGTCGGTGCTGGTCTATTTCGGCATGTTCGAAGCGCATACCCTCGATACCGTGCACTTGCTGATGAAAGAGGCCAACCTCCTCTATTTCGTCATCGCCTGCCTGGTCGTCGGCAGCATTCTGGGCATGAACAGAACCATCCTGATTCAGGGAATGGTACGTATGTTTGTCCCGCTGGTGGTGGGGACCGGGGCGGCGATCTTAACCGGCCTGCTGGTGGGCAGCCTGGTTGGCTACAGTTTCTACCACACCTTTTTCTTTATTATCGTGCCGATCATCGGCGGCGGTATCGGTGAAGGGATCCTGCCTCTGTCGCTGGCCTATTCAGCCATTCTCGGGCAAACGCCCGACGTTTACGTGGCGCAGCTGGCGCCGGCTGCCGTGGTGGGCAACATTTTCGCCATCATCTGCGCCGGTTTTCTGGCGCGCATGGGGACGCGACGTCCTTCGCTCTCCGGCAGCGGAATGTTAATTCGCAGCCATGAAGATAACAGCGTCTTTGCGCAAAATCAGCGCGCGCAGCCCACGGATTTCCAGCTGATGGGGGCCGGATTATTAATGATTTGCGCGTTTTTTATCGTCGGCGGTCTGCTGGAAAAGGTGGTGCATATTCCGGGGCCGGTGCTGATGATTCTGGCCGCGGTATTTTGCAAATACGCGAAGGTTATCCCGGCGGCGATGGAGCTCGGGGCGCACAGCTGCTACAAGTTTGTCTCCGCCGCGCTGGTTTGGCCGCTGATGATAGGCCTGGGAATGCTGTATGTTCCTCTGGAAAGCGTGGTAGCGGTCTTCTCGGTTGGCTACGTGGTGGTTTGTGGCTCAATCGTCATTGCGATGGCGCTAAGCGGCTTTCTTATCGCTTCTCGGCTGAATATGTATCCGGTCGAAGCGGCCATCGTCACCAGCTGCCACAGCGGGCTTGGGGGGACGGGAGACGTCGCCATTCTCTCGGCATCAAACCGAATGGGATTAATGCCTTTTGCCCAGATAGCCACCCGTATCGGCGGCGCGTCGACGGTGATTACCGCCACGCTATTGTTGAGCTGGCTTGCGTAGTTTAGCGGGCGAGGGGGCAAAAAATACCTGCCAGCTGCGGCGCTGGCAGGTAAATGGAGAGGCTTACTCGACGGTCAGAATGCGGGTGGTGTTGGTGCTACCGATGGTGCTCATCACGTCACCCTGAGTGACGATAACCAGGTCGCCGGTCACCAGATAGCCTTTATCACGCAGCAGCGTTACCGCGTCGTGCGCAGCGGCTACGCCTTCATTGACGCTATCGAAATGCACCGGGGTCACGCCGCGATACAGCGCGGTCAGGTTCAGCGTGCGCTCGTGGCGAGACAGCGCGAAAATCGGCAGGCCGGAGCTGATGCGGGAAGTCATCAGCGCGGTCCGACCGGATTCCGTCATGGTAATGATAGCGGTGACGCCCTTGAGGTGGTTCGCCGCGTACATGGCGGACATCGCAATGGCTTCTTCCACGTTATCGAACTGAATGTCCAGGCGGTGCTTGGAGACGTTGAGGCTGGGGATTTTTTCCGCGCCGAGGCAGACGCGCGCCATCGCGGCAACGGTCTCAGACGGATACTGGCCCGCGGCGGTTTCTGCCGACAGCATCACGGCGTCGGTGCCGTCCAGCACGGCGTTCGCCACGTCCATGACTTCGGCGCGGGTTGGCATCGGGTTGGTGATCATCGACTCCATCATCTGCGTCGCGGTAATGACCGAGCGGTTCAGCTGACGGGCGCGGCGGATCAGCGCCTTCTGGATGCCGACCAGCTCCGGATCGCCGATTTCCACGCCGAGGTCGCCGCGGGCCACCATGACAACGTCGGAGGCGAGGATCACGTCATCCATCGCGTCCTGATCGCATACCGCTTCCGCGCGCTCGACTTTGGCGACGATTTTGGCATCGCAGCCGGCATCGCGCGCCAGGCGACGAGCGTAGTTCAGGTCTTCGCCGCAGCGCGGGAAGGAAACGGCCAGGTAATCGACGCCAATTTTGGCGGCGGTGATGATGTCCGCTTTGTCTTTCTCCGTCAGCGCTTCGGCAGAGAGGCCGCCGCCCAGCTTGTTAATCCCCTTATTGTTGGACAACGGTCCGCCGACGGTGACTTCGGTGAACACCTTCATGCCCTGAACTTCCAGGACCTTCAGCTGTACGCGGCCGTCGTCCAGCAGCAGAATGTCGCCCGGAACCACGTCAGCCGGGAGCCCTTTATAGTCGATGCCGACTTTCTCTTTGTCGCCTTCGCCTTTACCCAGGTTTGCGTCGAGGAGGAATTTATCGCCGATATTGAGGAAAATTTTGCCTTCTTTGAAGGTGGAAACGCGGATTTTCGGCCCCTGTAGGTCACCGAGAATCGCGACATGACGGCCCAGTTTCGCCGCAATCTCACGGACTTTATCCGCGCGGATCTGATGATCCTCCGCGGTGCCGTGAGAGAAGTTCATACGTACCACGTTAGCGCCTGCGGCAATAACCTTCTCAAGGTTGTTATCGCGGTCGGTAGCCGGGCCTAAGGTAGTCACGATTTTGGTTCTGCGAAGCCTTCTGGACATGTAATACTCCGTTGACTGAAACAACTTTGGTGTTGCGTGAACATGGATTCGGTAGCGCCGACGAGCAAAGTCGCTATACCGGAACGTTACCGACGGTGTAATAGGATAGTGCTTTGTTTCTACTTTTATTGGTCATTGCTGTGTACGCTGAGCTCTTTATCAAAGCGCGATTCCTTGAGCGCTTCCTTGACCCTCTTCAAGTTATCTCTGAATTTTGCTCCCCGCCGCAGGGTGAAGCCGGTCGCCAGGACATCAATCACCGTCAGCTGCGCTAAGCGGGAGACCATCGGCATATAGATATCGGTATCTTCCGGTACGTCCAGGGTAATCGCCAGCGTTGATTCCCGGGAAAGCGGCGTGCCGGGGGAGGTAATCGCGATCACCATCGCATCGTTTTCGCGGGCCAGCTGCGCCAGCTCCACCAGGCTTTTAGTCCTGCCGGTATGCGAGATGATCACCACCACATCATCGTCATTACAGTTCATACAGCTCATGCGTTGCAGGACGATGTCGTCGGAATAGATCACCGGCACGTTAAAACGGAAAAACTTGTTCATCGCGTCGTGGGCGACGGCGGCCGAAGAGCCCAGGCCAAAAAAGGCGATTTTCTTCGCCTGCGTGAGCAGGTCAACCGCGCGATTGATCGCCGACATGTCGAGAGAATGATGGACCTGATCTAAACTGGCCATGGCTGACTCAAATATCTTTCCCGTATAGGACTCAACGCTGTCGTCTTCATCGACGTTGCGGTTAACATAGAGCGTACCGTGAGCCAGGCTTTGTGCAAGATGCAGTTTGAAATCCGGGAAACCGCGCGTTTCCAGGCTGCGGCAGAAACGGTTAACCGTAGGCTCGCTGACGCCGGCTTCCAGCGCCAGGGCGGCAATACTTGAATGAATGGCCTGCGCGGGGGTAGCAAGGATGACTTCCGCCACTTTGCGTTCAGATTTGCTAAGGTGTTCCAGCCGGGACTGGATTTTTTCCAGCATATTCATGGGTAATCGGGCGCTCATCAATGGAAGCGATTTCATTAATGGGTGAAATCATCAGGCGTTTTAGCAAGAATATACCCCTCCGTAGTCGGAAACGGTGAGGAATGACCTGAAAATATGTTGTTTTTTTTCATTACATGATCAGAGTCGTATTTTACTAACTGATAATCGGTCGAAACAACGAACAATATTAGCCGCATGCCCAAAATCTCAGCCTCTATTTTCCACCCTGTGCGATTTAGCAGCGGGAACGGCCGCTGAGGGTTTCGGGAAATTCGTAAACACAGTACGATGCAGTGAAAGAAAATTACAAATACAACTATAGTCTGGCATAAGCACCGGGCTATCAACTAAGGAGAATGACATGGCGGTAACGCAAACGGCCCAGGCATGCGATCTGGTCATTTTCGGCGCGAAGGGTGACCTGGCGCGACGTAAATTGCTGCCTTCCCTGTATCAGCTTGAAAAAGCGGGCCAGATCCACCCTGACACCCGCATCATCGGCGTCGGTCGCGCCGACTGGGACAAAGACGCTTACACCAAGGTAGTGCGTGAAGCGATGGAAACCTTCATGAAGGAGAAAATCGATGAAGGTTTGTGGGAGACCCTGAGCGGGCGTCTGGATTTTTGTAACCTTGACGTCAACGATACCAAAGCGTTTACTCGCCTGGGCAAAATGCTCGATCAAAAAGAGCGGGTGACCATTAACTATTTCGCCATGCCGCCGAGCACCTTTGGCGCAATTTGCAAAGGTCTGGGTGAAGCGAAGCTGAACGCCAAGCCGGCCCGCGTGGTGATGGAGAAACCGCTGGGTACCTCCCTGGAGACCTCCCGCGAGATCAACGATCGGGTAGGTGAGTTCTTTGAAGAGTGCCAGGTCTACCGTATCGACCACTATCTGGGTAAAGAGACGGTGCTGAACCTGCTGGCGCTGCGCTTTGCCAACTCGCTGTTCGTCAATAACTGGGACAGCCGCACCATCGATCACGTCGAGATCACCGTGGCGGAAGAGGTGGGCATTGAGGGCCGCTGGGGCTACTTCGATCAGGCCGGGCAGATGCGCGACATGATCCAGAACCACCTGCTGCAAATTCTGTGCATGATTGCCATGTCCCCGCCGTCAGATTTGACTGCCGATAGCATCCGCGATGAAAAAGTGAAGGTGCTGAAATCGCTGCGCCGCATTGACCGCACCAACGTGCGTGAAAAAACGGTGCGCGGCCAGTACACCGCCGGTTTTGCCCAGGGCAAAAAAGTGCCGGGCTACCTCGAGGAAGAGGGGGCCAACAAGTCCAGCCATACAGAAACCTTCGTGGCGATCCGCGTGGATATCGACAACTGGCGCTGGGCGGGCGTACCGTTCTACCTGCGTACCGGTAAACGTCTGCCGACCAAGTGTTCCGAAGTCGTGGTTTACTTCAAAACGCCGGAACTGAACCTGTTCAAAGAGACCTGGCAAGAGCTGCCGCAGAATAAGCTGACCATTCGTCTGCAGCCGGATGAAGGGGTGGATATCCAGGTGCTGAACAAAGTTCCCGGACTTGACCACAAGCATAACCTGCAGATCACCAAGCTGGATCTGAGCTACTCGGAAACCTTTAATCAAACCCACCTGGCGGATGCCTATGAGCGCCTGCTGCTGGAAACGATGCGCGGTATCCAGGCGCTGTTCGTCCGTCGTGATGAAGTGGAAGAGGCGTGGAAGTGGGTCGACTCCATCACTGAAGCCTGGGCTGCCGATCGCGATTCGCCGAAACCGTATCAGGCGGGTACCTGGGGGCCGGTTGCCTCCGTGGCGATGATCACCCGCGACGGTCGTTCGTGGAACGAGTTTGAGTAATCGCCAGCTCCTCCGTCAGGGTTATTTTACCGGTAACATGATCTGACGCAGCAAGTCGCGTAATTTTTAATCTTTTAAGCCCCGGAGGATTCACCCCCGGGGCTTTTTTTATTACACTGCCTGCAGATATTTTGCCCCTGAGCCCCAGTACTGGTGCCCTAAGCCCCTAAAAGTACCGCTAAAGCGCTGCGGCCGGACAGATGAAATTTGAGGAGCCTTTATGAATTCTGAAATGTTACGGGTAACAAATCGCATCATCGAACGCTCGCGCGATACCCGCGAAGCCTACCTCGCCCGGATTAACCAGGCCAAAACCGACACCGTTCATCGCGCCCAGCTGGCATGCGGTAACCTGGCCCACGGCTTTGCCGCCTGCCAGGCGGATGACAAAGCCTCGCTGAAAAGCATGCTGCGCAATAACATCGCCATCATTACCTCCTACAACGATATGCTGTCCGCCCACCAGCCCTATGAGCGCTATCCGGACATTATCCGCAAAGCGCTGCACTCCGCGAACGCGGTAGGCCAGGTCGCCGGCGGCGTTCCGGCGATGTGCGATGGCGTGACGCAGGGGCAGGATGGGATGGAGCTGTCGCTGCTCAGCCGCGAAGTGATTGCCATGTCCGCCGCGATTGGCCTGTCGCACAACATGTTTGACGGCGCGCTCTACCTCGGCGTCTGCGATAAAATTGTCCCCGGCCTGGCGATGGCTGCGCTGTCGTTCGGCCACCTGCCGTCCATCTTTATCCCTTCCGGGCCGATGGCCAGCGGCCTGGCGAATAAAGAAAAAGTGCGCATTCGTCAGCTCTATGCGGAAGGCAAAGTGGATCGTATGGCGCTGCTGGAGTCCGAAGCCGCGTCTTACCATGCGCCTGGCACCTGTACCTTCTACGGTACCGCCAATACCAACCAGATGGTGGTTGAGTTTATGGGGATGCAGCTGCCCGGATCGTCATTCGTGCATCCGGATGCGCCGCTGCGCGAAGCGCTGACCGCCGCCGCCGCCCGCCAGGTGACCCGCCTGACCGGCAACGGTAACGAGTGGATGCCGCTGGGCAAAATGTTTGATGAAAAAGTGGTGGTCAATGGGATTGTCGCGCTGCTGGCAACCGGCGGCTCCACCAACCACACCATGCACCTGGTGGCTATGGCGCGGGCGGCAGGGATCATCATTAACTGGGATGATTTCTCCGATCTCTCTGACGTGGTGCCGCTGCTGGCGCGCCTCTACCCGAACGGCCCGGCGGATATTAACCACTTCCAGGCGGCTGGCGGCGTGCCGGTGCTGGTGCGCGAGCTGCTGAAAGGCGGCCTGCTGCATGAAGATGTTCACACCGTGGCCGGCTTCGGCCTCTCTCGCTACACCATGGAGCCCTGGCTTAATAACGGCGAACTTGACTGGCGCGAAGGGGCGACCGCGCCGCTGGACGAACAGGTTATCGCCACGTTTGACAAACCGTTCTCTCGCCACGGCGGCACCAAAGTGTTGAGCGGTAACCTCGGACGCGCGGTCATGAAAACCTCCGCCGTGCCGGTTGAAAACCAGATTATTGAAGCTCCTGCGGTGGTTTTCGAGAGCCAGCATGACGTACTGCCCGCCTTTGAAGCGGGGCTGCTCGACAAAGATTGCGTGGTTGTCGTCCGTCATCAGGGGCCAAAAGCGAACGGCATGCCAGAATTACATAAACTTATGCCGCCACTTGGTGTATTATTGGACCGCCGTTTCAAAATTGCGCTGGTAACCGATGGTCGTCTCTCCGGCGCATCAGGCAAAGTGCCATCGGCAATCCACGTGACGCCCGAAGCGTACGATGGGGGCCTGCTGGCCAAGGTACGCGATGGCGATATCATCCGCGTCAACGGCCAGACGGGCGAGCTAACGCTGCTGGTTGATGACGCAGAGCTGGCCGCGCGTCAGGCGCATATTCCTGACCTGAGCGGTTCGCGCGTGGGAACCGGCCGGGAAATGTTCGGTGCGCTGCGTGAGAAACTCTCCGGAGCAGAACAGGGCGCAACCTGCATCAATTTTTAAGACGATTCGATTTATAGATCTGGCGAGAGAAAATCTGATGAAAAACTGGAAAACAACTGCAGAAGCAATCCTCACCTCCGGCCCGGTAGTACCGGTAATCGTGGTGAAAAAGCTGGAACACGCTGTGCCAATGGCGAAAGCGCTGGTTGCAGGCGGCGTACGCGTACTGGAAGTGACCCTGCGTACCGAGTGCGCGATGGACGCTATCCGCGCGATCGCCAAAGAAGTCCCGGAAGCGATTGTCGGTGCCGGTACCGTCACCAACGTTGAGCAGCTGAAAGAAGTGACCGAAGCGGGCGCGCAGTTTGCTATCAGCCCTGGCCTGACCGAATCCCTGCTGAAAGCGGCGACCGGCGAAGGCACCATTCCGCTGATCCCGGGGATCAGCACCGTATCCGAGCTGATGCTGGGTATGCAGTATGGCCTGAAAGAGTTCAAATTCTTCCCGGCGGAAGCAAACGGCGGCGTGAAAGCGCTGCAGGCGATTGGCGGCCCGTTCGCGCACATTCGCTTCTGCCCGACTGGCGGCATCTCTCCGGCGAACTATCGCGACTATCTGGCGCTGAACAGCGTACTGTGCATCGGCGGCTCCTGGCTGGTGCCGGCGGATGCGCTGGAAGCCGGTGATTACGACCGTATCACCAAACTGGCTCGTGAGGCGGTAGAAGGCGCGAAGTAATCTTCGCGCACTCACCAGAGGCCCGGTCTGCGACCGGGCTTTTTTTTATCCTGCGACCACGACCGCTGACGCCGCCGCTTTGGCGCGCGCAACCGCTTCCTCAACGTTATCGGCTATCGCCAGCGTCACGCCCAGACGACGCGAACCGTCAATTTCCGGCTTGCCGAACAGACGCAGCTGCAGTCCCGCGCCGACCGCGGCCTGAATATTGCTGAAAGTGACGTTCTGGCTGGTTAGCTGCGGCAGGATCACCGCCGAGGCCGCCGGGCCGTACTGGCGAATCGCGCCAATCGGCAGGCCGAGGAAGGCGCGAACGTGCAGGGCGAACTCGGATAAGTCCTGTGAAATCAGCGTGACCATACCGGTGTCGTGCGGGCGCGGCGAGACTTCGCTAAAAATCACCTCGTCGCCGCAGACGAACAGTTCGACGCCGAACAGGCCGTAGCCGCCCAGCGCCAGCACCACTTGACGGGCGATTTCCTGCGCGCGTTCCAGCGCCAGCGCGCTCATCTGCTGCGGCTGCCAGGATTCACGATAGTCGCCATCTTCCTGGCGATGACCGACCGGCGCGCAGAAGTGTACGCCATCCGCGGCGCTGACGGTGAGAAGGGTAATCTCGAAATCAAAATTCACCACGCCTTCAACGATAACGCGTCCGGCTCCGGCGCGGCCGCCCTGCTGCGCATACTGCCAGGCGTCAGCCAGCTGTTCGCTGGAACGAATAAAGCTCTGGCCTTTACCCGATGAGCTCATTACCGGCTTGACGATGCACGGCAGGCCTATCCCGGCGACGGCTTCGCGGAAGGCGGGTTCGCTGTCGGCAAAACGGTAGGCGGAGGTCGGCAGCTTCAGCTCTTCAGCGGCCAGGCGGCGGATCCCTTCGCGATTCATGGTGAGCTTTGCCGCGCGCGCGGTGGGGACGACTTTCTGCCCGGCCTGCTCCAGCGCGACCAGTGTATCGGTGGCGATGGCCTCGATTTCCGGCACGATAAAGTCAGGCTTTTCCTGCTCAATCAGTGCCTGCAGCGTTTCGCCGTGCAGCATATTGATGACGTGCGAACGGTGTGCGACCTGCATGGCCGGAGCGTCAGGGTAACGATCGACGGCGATGGTCTCAATTCCCAGGCGCTGGCATTCAATGGCCACTTCTTTACCCAGTTCGCCGGAACCTAACAGCATTACCTTTGTTGCCGCCGGGCGCAGCGCCGTACCTAATACAGTCATAACTCTCTTCCGCAGTAAAAAAACATGCGCCGCATTATAAACGAAAACGTTTGCGCATGTCTTTATGCGCGTCATTTGAGTTCGGGGAAGAAATTTGATATACTGTATAAAAGTACAGTACTGAGAGGCTGCATCATGGCGGTTGAAATTAAATATGTAGTGATTCGCGAAGGTGAGGAAAAAATGTCTTTTGCCAGCAAAAAAGAGGCCGATGCTTATGACAAAATGCTCGATCTGGCGGAAGTACTGAACGACTGGCTGGTTGAATGCCCGCTAACGCTCGATGAAGAGCAGCGCGATAGCATGGCGATGTGGCTGGCCGAACGTAAAGACACCCTCAACCATATTTTGCGCTCCGGTAAGCTGCCGGAAGCCGAGGGCGCCGCCGAGGCGCCAGCCGATCGCGCAGAAGCAGAAGAGGGCGACAAGACCGACGACGTCGTCGAATCTGAAGCCCCGGCGCCGGCGAAGCCGCGCAAAGCGAAAGCGGCCTGAGCTACGCTGCCGCCGCCAGCGCTTCTGGCGGCAGGCTCCCGCGCTTCCCGGCGCGACATTTGCTCATCTTTAGCTGCCGATAACGTTTCCTGACGTCGCGTCGTTTAGGCTGATGGTATCGCTTATCGCGCAACGAGGAAATGTATGGCTAACTGGCTTAATCAACTGCAGTCTCTGCTGGGTCAGCAGGGACGGTCTTCTTCATCTGACGATCAATCAAGCGGCAAAAATTTACTCCTGCCGGGCGCGCTCGGCGGGCTGGCCGGGCTGCTGGTCGCCAGCAAATCATCGCGCAAGCTGTTAGCCAAATACGGCACCGGTGCGCTGCTGGTCGGCGGCGGCGCGGTTGCGGGCAGCGTTTTATGGAATAAATATCAGCAGAAGATGCGCGCCAGCGCGCAGCAGGCATCGGCTGATGTCGCGCCCGCACAGGCGCCATCTCCCGCACCGGCCGAACTCGACGCCCGCAGCGAACGGCTGATTATGGCGCTGGTCTTCGCCGCCAAAAGCGATGGACATATTGACGAACGCGAGCGGGCAAATATCGAAGAGCAGCTGCGTGCGGCAAACGTCGACGTCCAGGGCCGGGTGTTAATTGACCGGGCGCTGGCGCAGCCCCTCGACCCGCAGAGCCTGGCGCAGGGTATCAGCAGCGAGCAAGAGGCGCTTGAAGTTTACTATATCAGCTGCGCGGTCATTGATATTGACCACTTTATGGAACGCAGCTATCTGAACGCCCTCGGCGAAGCGCTGAAGCTCCCGCAGGAAGCGCGTGAAGATATCGAAAGGGATATTCAGGCGCAAAAACAGGCCGTAACGCTCTAAATCCGCACGTTTCGCTTGCATCGCTGGCGACTTTTGCCACCCTTATATATTGTGTAGTCACGTCACCCTTCAGGCTGCTTTGAAGCAGCCTGAAAATTTTAGTACTCAATACAAGCCGCAGAAGAATAAGCAGATGCCACCAAAAGCGAAACGGATCCCCCATGCCATGACATTACATGGCGACACGCGAATCGATAATTACTACTGGCTGCGCGATGACGATCGCTCGCAGGCGGAAGTGCTGGATTATCTGCGCCAGGAAAATGAGTACGGCAAAAAAGTGATGTCTTCGCAAAGTAGCCTGCAGGACAGGGTACTCAAGGAGATTATCGACCGTATTCCGCAGCGCGAAGTGTCAGCCCCCTACAGCAAAAATGGCTATCGTTACCGTCAGGTCTACGAGCCGGGCTGCGAGTACGCGATTTATCAACGCCAGCCGGTAGTCAAAGAGGAGTGGGATGAATGGGACGTCCTGCTTGACGGCAACCAGCGTGCGGCCGGCAGCGAATTCTATACCCTCGGCGGATTAGGCGTTTCGCCCGACAACAGCCTGATGGCGGTGGCGGAAGACTATCTCTCCCGACGCCAGTATAGCCTGCGCTTCTTTCCCTTAAACGACGACCGGCAATTTGCGGAAGTGCTGGAGAACGTCTCGCCTGATTTTGCCTGGAGTAACGATTCGCAGACCCTGTGGTACGTGCGTAAACATCCCACCACGCTGCTGCCGTATCAGGTCTGGCGCCACCGTCTGGGGACGCCGGCCAGTGCGGATGTTCTGGTGTATGAAGAGCAGGACGATACTTTTTACGTCAGCGTGCACAAGACGACTTCCCAGCAGTTTGTGGTGATCTATCTGGCCAGCGCGACCACCAGCGAAGTGCTGCTGCTCAATGCGGAAATGACCGACGCCGAGCCGGTCTGTTTTCTACCGCGGCGTAAAGATCATGAATATAGCCTCGATCACTATCAGCACGCTTTCTATCTGCGCTCTAACCGTGAGGGTAAGAACTTCGGCCTTTATCGTACTACCCTGCGCGATGAGCAGCAGTGGGAGACCCTGATCGCGCCGCGTCACGAAGTCATGCTGGAAGGATTTACCCTGTTTACCGACTGGCTGGTTGTGGAAGAGCGCCAGCGCGGGCTGACCAGCCTGCGTCAGATCAATCGTAAGACAAGAGAGTCCCAGGGCATTGCCTTTGACGATCCGGCCTATGTGACCTGGCTTGCCTATAATCCGGAGCCGGAAACCGCCCGCCTGCGCTACGGCTACTCCTCTATGACGACGCCGGATACGCTGTTTGAGCTGGATATGAATACCGGCGAGCGGCGGGTGCTGAAACAGCAGGAAGTCAAAGGGTTCGATGCCAGCCACTACCGCAGCGAGCATCTGTGGATCAACGCCCGCGACGGCGTCGAAGTCCCGGTCTCGCTGGTCTACCGTCATGAACATTTCCGCAAGGGCGCCAGCCCTCTGCTGGTGTACGGCTACGGCTCCTACGGCGCAAGCATGGATGCGGATTTCAGCGCCAGCCGCCTGAGCCTGCTCGACCGCGGCTTTGTGTTCGCTATCGCCCATATTCGCGGCGGCGGCGAGCTGGGACAGCAGTGGTACGAAGACGGTAAGTTTTTGTGCAAGAAAAATACCTTCAACGATTATCTCGACGTCTGCGATGCGCTGCTGGCGCAGGGCTACGGCGATCCGCGTTTTTGCTACGGCATGGGCGGCAGCGCCGGCGGTATGCTGATGGGCGTTGCAGTGAACCAGCGGCCGGAGCTCTTCCACGGCGTGGTGGCCCAGGTTCCCTTTGTCGATGTCCTCACCACCATGCTCGATGAGTCGATTCCGCTGACCACCGGCGAGTTTGAAGAGTGGGGGAATCCGCAGGATGAAGCCTATTACCGCTATATGAAAAGCTACAGCCCGTACGACGGCGTGCAGGCTCAGGCGTATCCGCATTTGCTGGTCACCACGGGCCTGCATGATTCGCAGGTACAATACTGGGAGCCGGCAAAATGGGTGGCAAAACTGCGCGAGCTGAAAACCGACGATAACCTGCTGCTGCTGTGTACCGATATGGATTCCGGCCACGGCGGTAAATCCGGCCGCTTCAAAAGCTATGAAGGCGTGGCGCTGGAGTATGCGTTTCTGATTGGCCTGGCGCAGGGGACGCTGCCGGGCCAGGCGGAGGTATAGCGCCGATTACTCCCCGAGATAGTGCTTCAGCGTCAGGCGCAGCTCGGGGCTCATGCGATCCAGGTTATTAAACAGCCAGCGTAAATAGCCAGGATCGTTTTCCGCCACTTCCGAGACCGGCTTGCCGCGGTATTTGCCGAAGGTAAAGGTGGAGAGCAGCGCCGGGCGGCCGGTAATGGTCGCCATCTCCTCAGGCGTCCAGCCGGAGGTGTTGATGATATCGAGCAGCAGGGCCGCGGTGATATAGCAATCGTACAGCGCCCGGTGATGATGCAGTCCCGGTGGCGTCGCGACGCTGAGCTTGCGCGATTTATACAGCCCCATATTGCTGTACTTGATGCCTGGCCACAGGCGGCGCGCCAGCTTCATCGTGCAGATCCACTCGCCCTGCATTTCCGGCAACACCCGGCGGTCAAAGCTGGCGTTATGGGCGACATACCACGGACTGCCCATATACAGCGGCACAATCTCCTCGATCCACGGCTTATCGGCGACCATCTCTTCGGTGATATGGTGAATCGCCATCGCCTGCGGGCTGATAGGCCGGTCGGGGCGAACCAGGTGGCTCATGGGATTGGTGATGTGTCCGTCGACAATATCTACCGAGGCGATTTCAACAATGCCTCCCTGCAATCCGCAGGTTTCTGTATCGATTACGCGCAGCATGGCTCGCTCCAGGCCAAAGAAACCAGCGTAATAGAATGCGCGGGTCTTGCCAACGTGGATGTCCGCAGGGGACGGGAATTATTTCTGTTTCGGTTCATAGGGCAGGCGAGAGAGCGAAACGGAGGCCAGTCGATGGGCGATCAGACGTTCGCGAAACCAGCCGCGCAGATGCTCGGGCTGTTCTCTTTCGACTAAGTCAGCCACCACCGGCATATTGTAGCGTTCTTTAAACGCGACGCCCGCCGCGGCGAGATCGACATTCACTTTGTCCATCTCCTCCTGGGATAGTTTAGCCAGGTTCTTTTCCATCGGTTTCTCCTCTGATAACGCCGCAAAAAGTACTAAGCACGCGGCAAAAAGGCAAGTCTCAGACGCTTAGCTCGACTGCGCCATTATACAGGGTTATTCTCTGTGCTACATACATAACAAAAAGGAATGACAACTATGCCAATCATCGCCGGGCGCGCGCTGCGTCTGTCTCTGTTTCTCGCCGGTTGCCTGACCGCAGCAGGCGCATCGGCCCACGCCCATCTACAACAACAGCTTCCGGCGGCCAATACCGTGGTGAACGCTTCACCGCAGGCGCTGACCCTGAACTTCTCCGAAGGCATCGAAACGCAGTTTAGCGGCGTAACCCTCACCGGGCCGCAGCAGAAGACCATCACCCTCGGTAAACCCGTCCGCAGCGACAGCAATAAGGCTCAGCTGACGGTACCGGTTGAGCAGGCGTTGACGCCGGGCGAATATACCGTTAACTGGCACGTGGTCTCCGTTGATGGCCACAAGACGAAAGGGCAATACACCTTTACCGTGAAGTAAGCCGATGCTGAGTGGAGTCTATGTCAGCTTACGCTTTATCCATTTCATTTCGCTGATCGTCGCTTTCGGCTGCGTCCTCTACGGCGCATGGTGGGCGCCGGTGGCCTTACGTCGTTTGATGATGCAGCGCTTCTATCCGCTGATGCGCTATTTATTATCAGCAAGCGCGCTGTCGGCGCTGCTGATGCTGATGGCGCAGGGCGGCTTGATGGGCAACGGCTGGCCGGACGTCTGGCAGCCGGCTATCTGGCAGGCGGTGGCCGGGACGCAGTTTGGCGGCGTGTGGGTATGGCAAATTTTACTCGCCTTTGTGGCGCTGGCGGTGGTCTGGCTGAAGCCCCGGCGACCGGGACGTTTGCTGCTGGTGCTGTTTTGCGCTCAGCTGCTGCTGCTGGCCGGCGTCGGGCATGCCGCAATGAACGATGGCTGGCTGGGGATAGTGCAGCGAACCAACCATGCGCTTCATCTGTTTTGCGTGGCCAGCTGGTTTGGCGGTCTGCTGCCGTTTATCTACTGTCTTCGCCTGGCGCACGGTCGCTGGCGGCAGGCGGCCATCTGCACCATGATGCGTTTTTCGCGCTACGGGCATCTGGCGGTTGCCGGCGCCATCGCCAGCGGCGTGGTAAATGCGCTGCTGATCCAGGGTGGACTTATCAGCACCTCGCCCTGGGGGCGTATGCTGTTGTTCAAATGTGCGCTGGTGGCGGCAATGGTGGCAATTGCGCTGGTGAACCGGTATGTTCTGGTGCCACGCATGTCGGCAGGCGGAACGCGAGCGGAGCAGCTCATCGTGCGCACCACGCAGATAGAAATTGCGCTGGGGGCGCTGGCGCTATTTGCCGTCAGCCTGTTTGCCACCTGGGAACCTTTCTGAATAAACTGGTTAAATCATGAAAAAAATCGTTCTGACAATGTTGTTACTGGCAAGTTCTGGCGCTGCGCTGGCGGCACCGCAGGTGATTACCGTAAGCCGCTTTGAGGTGGGTAAGGAGAGCTGGGCGTTTAACCGCGAAGAGGTGATGCTGACCTGCCGTCCGGGCAACGCGCTGTTCGCCATTAATCCCAGTACCCTGGTGCAGTACCCGCTAAACGACATCGCCGAACAGCAGATGAAAGACGGTAAAACCAACGCGCAGCCGATTTCTGTGATCCAGATTGACGATCCGCAGCAGCCGGGACAAAAAATGAGCCTGGCGCCCTTTATTGAGCGCGCGCAGAAGCTCTGCTGATCGCCGCCTGCATCCCGCTGTATTTACATGAAAAAAACCGCCATCCCCCGATACCGGGCGTGGCGGTTTTTTGTTGGCATCAGCAATTTTGATACGAATTATTCGTCCACTTTTGTCGCGGACTGGAAAACCTGACACGGTAAACTATTCTTATAAGGCAAGGCGACTTAGCCTGCATTAATGCCAACTTTTAGCGCACGGCTCTCTCCCAAGAGCCATTTCCCTGGACCGAATACAGGAATCGTGTTCGGTCTCTTTTTATCTGTTTTTCACAAACCGCAGATTCCATTGCAAAACCCCAGTCGCTTTTTTCGGGGCTTTTTTCTTATACCACAACAATAATTTCCTAAACATTTCTTTTACAAAAAATCGTCTGCTAACGTTTTAGTAGCTCACGGTCACCAGTACGGTATCGCTGTAGGTTCCCGCAGGCTGGTTGCTCTGGGTCGGGTTAATCTTGAGGGTGTAGTTCGCGGACTGCGCGGCGCCGGAGCCGGTTACGCTGAGATTGTTGCTTTCCGTCCAGGCGCTGCCGTTGGGCTGGTAAAACTGATACTGCAGCCAGGCGGTTGGTTGGTTCGCAATGGGCTGGCTCATCTGCCGCCAGTCGCCGACGCTGGCGTTAGTGCTGGCGAGGTTGACGGTGTAGGCCGCGTTTTTAGTGCAGCGGATGGCAAGCTGGCCGCTGTACTGGCTAAAACCGGACGGAAGGGCGGCAGAGGCAAATTCGACGTCCGGCGCGCTGTCGATATAGCAAACATTGGTCACCTTCACCGACACGTTGACCGTCGAGGTCAGGGTTCCGTTATTCGGAATACATATCTTAATGCCCAGCAGATCGAGCCCGACGTAGCAGAATCGGTACACCCAGGTGATGGTTAACACATCGGTATAGGTACCGGCGGGGACGTTGGCTCCCGGCGTGGTTCTGAAGTAGAGCGGCATGGTGCCATCGCTTGAGTTAAATAAACCCAGCAGTTCGAGCAGCGTTGTTCTGGACCAGCTAATCACGCCGCCGTCCTGATAGGCCGGCGAGCACGAGGCGTCAGAACAGACGCTATAAGGGATGGCATCGCCCGCGCCATTAAGCAGCCGCGGAACGCCGTTGCTCTTGTTGGCCGACGCCAGAGTGGCGCTTAACGTATTGGTTGAGTTCAGCGCCACCAGTTCCGGGGTGCAGTAAAACCCCGCGCCGGCCATCACGCCCTGAGGCGCGCTGTTGAGCGCAAAGGAATCGACCGGGCCGATCGCTGGCGCACTGGTTTTGATACTGCAGGCGGCCAGCGCGGTGCTGGCTTGCCCGAGCGCTAAGAGCATCGCGAATACGAGGATAATACTTTTCAACGTTATCTCCGTTGTTAAGAGGGGCAGCTGACCGGACCTATCCGCTGCGGAACCGGCGTTGAGGACGGAAGTTCGAACTGGACGCTGCATCGAAGCTCTCCGGCGTTTATTTTGACTTCGTTGTGGCGTCCAAGGTGCGAGAACCAGACCACGCCGTCATAGCCCACCAGGCCGCGCTGCTTGCTGTTAACCTCCTCGACCGGCGTACCGACCGGCAGCGGTTGCCCCCTGGCATCGACGAAGACGAGGGTTGCCGAGCGCACGCGGTTCACCGGGAAATCGACCAGCGCTCCGCTGCCTTCGCGCACGGCGATGCGTTTCTCCACCGTCAGAGCTTCGGTGTCCGTTGGCAGCGGTAGCGTATCGAGAGTGACTTTCCCCGGATACCACGCCGTCGCCCACGGGATCAGCAGATGACCATTTTTATCGGTCACGCCGACTTTGCGATTTTCATAATTCACCGCAATATTCGGGTAGTTGCCGGTGGAGACGACGATAAAGGCGTCGTTAATTTGCCGGGCGAAAAACAGACTGTTATCCATCAGCACCACCGAGCCCGCGGCCTCAAACCAGCTGTGACGATCGTCGCGCGACCCGTAGTAGCCTCCGCTCAGCGTTGACACGCGGTTGATCCAGGTCAGATCCGCCTGACTATAGTTATCGCCGCCGATCGAATGGGCGAGGTTCCAGCCCAGCCCGCCTTCTGCAGGAGCAGAGCGGCTGACGCTGATATTTTCTCCCCATTGTCCGGCGCTGGCGCGCTGGCCGCTTAGCTGGACGGAGGTTTGCGAATCGAAAGGGATGATGACCTGCAGCATGCTGGCGTAGCTACCTTCCTGCAGATCGCGGTTGACGCTCAGGCTGAGGCTGCTGCTGAGCCACAGGCCGCGGCTCCAGGAGAGGTTCAGCAGCCGGGTGCGCGAATTATCCTCGGCTTTGATATCAAAGTAGCCAATGCTAAAAGAACCGAGGGTTCGTCCCCACGGACTCAGGCTCAGCGTGGCCTGGTCTGACTGACGGCTGAGCGTGGCGGTAGACCCATAGGTGCTGAGGTTGTCGTAGCCGGCGCTGCGGCGGATATGTTGATAGCTCACTCCCCAGCTACTGCCATAGTAAGAGTAACCCGAGGTGAACTGGTTTCCGTCTCCCTCGCCACGGCTGGCGCTGCCCGACAGGCTGAGGGTGCCCAGATTCCCCACGCCGATATCGCTGCCAATGCCGGCATTGGTTAACCCTTCGCGGTCTTCGGTATGCGTAGAAAGCGTGAGCCAGTTGTTGAATCCGTAGCGATAAATAGCGCTTACCGCGCCGGCGCCATAATCGGCACTCCTGATACCGTAGTTGTTGCGCAGGGCGCCGAGGGTGAAATCAAAATCGCTCAGTCCTTCCCGCAGCAGGGTATTGGAGACATAAAAAGGGATGCTGGTGGAGACCTGGCGACCCAGAGCGTCGGTGGTCACTACGGTGGCTTCGCCGGCGCCGCTGATCCAGGGAACGTTGGTCAGCGTATAGGGGCCGCCATTGATTTGCGCAGAGCTGCTCTTATAGCCGTTAATAAACAGATCGACGCTTGAAGGAACCGCCGCGCTGCCGGATAAGTTAAGCAGCGGATATGTCACCAGATCCGGGCGAACGCTGAAGTTGCGGCTCAGGCGTAGCCCCCCCATGCGCACGGAACTGCTCCACGTCAGGGCGTTACTGACCACGTCCCCGGCCTGGTAGCTAATCATTTGGTCGCTATCGCTGTACTTCCACAGGGTGTCGTAGCGCATATAGCCCTGCTGCTCGTAGCCCGTCGAAGACCAGTTTTGCCGAATCACGGCGTTATTGGAAAGGACGCCCGGCGGGCCGAAAAGGCGCGTTTCGGTGAAGGTGCTGGTGGTTTGCGAACCGCCGGATGAAAAGAGGCTGTAAGCGTCGTAGTTAAATAAAATTCCCGGGCTGCTTATCGCGGTCTGGCCAGGTTGTTCCGTAGTCCCCCCTATGTGCTGCTCGGGGAGCCATTTGTCCGGAACCTGGAGCTTGAGGATCTGACCCGGCTGGTCATATTCCACTTTCACCGAGGGTAGCGTCGTCACATCAACCAGCGCGTCGCCGGTTTGCAGGGGAATATGCGCTTGCTGCAACACGCTGGCCGCGATCCAGTAGTGGCCAGCGTTGACCTTTACCGGAACGGCGCCGGCAAGAATATTGCCGTTGACCGATACGCTGAGGTACAGCTCGTATTCCTGCTTTTCGCCGTAGGATGCCGCAGGCGCAGGCAGGGAATCATAGGTCGCGGCGCAGGCCGTTACCGACGCCATCGCCAGCAGCCCCCCGGACGCCGTCCTTTTCAGATCTCTCATTTTTAACGATTCGCCGGAATTTCCACCGCCTGACCGTTATCCGTTAATTTCGCGAACAGATGCATTCCTGACGGCACGGAAGCGTTTCCGGCGCTCGGGAAACAGCTCTTTTTCTGCGCCAGAACGTAGCCGAGAAGACCATTAGCCTGGGGAATGCGCCCCTTGCCGCTCGCGTTCGCCCAGTAAACCGCGCTGAGGCGCGCGTGCTGATTGCCTCTGTTTTCGATGCACAGCGTCTGGCGGTTATTTTGCTGCGAGAGCGACCAGCGCAGCGTGGCCCTTACCGGTTCGACTGAACCCGCGTTCTTTAGCGGCGTGACGCCCTGCCCATAGGTAAACAGCGGCAGGACATAGCGCATGCGCATTTTCAGCCCGGCGGCGTTCTGTTCCGTCTGCGCCGCGGGTTGCGCGGCAGGGATCTCATCGATAACAATGCGATAGGACTGCTCTTTGCCGTTTGCGATGGGGGCGACGCGCATGAGCCGCACCAGCTGGCGCTGCCCCGGCGCTACCGTGGTAAAAGGCGGGCTGGCGACAACATCCCGCTGATCGGCGTAGACGTCCGCTGACGCTTTTTGATCCCAGGCAAACACGCGCAGCTGCAAATTAACCGGCGCGCTGCCGCGATTCTCCAGCCACAGTTCAGACCCTGTTTCGTGGCTTTCGATCGTTTGAAATATCGGCCATACCAGAACGGAGCTGGCGGCCAGCGCGGATGAGGGAAGCAATAAAGCGAATATAAACGGCGCAAATCTACAGCGAATCATAGTTAACCTGTGAATTATCTAATAGGTCAGCGTGACGGTGACCGTGTCGGTATAGGAGCCCACCGCCGGGAAGCCATTCGTGGCAAAAAGGCGGCCATAAACCGTGTAGGTTTGCGTGGTGCTCGGAAAGGATGCAACGCTCAGGGCCAGCGTACTGCTGCCCCAAACGTTAGCGCGGTTGGCGTCCTGATAAAGCTGGTACGCCAGCGTGCTGCTGTTGCCGTTCGACATGTAGCGCTGAGTGGCTGAGCCGCCGTTGACGCCATAGTCGAGGGCGATTGAAATAGCGGTGCCGGGCGTGCAGGTCACGATGATGGAACCTGCGCCGGCGGTACTCGCGACATCCACGTTGCTGTAAAGCGATGACAGGGTGCCAAAATTCAGCGTGCCGAAGTCCGTCGTTTGGGAGCCGTCCCCGGCGCCCAGCGCGCAGCCTGCGGTTATCTGCGCGGAGACTTTGAACGTCTTTTGGGCAACGGCGGCATGGGCGCCCGAGGTAAAAAGCAGAAGTAATGTAAGCCACTCTGGTCGAAGCATGACGCCCATTTTCCTTATGCGGTTACCAGGCTAAGGTCGCGGTAACAATGTCGTCATACACATCGGCTGTCGGCGCGTTGACGCTCTGGTCTTCAGGGCGAATGCGGGCAAAAACAGGAATCGCCTGTGGATTCCCTGTGCCAACGATAGGTATTGTGCCGCCAGGCAGGATTTCGTTATTGCGGGCGGCATCCGAATAGAGCCGATAGGCAATCTGCTGGGTGCCACCGGCGTTTTTCATATAGCGCAGCGCAGCATCGCCAGACTGGCCGCCGTCAAGCGTCAGGGTCGAGGCAAGATCCTCGGTGCAGGTCACGGTTAGGGCGTTTCCGCCGCCGCTGCCGGTGATCTCCGCATCAATGGAGTTGGCTAAATCGCCATAGGAGCCGAAATTAATGTTGCCCCAGCGGTTGTTTTCGCCATTGCGGACATTCGATACGCTGCATCCGCTGCCGAGCGTCACCTGAACGCCAATCTGGCCGCTTAAGGTTCCCGCTGCAGAAGCCGGTTGAAGAATAACTATGGCGCTCAGTAAGCCGCCCAGGAGACTGCGCGAGATCGTTGTGACGTTCATAGAGAACCTCTTAGTGGAAAGCCGCTGAAGAAAAACAACAATGTAGCGATAGACGTTGGTCACCGATTAAGTGCCGCGGTTTTGTTGGTTAACGTATAACTACTCCTGCAAGATATGTGTAATTTTGTATTTATGGCTGGTTATGTGTTTTTTATTGGATTTTTATTCTGCATTTATGCCTTTTATATGGATGAAAACTCTTTTTGTTAATTAATTGTTGGTGTTATGTTTTTTAATTGTGTTTTGAAGGGGCGTGGAAATAGGGCGATTTTTTCTTAAATCACAATCTGGCGCAAAGTTTGCAACAAAAAATCTGGACAAAAAGGCGGGTATAGACACTGGAGGCGCCGTTGAGCAAGGGCGAGGAGAAAACACCTGCACAAAATCAGGCCCATAGTGCAGGTGAACTTTACGGGCCAACATCGGAAGTGACCCAGTATACACATTTGTATGACAAATGAAATAATAGATAAGAGACGGTTTTTCACTTTTTTGGCGGTTATTCTTCTGACCGCGCTATGGATTATTGTCAGGGAGGCGAAGGGGGCGAACGACGGCGTGAAAATAATGGGCAACGATTTATTCTGGCGCCACAAAAGAGGGGTACAGCCATGTTTCCAGAAAGCTCACCAGAAACCATATTTGTCCACTAAAAATAAACCACAGAGCAGTGGTCAAAATAATCAACAGGATAGCCAGCAGGAGTAATTCTGTTTTGCTCATAACTTCACTAGCCGTCCGCAAGGAGTACAACGAAGTTATGATAGTAACTAAAGCGCCGTTGAAGATGCAAACGCCGTTGTGCTAAACGGCGTTGGCGAAGCGGCGGGAGAGCTAATCCATGAGTATCGCCATCTGGGCGGCCATATCATCCAGCAGCTGGAAGCGGCGACGATATTCGGCGCGTTTCTTACTGGCGATGCTCTCAAGCGTCTTTCTTTCCAGCTGCAGCGGCAGACGCCAGCGCCAGGCGCCGTCGGCGACCCCATCGATAGAGTGCCAGAACTCATTATAGCTGGCGTGAAAATGGCGCCCTTTACTCAGCCGATAGCGCAGCGCGCGGAAGACGTGGCCGCTGTCGCTGACCCCGTAAATGTGATGAATGTTGCAACGCGCCGCCATTAACCAGATAAATTCCATCAGCAGGCGTTTCGGGAACAGGCCGTAACAGGCGCGGGTCGCCCGTTTAATCACTTCGTGCGGAACGGTGCTGCGTGGCCCCTGCAGGCCGCCGATAGTCAACTGCCATTGCTCCTGCTGGCGGGTGACGCTAAAGGTCGCGCTGGCAAGCACAATCTCATCGCTATCGCGCAGCCACAGCGTCGTTTCGCCCTCGCGTTCGGCTTTGCCCGCCGAGGACGCGGAGAGCGTAAACCGGCTGTCGTCTTTGCCTGTCAGCTCAAGCAGCGGCACATCTTTCGCGGCGGTCATGGCCCCGGCGAGGCGCGAGGCGCCCAGGGAATCAACGAACTGATAGTGGCTGATAATGGCCTGAGCGCGCTGGCTGGCGTTTAACCCGCGGGTTAAATACTGGCGATGGACTTTGCCCGGCAGCGTCACCTGAGCGGCGAGCAGCTGATTGAAATCCGCACGCGCCGACAGGCTCTCCAGCATGCTGCGCGTTGGCGCATAAAATAATGCCGTGCGCAGTAAAAACTTAAGCCGGTAATGACGTTGTTGCCAGATGGGGGCGGGTGTGATCCGGCCCATCACCAGATCGGCAATGAGATTTGGGCGTCGCTCAACTACGCTGGCTGAATGCAGGCTGTTATCCGTCACGATGAATACCTCGGTGTTATTTAGCCTCTATTCTATGGATATATCGTGGGGAGCTTAATGCCCGGCCGGACTATATTTGGCTTTCGTTTAAAATCGATTGAGGTGCCAATTTACGGGCGGTGAAGCCGCAGGGTTTTCCTATAATTATGCGGGGAGGACGAAATATGTATCAGCGTATTTACGGTTGCGACTGGCGTAATATCTGGCTGGTGGGCGACCTGCACGGCTGTTTCGCACGCCTGATGGCGGCCCTTCGTGAGCGCAAGTTTGACCCTTACCAGGATCTGCTTCTTTCGGTGGGCGATCTGATCGATCGGGGGCCACAAAGCGCGGAGTGTCTGGATTTACTGCGCTATCGCTGGGTTTACGCGGTGCGTGGAAACCATGAACAGATGGCGCTGGAGGCGCTTGCCGACGGCGATATGAGGCTCTGGGAGATGAACGGAGGCGACTGGTATACGCAGCGTGCGGCGAGCCAAAAGCAACGCCTTACGGCGCTTATTGCCCGCTGCCGCCGACTGCCGCTGATTATTGAACTCCACAGCGGTGAGCAGGTGCACGTGATTGCCCACGCTGATTACCCCGCCGCGGTTTATCGCTGGCAGCGCGTTGTTGATGAGCACCAGGTGCTGTGGCGTCGGCAGCGTCTCACTGACCATCTCGCCGGGCGTCACGGGGCGATTGCCGGCGCTGACCATTTCTGGTTCGGCCATACGCCGCTGAAACGACGCTACGATAGCGATAACCAGCACTATATCGATACGGGGGCCGTGTTTGGTGGAGAGCTAACCCTGGTGGCGCTACAGCTGGCAGGCTAAAAATCGCTGTATTCTCGGGCGGGAAGCCAGAAACTATCGATAAAATCTTCTACCGGAAAGCAGCCGCCGTGGCGTATCCGCTGATCGTCCATGGCCGTTGTGCACTGCCGCTCGTTATCGTAAACATCGACAACGATATCTTCACAGCCGCCGTCCAGGTAACAAATAAACAGCACTAAGGCAAACATCCGAGCCTCATATCCTGAAAAACATAGCGTTAAGTGTAGGAGATGACGGAGAAGCGGGGAAATAAATAACCCGTCTCAGGCGACGGGTTCAATTGAGTCAGGCGAGGCGCATGACCCAGGCATCGGACTGGCGATCGTAGTGCTTACGGTAGAGGACGGAATGTTCACCATCAAGTATGGCGGGTACGCTGGTGTCCGCGTCCCATGCATCAAGCTGCATGCATAAATCCGGATCGGATTTGCAGGGGATGCTTAACGTTCGCTCTCCCTGCTGTTCGCCGTGCAGTTCGGCGTCGTCTATCTCAAACGCGCCGATACGTACGTTAGTTTTGGCCATAAATTCACCCCGTTTGTCTGCTGAGTTGTGGTACGACCAGTTAAGGCCGCCATTTTTCAGCGTAGACAAACGGGCGTAAAGCGCCAGTGAAAAAATGCTGTTTTTCGACGCGCCATCACGCTTTTTTGCTAAAAAGCTTACCGTCACGCACCAGTTCGCGGGGATAGCTATTTTTTAAACGCGACCCGACTTTTTTCGCCAGCCCGATCGGCGCGCCCTGATAGGTGACAATCGCATCATCCTTCTGCGGGAGCGTTTCAGGATAGATATCGCGACCGCGATACCACTCTTCCGCCTCGGCTTCCGTCAGCGCCAGGGGAGCGGCCGGCGCGGCAAGCGCAATCACCGCTTCGTGCTGCCAGCGGTAGCCTTTGTTATGGGTTTCGGCGAGCCGGATGCCGATGCGGGAAAAGCGCACTTTGCCGAATAACGTTTCGAGCGCCTGTGGGAATAACCAGATTTCTTTATCGCGCTGCCAGAGCGTATGGTCGGCGGTCCACTGCAAACCGACGGCGGCGGCGGCGGCAATCACGGCGGCGGATTCGCGGGTTTTAAGCGGCGTGAAGGGGAATTTCCCCACTTTATAACCCGGCGCCGGGAGCGGGTCGATGGCTGCGGTTTTACGTAAACGGGCGACGAAGAACCCTTCGCAGTCAAAAATCTGCGGGAAGACGTGCAGGAAGCCCTCCTCGGTGAGGGCTTCGCTGGCCTGCGGGAACAGTGAGCCGAGCGGCACGACTTCTACCGCCTGCGGATAGCGCGCCAGCAGCCCGTTGACCACCTTTTCGTTTTCTTGCCGGTTCAGGGTACAGGTGGAGTAAACCAGCGTCCCGCCGGGGCGAAGGGCGTGAAACGCGCTGTCAATCAGCTCGCGCTGGGTCACCGCAATTTCCGCGTTGCTTTCCGGCGACCAGTTTTTCAGCGCATCGGGATCTTTACGTACTACCCCTTCGCCGGAGCAGGGGGCGTCGAGCAGGATCGCGTCAAAGCATTCCGGCAGCGCGGCGCCGAATACCCGACCATCGAAATGGGTCAGCGCCACGTTGCTGATTCCACAGCGGCTGATGTTGGCGTGCAGGACTTTAACCCGGCTGGCGGAATATTCATTGGCCAGAATGCCGCCTTCGTTACCCATGCGGGCGGCGATTTGCGTGGTTTTAGAACCCGGCGCGGCGGCGACGTCCATCACCCGCTTCGGCATCTGTCCGTCGGCAAACAGCGCGGCGACCGGCAGCATGGAGCTGGCTTCCTGAATGTAAAACAGCCCGCTAAGGTGCTCGGCCGTGCTGCCCAGCGGCAGGTCGTCTTCATCTTCACGCTCGATCCAGAAACCCTCTTCGCACCACGGAACCGGCGTGAGCTGCCAGCGGTAGGGGGCGACCAGCTGCAAAAAATCAGCCACCGTGATTTTCAGCGTATTGACGCGAATGCTTCGCCGCAGCGGGCGCTGGCAGGCGGCGATAAAGTCGTCAAAAGAGAGATGCGTCGGCATTGCCGCACGCATTTGAGCGAGGAATTCTTCAGGAAGATAGACAGCGTTTTGAGCCACGGGGAGCGCACCACAACGAAAAAAGGGGGCGTAGTTTACCATAAAGGCTCCGGCGGCGGACACCGGAGCCTGTTATGCTTAGCGCGGCAGGGCGGTGCCCCATTCGCGCCACTCTTTCGGTTCGCTCTCCAGCAGCAGGAAGTGTTTGCCATCCTGCGCTTTCGGCGCCAGCGGCGTACCCGGAGGCGTCGCAAACGCGATGCCGCCGCGAATGAACTGATTAAAGGTACCGGTTTTCACCACCCCGCCAATCAGGCCAAAGTCGAGGCTATAGCCGGAAGCCAGCCAGAACACCGAGTTGTTGCGCACCAGATACTGATAACGCTTGCTGATACGCAGCTGTACCATCACGCGATCCGACATCGAACCGAGCATCAGACCGGTCACCGTGCCGACTTCGAGCCCGCGGAACAGCACCGGCGTGCCGATACCCAGCGAACCCGCTTCCGGTACTTCGACGATAATGCTCAGGCCGTCGATATAACGTGAATCGCTGATCGTGGTTTCCTGAATTTCGAAATCACGGCGCGGCGCACCGCGTCCCGGCTCGACGTTGATATAGGCCTGGAAAAGGGTATCCAGATGTTCGACGCCCGCCGCGGATATCTGCGGCGTAATCACCGAGAAACGCGTCCCGGCGCGGGCAAAAGTATTGACGTATTCCGGGTAGAGAACCGCTTTCGCCTGCACTTCGTTTTTCGCAGTAATTAAATTCAGCGACTGGATCTGGCCAATATCAATCCCCAGGTAGCGAATTGGCATCCCTTCGGCGATTTTACCGGCGTCGAAGGCGTGCAGGGTTATCTGCCCACCCACCGCGCGGGCGGCGGTTTCTGACGCATACAGCACGCGTTTGTTATCGATCCGCGCGCTGGCGCTGGCGCCGCTGAGGTTATCAAAGCTAATCGCGCCCTTCAGCGCGCGGGAGAGCGGGGATGCCTGCACCGTCAGGCCGCTGCCGTTAAGCTGCACTTTCGCGCCGCCTTCGGCCCAGAACACGCTGTTGCTGGTCAGCAGATGGCGATATTCCGGCTTGATATGGATATTGATCTCAAAGGCGTTCTTGCGCGGCTGCACGGTGATGATTTCCCCGACCGCAAATTTACGGTACAGCACCACGGAGCCTGCCTGCACGTCCGGCAGCGTCTCGGCTGAGAGCGTAAGCGTGGTGGTCGGCAGATCGCTCATACTGTTTTCCAGCGCCTTTTCCTGGTTCGCGTACAGCGGATAGCGGCTTTGCATCGCCCCTTTGTCGCCCGGGATAACGCGGATCCCGCCGCTGACCCATTCGCTGGCGCTGGCCCCGAGGAACTCCACGCCATCGATGCCGACTTTAACGTCGATGCGGCTGTTGACCACGAATTTGCTATCGCCGCGTACCAGAGAACGGTACTCCGGCATCACCGCCACCTGGAACGTGACGCCATCGGCGTTCAGCTTGCGCTCCAGAACCTGGCCAATCTGCACGCCGTGCAGAATCAGCGGCTGCCCGGCGTCGATGCCGTAGCTTTCCGGCGCGGTGAGCGTGACGGTCGCGACATCCGGTTCTTCCAGAATGGATTTATCGGCAGGCAGCACCGCAAACTGGTTGCGGGGTTCACCCTCGCCGGGGACCAGCTCGAAGGTGGTGCCGGTCAGCAGGGCGCTGACGCTGGGGTTATCCAGCGAGATTTTCGGCTTCTTCATCTGAATCAGCGTCTTCTCGCGCAGCAGGCTGACGACGCTCGGGTCGACGGTCATTTCGCCGGTCACTTTCCCGTCGCCATTGAGATTCAGCTTACTGAGCTGGCCGACCTCCAGGCCCTGGTACATCAGCGGCGTAGAGCCCGCTTTTAAGCCTGCGCCATCCGGGAGATCCAGTTTAACCACCACGCCGCGCTGGCTGTGCGCCAGGTCTTCGTATAAGTGATAGTCCGTGTTTTGCTGAGCCTGTGGAGAATCATCCGGGGAATCAAAGGCGATAGCGCCGTTCACCAGCGCCGAGAGGCTGTCCAGCTGGACTTTCGCTCCGCTCAGGCTGACGTCCGCCTTCACGCCGGATACGTTCCAGAAACGGCTCTCTTTTTTCACCAGGTTGGTGAAACGCCGCTCGATCAGCACATCAATGGTGACGCCCTGATTGTTCGGATTAATGGCGTAGTCATATACCCGGCCGACCGGAATTTTGCGGAAGTAGACCAGCGAGCCGCTGGTTAACGAACCCAAATCCGCTGACTTGAGATGAATCATCAGCTCGCCGTTATTGATGTGGTACTTCGGCTGGGTATCGAGGGCGACAAAGTGATCCTCGGGCTCGCCCTGGCCGGGCATCATGCCGATATAGTTACCGCCCACCAGCGCATCCAGGCCTGACACGCCGGCGAGAGAAGCCTTCGGCGTTACCAGCCAGAACTGCGTCTCCTTGCGCAGCGCATCTTTCATATCGCCCTTGACGCTGGCGGAAACCTCAATTTTGCTCAGATCTTTACTCAGCGAGATGTTCTCCACCGTACCGACTTCTACCCCCTGATAGCGGATAGGCGTGCGGCCAGGAACGATACCGTTAGCGGACTGGAAGTCGATAACGATCGTCGTACCGCGATCCTGGTAGCTGGTCCATATCAGCCAGCCGGCAATCAGCAGCGCGATGACCGGCAGCAGCCAAAATGGCGAGATACGGCGTTTAGTTTTAATTTTGGCTTCAGTCGGCGAAGCGGGCGTTTCCTGACTCATGTGCGTCCCAAAGTAAGCGGCTGTCCAGCCATTCAACAGCAAGGATAGTTAATATTACCGCGGCGCCAAAATAGACCGCGGCGGGCCCCATCGTAAACGCGAGGAGCTGATCGCGGTTGATCAGCGACATGGTTAATGCGATGACAAAAAGATCCAACATAGACCAGCGGCCGATCCAGGTAATCAGCCGCAGTAGCAGGATGCGGGTACGTAATCCCTGTTCACACTTGAATTGTATGCTGACCAGCAGCGTAAACAATACAATTACTTTGGTGAATGGGACCAGAATACTGGCGATGAACACGACGCCGGCGATAGCGACGTTGCTGCTGGCTAGCGACATAATGCCGGAAAGGATGGTGTCATCCTGACGCGCGCCGTTGACGTAGATAATCGAGATCGGCAGCAGGTTGGCAGGCAGCAGGAAAACCATTGACGCAATCAGCGCAGCCCAGCTCTTTTGCAGGCTCTGGCGGCGTCTGTGGCGCAGGGGAGTGTGGCAGCGACGGCAGCGGCCGCGCGAATCGCGATGGCCGGTATAATGGCAGCCGAGGCAAACCTGCAGGTTTTCATCCGGCCGCAGCGCCGGGCGCTGGGGGTAAAAACGCTCCCAGAGCTCCTCCACGTTCATATGGATAAGCGTCAGGATACTGAGCAGGGTGAGGGAGATATAGGCGATAAGCCCGATGCCCGGCTGCAGGAAGGCGTAATCCTGCACCTTAATGGAGGCGACGCCGATGCCGACCAGGTAAATATCCAGCATCACCCACTCTTTGAGCCGCTCCAGCATCAGCAGTATCGGGCGCAGATTCATGCCCAGCACGTTGCCCAGCCACAGATAGGCGATTGAGACCACCAGCAGCACCGGCGCCACGACCGCGCAAAATAGCACCATCGCCGCCGTGAGCGGATCGCCCTGGCCGGTCATTTGCCAGATGCCCTGAAGGACGTTAGCGTCGATACGCACGCCCAGCAGATGCAAACGCAGCAGCGGTTCGCTCCAGGCAAAAGGCATCAGCAGCAGCATCGCGATTGCCATGCTGCCCAGCCGGGTAAGCGACCAGTCGCGGCCATCGCGCACTTTGGCGTTGCAGCGGGGACACCAGGCGCTTTGATTCTTTTTTAGGACCGGTAAACGAAACAGCAGGTCGCACTGCGGACAGCGCTGATAGTGAGCGTGCTCAACGGGGGCGCTGACCGAGTAGACGACCATTTTTTTTGCTGGCGTAATCCTGGGTGTTTTTAGTGGCATTTATAGCTTACAGAAATGAGTGTATCTCTCTATCTTAACTCAGGAATGAATTCATCTTGAGCATGAATGCATTTAAAGCTTATTTTATTAGGCTGTAAGTGTAAGGTAGTAAGACAACTAAGCGACCAAATAATGAATAAATCAGAATTCTACGCGGATTTGAACCGCGATTTTCAGGCGTTAATGGCAGGCGAAACCAGTTTTCTGGCGATGATTTCAAATACCAGCGCGCTGCTGTTCGAGCGGCTGACCGACGTGAACTGGGCCGGTTTCTATCTTCTGGAAGGTGACACGCTGGTGCTTGGCCCGTTCCAGGGCAAGCTGGCCTGCGTGCGGATTCCGGTCGGACGCGGCGTATGCGGGACTGCCGTCGCGCAGAATTGCGTGCAGCGGGTAGAGGATGTTCACGCGTTTGATGGGCACATCGCCTGTGACGCCGCCAGTAATTCGGAAATTGTCTTCCCGTTACGGGTGAACAATCAAACTATCGGCGTCCTGGATATCGATAGCACGGCGCATTCCCGCTTCACCGCTGAAGATGAGCAGGGACTGGCAGAACTGGTCGCGCATCTGGAAAAACTCATTTCTGCGACTGATTATCAAAAAATATTCACCCGCGTCGCAGGATAATCAACGGATAACGTAGCATTTACCGATGACGTCATTATAATGACGCCTGTTCATGCCTGCGGCTTGTTGGCTACGTCCGTTGTAATCAGGAAATTTCATGGAAAATCAACCTAAGTTGAATAGCAGTAAAGAAGTCATTGCGTTTCTGGCCGAACGTTTCCCTCAGTGTTTTAGCGCTGAAGGCGAAGCTCGCCCCCTGAAAGTCGGTATTTTTCAGGATCTCGTTGAGCGCGTTGGCGGAGAGATGAATCTCAGCAAAACCCAACTTCGCGCTGCTTTGCGTCTTTATACTTCGAGCTGGCGCTACCTGTACGGCGTTAAGCCTGGCGCAGTCCGCGTTGACCTTGACGGCAACCCGTGCGGCGAACTGGAAGAGCAGCACGTCGCTCATGCCCGTCAGCAGCTTGAAGAAGCAAAAGCCCGCGTCCAGGCGCAGCGCGAAGCGCAGCAGGCCAAAAAACGCGAAGCCGCTGCCGCAGCAGGCCAGCCGGAAGAGGGGGCACGTCGCGAGCGTAAACCGCGTCCTCAGCCTCAGGCGCGTCGTAAAGACGGCGCTGAGCAGCGTAAACCTCGCCCGGCAGCAGCAGCCAAAGCGCCGCGCGAAGAGCGTCATACCCCTGTATCAGATGTGTCTGTATTGACCGTTGGCCAGGCACTGAAGGTGAAAGCAGGCAATAATGCAATGGACGCCACCGTCCTGGAAATCACCAAAGATGGCGTTCGTGTACAGCTGACTTCTGGTATGTCAATGATTGTACGCGCAGAACACCTGGTGTTCTGAAACGGAGGCCGGGCCAGGCATGAACAAATTCTTTAAGCTCACCGCGTTGGCGGGCCTGCTGGTAATCGCAGGCCAGTCGTTCGCCGTGGACGATATCACCCGGATCGATCAAATCCCCGTGCTGAAAGAAGAGCCGCAGCACGCGACGGTGAGCGAGCGCGTCACATCGCGCTTTACCCGCTCTCACTACCGGCAGTTCGATCTTGATAATGCCTTTTCGGCAAAAATTTTCGATCGCTACCTGAACCTGCTCGACTACAGCCATAACGTGCTGTTAGCCAGCGACGTGGCCCAGTTTGCCGCGAAAAAGAATCAAATCGGCGATGAACTGCGCAGCGGGAAGCTGGACGTTTTTTACGACCTGTATAACCTGGCGCAGAAGCGTCGATTTGAGCGTTATCAATATGCATTGAAAGTGCTGGAACGTCCGATGGACTTTACCGGCAATGACAACTTCAACCTTGACCGCAGCAAGTCTCCCTGGCCGAAAGATGAGGCCGAGCTGAATGCGCTGTGGGATGCCAAGGTGAAATTTGATCAGCTCAGCCTCAAGCTGGCTGGCAAAGATGATAAAGAGATTCGCGAGACCCTAACCCGTCGCTACAAGTTTGCCATTCGTCGTCTGGCGCAAACCAATAGCGAAGACGTTTTCTCGCTGGCGATGACCGCCTTTGCGCGTGAAATCGACCCGCATACGAACTATCTCTCACCGCGCAATACCGAACAGTTCAACACCGAAATGAGCCTGTCTCTCGAAGGTATCGGCGCGGTACTGCAGATGGATGACGACTACACGGTGATCAACTCACTGGTGGCCGGTGGTCCTGCGGCGAAGAGTAAATCCATCAGCGTGGGCGACCGTATCGTTGGCGTTGGCCAGCCGGGTAAAGGCATGGTTGATGTCATCGGCTGGCGTCTTGATGATGTCGTGGCGCTGATCAAAGGTCCCAAGGGCAGCAAGGTTCGTCTGGAAATTCTCCCGGCGGGTAAAGGCGCGAAAACGCGGATTGTGACCCTTACGCGCGAACGCATTCGTCTTGAAGACCGCGCGGTTAAGATGTCAGTCAAAACCGTCGGCAAAGAGAAGGTTGGCGTGCTGGATATTCCGGGTTTCTATGTTGGCCTGACGGACGACGTCAAGGTTCAGCTGCAGAAACTGGAGAAACAGAACGTTAGCAGCATCGTTATCGATCTGCGCAGCAACGGCGGCGGGGCGCTGACCGAAGCGGTTTCGCTTTCTGGCCTGTTTATTCCATCCGGCCCGGTTGTCCAGGTTCGCGATAATAACGGTAAGGTGCGTGAAGACAGCGATACCGACGGCGTGGTGTACTACAAAGGCCCGCTGGTGGTGCTGGTCGACCGTTTCAGCGCCTCGGCTTCTGAAATTTTCGCCGCCGCGATGCAGGATTATGGCCGCGCGCTGATCGTCGGTGAGCCGACCTTTGGCAAGGGGACCGTCCAGCAGTATCGTTCGCTGAACCGCATTTACGATCAGATGCTGCGCCCTGACTGGCCGGCGCTGGGGTCCGTACAGTACACCATCCAGAAATTCTACCGTATTAACGGCGGGAGTACTCAGCGCAAGGGTGTGACGCCGGACATCATGATGCCGACCGGAACCGAAGAGCGTGAAACCGGCGAGCAGTATGAAGATAACGCGCTGCCGTGGGATAGCGTCAATGCGGCAACCTTCGTGAAGTATGGTGACCTGACGCCGTTCGGACCCGAGCTGCTGAAGCGCCACGATGCGCGTATCGCCAAGGATCCTGAGTTCCAGTACATCATGAAGGACATTGCTCGCTATAACGCGATGAAAGACAAACGCAACATCGTCTCCCTGAATTACGCGCAGCGTGAAAAGGAGAATGAAGAAGATGATGCGATTCGTCTGGCCCGCGTTAACGATCGCCTGAAACGCGAAGGCAAGCCGCTACTGAAAAAACTGGAAGATCTGCCGAAGGATTACCTGGAGCCTGACCCGTATCTTGATGAAACGGTTCATATTGCGCTCGACCTGGCCCATGAGGAAAAGGATCGGCCTGCGGTAGAGCCTCCGGCCAGTAAATAATCCCCCAACGGGCACACTAAGTTGTGCCCGTTTTTCTTTCTCGCCTTTCCCAACGTTCATTGCCTGATTTCAACAAAATGTCAACGCTTTTGCCCAGCGTCAGCAATATGCTACAAAATGTAAAGTTGTGTCTTTCTCGTGACTTAGCGGGGCCTGATGGTTGAAAATTGGCGTTCTACCCATACCATGTGGGTAATCGCATAGTGCGTTTTGTTAAATCGAGGTTAAAAGAAAATTATGATGCGAATCGCGCTTTTCCTGCTGACCAACCTGGCAGTGATGGTGGTGTTCGGGCTGGTGCTGAGCCTGACGGGAATTCAGTCAAGCAGCATGACCGGGCTGCTGATCATGGCCCTGTTGTTTGGTTTCGGCGGCTCAATCGTTTCGCTGCTGATGTCGAAATGGATGGCGCTGAAATCGGTGGGTGGGGAAGTCATTGAGCAGCCGCGTAACGAAACCGAGCGCTGGCTGATGAATACCGTCGCGCAGCAGGCGCGCCAGGCGGGTATCGCTATGCCGCAGGTCGCTATCTACCATGCGCCGGATATTAACGCCTTCGCGACCGGCGCGCGCCGCGATGCGTCGCTGGTGGCGGTCAGTACCGGGCTGCTGCAGAACATGAGCCGTGATGAAGCGGAAGCGGTTATCGCCCATGAGATTAGCCACATCGCCAACGGTGATATGGTCACCATGACGCTGATCCAGGGGGTAGTGAACACCTTCGTTATCTTTATCTCGCGCGTTATCGCGCAGATTGCGGCGGGCTTCCTCGGCGGCAACCGCGATGAAGGTGAAAGCAGCAACGGCAACCCGCTGATCTACTTTGCGGTCGCCACGGTGCTGGAGCTGGTATTTGGTATTCTGGCCAGCATCATCACCATGTGGTTCTCCCGCTACCGCGAGTTCCATGCGGACGCCGGTTCAGCGAAGCTGGTAGGGCGTGAGAAAATGATCGCCGCGCTGCAGCGGCTGAAAACCAGCTATGAGCCGCAGGAGGCCAGCA
Organism: Klebsiella sp. CN_Kp113; assembly: GCF_040064585.1. Classification (NCBI taxonomy): domain Bacteria; kingdom Pseudomonadati; phylum Pseudomonadota; class Gammaproteobacteria; order Enterobacterales; family Enterobacteriaceae; genus Klebsiella; species Klebsiella sp. CN_Kp113. The sequence goes on along the minus strand of NZ_JBEAID010000034.1, from coordinate 67,195 downwards.
GCATGATGGCGTTCTGCATTAACGGCAAAGCGAAATCCATGAGCGAGCTGTTTATGACTCACCCGCCGCTGGATAAACGTATTGAAGCCCTGCGCAGCGGCGAATACCTGAAATAACCGTCGCGCCTGGCCCTGAAAACAAAAATCCGCAACCTTCGGGCTGCGGATTTTTTTATGCCGGTTTTTGCGTTACAGCCTGACGCGCGGCTGCGTGACGCGTAGCCCGCTGACCGCGGCCGCGACGACGGCAAACGTTCCGGCCAGCAAAAGGGCGGTGTGGGTTCCGCTATTGCCCAGCAGGTTAAACAGCAGCGCCACCAGCGCGGCGCCAGTGCTCTGTCCAAGCAGGCGCGCGGTCCCCAGCATGCCGCTTGCGCCGCCGCTGCGATGAGCCGGCGCTGACGAGACGATGGTGTGATTGTTGGGGGACTGGAACAGGCCAAAGCCCGCGCCGCAGAGCGCCATTCGCCAGATAATATCCAGGTCCGACGGCGCGGAGGGCAGTAAAGCCAGGCCGAACAGGCCGCAGGCCATGATGATTAGACCCATCGCGCCCAGCAGCCCGGCGTGAACTTTCTCAATCAAATATCCCGCCAGCGGCGCCATGACCATAGTGGCCAGCGGCCACGGCGTCAGGAGCAGACCGGTTTCCACCTCGCTACGCCCCATCATTGACTGCAGGAAGAACGGCAGCGAAACCATCGCCAGCATCTGGGCGCAAAAAGAGCATATCGACGTACAAATTGACAGAGAGAATAGCGGAATGCGCAGCAGGTCAACCGGCAGCAGGGGGACCGGCATTTTGAGCTGGCGGCGGACAAAAAAGAACCCGACGACCAGCATGGCCATAACCTCCGCCGCAACCAGCGCGCCTGACTGACCCTGAGCGAACCCGCCGAGGGCGGTAATCAGTAAGCCAAAAGTGAGGGCATTCATGATGGCGCTCGGCAGGTCGAAGCGGGTGACCTTGCTGCGGCCGGTGTTAGCAGGCAGATAGCGCATCGCGAGAAGCAGTGAAATAATCCCCAGCGGAACGTTAATCAGAAACAGCCATTGCCATGAAGCCATTGAGAGAATCGCGGCGGCGATGGTCGGCCCCGCTGCGGAGGAGACGGCCACCACGAAAGAGTTGATCCCCATCCCGCGGCCGAGAAAGCGCTGAGGATAAATCAGGCGAATCAGCGCGGTGTTAACGCTCATCAGCGCCGCGCCGCCGAGCCCCTGCGCAACGCGCGCCAGGGTCAGCATTTCGAGGCTTCTGGAGAGCGCGCAGGCCAGTGAGGTAAAGGTAAAAAGCACCAGGCCGATTTTATAAATACGCCGGTAGCCGACCATATCGCCGAGGAAAGAGAGCGGCAGCAGCGCGATAACGATAGCAATTTGGTAGGCATTAACTATCCAGATTGAAGAGGCCGGGGATGCGTTTAAATCGCTGGCGATGGTCGGCAGGGCGACGTTGGCGATAGCGCCGTCCAGCACCGCCATCGCCAGGCCTAATACAATGGTCAGAATGGCGCCGTAACGCTGCGGTAAAGGCAGCCCATCGGAGATGTTTTTATCCATGTGAAGTCTGTATCTTATCGGGAACTATTAACTGGTTAATAATTTTAGCATTGATTATTCAGCGGCATGTCGCAGATTTGTAACGAATCGGCAGAAGAACGATTGCGGGTAACGGGATGCGAATTTATAATAAAAACCGGTTCTAATTTTTATAAAACAGTTGCGATGAGGTGATAAATGGCAGTTGCAGATTTGGATAAACAGCCAGATTCTGTCTCTTCGGTATTGAAGGTTTTTGGCATTCTGCAGGCGCTTGGCGAAGAGCGTGAAATTGGCATTACCGAACTGTCCCAGCGCGTCATGATGTCAAAAAGCACCGTTTATCGCTTTTTGCAGACCATGAAATCGCTGGGATACGTAGCTCAGGAAGGTGAGTCCGAGAAATATTCTCTGACCCTGAAACTCTTCGAACTTGGCGCGCGGGCTTTGCAGAACGTTGATTTGGTGCGCAGCGCTGATATTCAGATGCGCGAGCTTTCACGCCTGACGAAAGAGACCGTCCACCTGGGCGCCCTGGATGAAGACAGCATTGTTTACATCCACAAAATCGACTCAATGTACAATTTGCGCATGTATTCGCGCATCGGGCGTCGTAACCCGCTGTACAGCACCGCGATCGGTAAAGTGCTGCTGGCCTGGCGCGATCGTGCCGAGGTTGAGCAGATTCTGGAAGGGGTGGAGTACAAACGCAGCACCGACCGAACTATCACCAGCACCGAAGAGCTGCTGGCGGTTCTCGATAAGGTCCGCGAGCAGGGGTATGGCGAAGATAACGAAGAGCAGGAAGAGGGACTGCGCTGCATCGGGGTTCCGGTTTTCGACCGCTTCGGCGTGGTTATCGCGGGCCTGAGTATCTCTTTCCCGACGCTGCGTTTCTCGGAAGAGCGCCTGAACGAGTACGTGGCGATGCTGCACACGGCGGCGCGTAAAATTTCAGAACAGATGGGCTACAACGATTATCCGTTCTGACCTTGTGCGTAAATCGGGCTACAGCGTCTGTAGCCCGATCGTGACTAGCCGTTATCAACAACCGTGGCGCTTTTTCGCAGGATAGGGCAATCGGTAATGCCGATAATACCGCTGCTGGAATGAACATATTGTGCGGTACTGATGCCGCGAGCCGTGAGATATTTACACTGCAATCCCAGCCCCCCGGCATTCTCACTGCTGCCCATTAATACGCCGTAGCCGCTTAATAATACGCCAATCCACAAGATAGCCAGCACCACAATGGTACGAATGATCAATCGCATTGTTGCCTCATTATTTGTATTATCCTTGCGTCCATTCTGGCATGAACATCGTTTGAAACAAGTCTATGATTCCTAAACTTGCCTTTCGTATTACAGTTAGCCGCGGTTTAAGAAGGTCATGTTATCCTGGCGACATCTGGTACTGATGCGGAGTGTGGAGTGAAAAAATTACGCTGGGTTTTGCTGATAGTCATCATCGCAGGTTGTTTACTGCTATGGACTCAGATGCTTAACGTAATGTGCGATCAGGATGTACAGTTCTTCAGCGGCATCTGCACTATCAATAAATTTATTCCCTGGTAAGACATTTTTAATATGACTGATTTTCTTCTGCCGCGCGGGTGGTAGAATAAACGCCTTCTCTTTGAGGTGGTGAAATGAGTGAGTTACTAAATCCTGGGATTGTAAGCCTGGCATCCGTGGCGCTTTCAGTTGTGCTGTTGCTTGTCGGCCTGTTGTTATGGTTTTTTGTTAATCGCGCCAGCTCGCGCGCTAATGAGCAGATAGCGCTGCTGCAGGCGCTGCTGGATCAGCAAAAGCGGCAAAACGCGCTGCTGCGCCGTCTCTGCGAGGCCAATGAGCCAGAGAAGGAGAGTGCCGCAGAACCTTCCATCGCCGAGAAGGGGAAAGGCGACGACGACTTCATTCGTCTGGTCGCAGAGCGCTAATCTGATTGTCAGGTGTACATCGTGACGGTGTGCGCCTGTATCTCCCCCGGTGTATAACGTATCCTTATCGATAAATTCTCTTCCGAACGTAAACCTGCCCACCGGCAAGCGGAGGCGGCGCGTTTATGCTCTCTTTAATTAGTTTGTTTAATTCATCAAATAAAAGAACAGGAAAGACCCGACTGTCATCAGGCGTTCATTATTGCGATGAAGTATAGACAATATTTTAAGTACTTCAATTAACGCGCTTCGATATTATGCCATGGGCCTGTAAAGCAATTTTTCAACTATCGATATGAGCTTTTAAATGCATCTTTATGCAATGCTTTCTGACTCCCCCTAAAATTGGCAGCTTGGCTCTACGCGGGGCCCGGCAAGCTGAAGTCATTGAGCAATGGCGGATAAACTCCCAGGCAGGGGGCCGTCTCAGCGGCGCCAGCGCGGAGGGAGAAGGATAAGCCAGAGGAAGCAAAGTCGCATAAATGTGCAGGTGATCAAATGATTCCCTTATAATTTGTGCGAGCGATCGAGAGCCGTCTAAAAATGGCTTGCCATTATTTACGTAGTATGTGATAACACGTTTCGGGTTAAACGAGGTACAGTTCTGTTTATGTGTGGCATTTTCAGTAAAGAAGTCCTGAGTAAACACGTTGTCGTTGAATACCGCTTCTCTGCCGAACCTTATATTAGTGCCTCATGCAGTCATGTGTCAGTTTTATCTATGTAAGTGCCCCACGGGCGAAGAAAACAGTCTAAGGAATTTTGCAAATGGCAAAGATTAAAGGTCAAGTTAAGTGGTTCAACGAGTCTAAAGGTTTTGGCTTCATTACTCCGGCTGATGGCAGCAAAGATGTGTTCGTACACTTCTCCGCTATCCAGGGTAACGGCTTCAAAACTCTGGCTGAAGGCCAGAACGTTGAGTTCGAAATTCAGGACGGCCAGAAAGGTCCAGCTGCAGTTAACGTAACTGCTATCTGATTTAGACCACTGAATCTTGTAAGAAAGCCTCGCAGCCGCGGGGCTTTTTAGTCTTTATTGCAAATCATGTCATTTTTCCTCCCTCTGTTGCGCTTTGTTGCAAAACAACATCCTTATTAGCACTGTTTAGCAACCTGTTTTGTATATATCTGTTAAATCAGGTGGTTGCAAAATAATGATGGAGCTAAGGTGCAAAAGAACAAACTTAAGTCAGCCGCCAACTTTACCCCTCTGCGGTTTGGGTTGTTATGCGTGGCTATTCTTTGCTGTATGGGTCTGCTGCTGGCCCGGGTAGGCTGGCTGCAAATTGTCTCTCCCGACAATTTGGTTAAACAAGAAGATATGCGCTCCTTGCGCGAAGAGCCTATCGACGTGCAGCGCGGCATGATTAGCGATCGCGAGGGCCGCCCGCTGGCGGTTAGCGTGCCGGTGAGCGCCATCTGGATCGATCCGCAAACAACTCTCGCAAAAGGCGGCGTCGGATATGGCCCGCGCTGGCAGGCGATGGCGCAAGCTTTACACCTCAACCTTAGCGAGCTTGCCCATCGCGTGCAGGCGCATCCTCATGCGCGTTTTCTCTATCTGGCGCGCCAGATAAACCCGGAGCAGGCGGAGTGGATCGACAAGCTGCACCTGCCGGGGATTAATCTGCGCGATGAGTCGCGTCGTTTTTATCCCGCGGGGCACGTTGCGGCTAATCTGCTGGGCTTTACCAATATCGATAATCAAGGAATCGAGGGGGTAGAGAAAAGCTTTAATGCCCAGCTAACCGGTCAGCCCGGGCGTCGCCTGGTGCGCAAAGACCGGCACGGCAACGTCATCGAAAATATCACCGAAGTCCCGGCGGTCCCGGCCCACAATTTGCAGCTCAGTATCGATGAGCGTCTGCAAACGGTGACCGAGGACGCGCTGGATAACGCCGTGCGCTGGAACAAAGCGGAATCAGGGGCGGCGGTATTAATTAAAATTGATACCGGGGAAATCCTGTCGATGGCCAGCTACCCCGATTTCAACCCTAACAATCGCGATGACGCGAAGCTGGATGATTTCCGCAATCGCGCGATTAGCGATACTTTCGAGCCGGGGTCGACGGTTAAGCCGCTGGTGCTGATGACCGCCCTTCAGCAGGGCATTGTTCAGCCGGATAGCGTGGTGGATACCCATCCGTTTACCCTCGACGGTCATCGTATTCGCGACGTCGGTTACTACCCTGAGCTGTCCCTCACCGGCATTCTGCAAAAATCCAGCGATACCGGCGTTTCACATTTGTCGCTGGCCATGCCGATTCAACATCTTATCGATACCTATAAAGCGTTCGGTTTCGGCGACTCTACCGGTCTGGGATTAACCGGTGAAAGCGCCGGGCTGATGCCGCAGCGTCGCTACTGGGGACAGCTGGACCGGGCGACATTCGCCTTCGGCTACGGCCTGATGGTCACGCCGCTCCAGCTGGCGCACGTTTACGCAACTATCGGCAGCTACGGTATTGAGCGTCCGCTATCGATCACGCGTATCGATCCGCCGGTCATGGGCACCCGAGTGATGCCGGAGCAGATTGTGCATGAAGTCGAACATATGATGGAGAGCGTTGCCTTGCCGGGCGGCGGGGGCACCAAAGCGGCGGTGCGCGACTATCGGGTGGCGGTAAAAACCGGTACCGCCAAGAAAATTGGCCCTGACGGGAAATATATCGACAAATACGTGGCCTACACCGCAGGGGTGGCGCCCGCCAGTAACCCAAAATTTGCGCTGGTAGTGGTGATGAACGACCCCAGCAACGGTTCGTATTACGGTGGGGCAGTGTCGGCGCCGGTATTCAGCCAGATCATGGGCGATGTCCTGCGCCTGGAAAACGTGATGCCAGATGGGATGCCGCAGGGTTCTGAAAACCTGATCGTCATGCATCATGACGGCATGCTGCCGCCTGCGCTGTAACGGTGGCCTGGAGGGGCGAATAGCGCTACACTTTCGCCCTTTCAGCACACCGGAGTTGCCATGTCTTACAGTTGCCCACTTTGCCACGCGCCGCTTGAGCGCCGCGATAATAGCTTTATCTGCCCGCAGCGGCATCAGTTCGATCTGGCGAAGGAAGGGTACGTCAATTTACTGCCGGTGCAGTTTAAGCGCTCCCGCGATCCGGGCGACAGCGCTGAAATGATGCAGGCCCGGCGGGCGTTTCTCGATGCGGGTCATTATCAGCCGCTTCGCGACGCGATCTGCGCTTATCTGCACACTTTCGCTCCGACCGATTTACTGGACATCGGCTGCGGGGAAGGCTACTACACGCACGCTTTTGCCGCCATCGCCAGCCGCAGCTGGGGTCTGGACGTGTCGAAATCCGCTATCCGCGCGGCGGCAAAACGGTACCCGCAGGTCAACTTTTGCGTCGCCTCCAGCCAGCGTTTACCGTTTGAGGATGCAAGCCTGGATGCGATAGTACGTATTTACGCCCCCTGCAATGCCGTTGAGCTGGCGCGCGTTGTCCGCCCCGGCGGCTGGGTCATCACCGCGACGCCGGGGCCTCGTCACCTGATGGAGCTGAAAGGGTTGATATACGACGAAGTGCGTTTGCACGAGCAGAACGCGGAAGAGATGGCAGGGTTTACGCTACGTCACCAGCAGCAGCTGGCCTATCCGATGCAGCTTAACGGCAGCGAGGCGGAAGCTTTACTGCAAATGACGCCGTTTGCGTGGCGGGCTAAGCCGCCGGTTCGGGAAGCGCTGCGTCAACAGGTGGGATTTGACTGCCAGACCGATTTTGCCATTCACTGCTGGCAGCGCGACGCCTGAGGATCAGCCGGCGAAATGGCTCCAGAGGATCTGGGCGCCGATGCCAATCAGCACGATACCGCCGAGGATTTCCGCCCGTTTGCCGAGCAGCGGGCCGATAAAACGTCCCACCATCATACCGAGCGTCGACATTATCAGCGTGGCGCAGCCGATAGCCAGCGCGGTGGCGATAATGTTGACCTGCAGAAACGCCAGGCCAACGCCGACGGCCATGGCGTCAAGGCTGGTAGCGAATGCGGTGGTCACCAGCAGCCAGAAACCGTGGCGTCGCGGAGTTTCGCAGTCGTCGTCGTTGCCGCCGCGAAACCCTTCGATAACCATTCGACCGCCGAGAAACACCAGCAGCACAAAGGCAATCCAGTGGTTCCACTCAAGAACAAACTGGCTGGCAAGCATCCCCATTCCCCAACCGACCAGCGGCGTGAGCGTTTCGATAGCGCCAAAGATAAGACCCGTGCGCAGGGCTTCAGAAAATTTAGGTTTATGGAGAGTGGCGCCTTTGCCAATAGAGGCCGCGAAGGCGTCCATGGACATGCCGAAGGCAAGAAGAATTGTAGCGGATACATTCATGAGAGCGTCCTGACCGGGGATAATCCATATGACACATCGCCGCCCCCAGTAAAAATACGCAGCCCATCCTGAAGATGAGGCGCCGCGTACAGCAGCGATGCGTCTATGGTCTCGCCTGATTGAAGACGTTCTTCTTCAACCCGTACGTGCCACGTTTTGCAACGAGTATGTTGACACGTACATTTTCTGGCAGGCAGAAAATTGGCTACTCCCCAACGACGGGCGCAACCTTAACATAATTTTAGAATATAAAACAATAACAGAGTCAGGTTATTTTGCTAACCAAATGATAACGATTTTCATTTAAATTTAGAAGTGAATAATTCGTTAATAAATATCGGCGAATTAAACGAATGGAATATAGCCGCGGCTATATTCCATTCGCCGGGGAATGACAAAATATAGCGCAGGCTATATTTGTAACTCATTGAGTTGAAATGAGAAGTTTGTATATTTTTTCCAGGTCGTCGATATTTTGTACGCGAATTAGCAGGCGACGCTGCTCTAATTGCATAACCAGCACGCCATCTTCCGATAAATTCATCTCTTTAATACGCTTATATTCGATCCAGATATTGGCGAAAAAAAAGCCTTCTTTTTTGAAGATGATTTTGGGTGAACGGATCCAGAAAAGATATAACCCCATCAAGGCCAGGGCAGATAATAGCCAGGTGGTGATAAGTTCGCCCTGGCTGGCAATATTGTTATAAATCAGGATAGCAATGAGGCCGACGAAGATAATGCCATCGACGCGATTGCGGCGGAGCAGGGGGATAGCCAGCAAAACGGGGCCATTGCGGCGCGGCATGATGAACTGATCGTAAATCGCAAACGCGAGCAGAACGAGAATAAACAGGATTAACACCAGGTCCGTGATTGTCATCCATCCTCCAAATAAAAAAGCCGGGGGCAAGCCCCCGGCGCACAGCGTGTAGATTACTGGCCCAGCAGGCCGACAGCGTAGCCCGCGATACCGATGACGAAGAAGCCAACGATGATCCACAGGGCGTTAACTTTTTTGCGCAGCAGCCACATACAGGCGAAGGTCAGCAGCAGCGGCACCAGGCCCGGCATCAGCTGGTCAAGGATAGTCTGCACGGTGGTTACGCGCGTCTGGCCATCCTGACCGGTGATGGTGGAAACCACCAGCGGGATGTTCACGTGCGTCCACTTGTTAACCAATGCCCCCATGACAAACAGGCCGAGAATTGACGCCCCCTCGGTCAGTTTCTGCAGGAAGCCGCCGCCCATATCTTTAACGATATCGATACCTTTACGGTAACCGTACGCTACGCCGTAATAACGGGTCAGCAGACGCACCGCGTTAAACAGGATAAAGAACAGCAGAGGCCCGAGCAGACTGCCGCTCATGGCGATACCTGCGCCCAGCGCGGCGAACACCGGACGAACGGTACCCCAGAAGATAGGGTCGCCCACGCCGGCCAGCGGGCCCATCAGACCAACTTTGATACCGTTGATAGCACCATCGTCGATCTCTGCGCCGTTAGCACGCTGCTCTTCCATCGCCAGCGTTACGCCGAGAACCGGCGCCGCAACGTAGGGATGGGTGTTAAAGAACTCAAGGTGACGCTTAATCGCCTGTTTACGCGCATCGTTGTTCTCCGGATACAGGCGACGAATAGCCGGCACCATGGAGAAGCAGAAGCCCAGCGCCTGCATACGTTCGAAGTTCCATGAACCCTGGAACAGGTTAGAACGAATGAACACGCCACGAATATCACTCTGAGTCAGTTTTTTCTCGGTGGTATTTTTAGTCATATCAACCATTTCGCTCACCTGTTAGTCCAGTTCGTTGTCGAGATCGTTATTACCAGCAGCCTGCACAGGCGCACCCGCTACGCGGTTGTATTTCGGGCTCAGCTGGATGTAGAGCACCGCCATCACGGTACCAATTACACCCAGAGCAACCAGGTTGAAATCGGTGAACGCGGCGGTCACAAAGCCCAGGTAGAAGAACGGCATCAGGTAGCCTGCGCGCATCATGTTGATGACCATCGCGTAACCGACGACCACGATCATGCCGCCCGCGATGTTCAGACCGCCGGTAACCACTTCTGGAATGGCGTTCAGCATACCCTGTACTTCGCTGGTGCCGACGGAAATCGCCACGATAACGGCAGGGATAGCGATACGCATGGCCTGCAGGAACAGCGATGAAACGTGCAGCCAGGATATGGCCGTCAGGTTTCCATTCTCCGCGGCCTTATCCGCCGCGTGCTGGAAGGCAACGGTGATGGTACGAACGATAATGGTCAGAACCTGGCCTGCCGCGGCCAGCGGGATTGCCAGCGCGATACCGGCACCGATGCTTTGATGGCCGGCGATAACCAGAACGGTAGAGATGATAGAAGCAAGGGCGGCATCCGGCGCAACGGCCGCACCGATGTTCATCCAGCCCAGGGCGATCATTTCCAGGGTACCACCGATAATAATACCGGTTTTCATATCCCCGAGAACGGCGCCAATCAGCGTACAGGCCACCAGAGGACGGTGGAACTGAAATTCATCAAGTACCGACTCCATACCCGCAATACACGCGACGATGAACACCAGCACAATCTGAAGAAAGGTAATCTCCATTGTACTTCTCCTGTTGATTAAGTCTTAAGTTGAAAATTGCGTTGCGATCCGCGGGGTGACTTATTTCACCTTGGCGATCAGATCCATCATTTTCAGTTTCTGGTCGGTGGAAACTTTGCGGGCCTCCAGTTCGATACCGCGGGCATTCAGCTTTTTGAACGCTTCGATATCTTTCTCATCGACCGAAATGGCGTTGTTCACCTGCGTTTTACCCTGGCGGAAAGCCATGCCGCCGATGTTGACGCTGGTGATTTTCACACCGCCTTCAACCACGCGTTCAACGTCCGTTGGGTTAGTGAACAGCAGCATAATGCGCTCGCCTGCGTATTTGGGGTTGTTATAGACGCGGATCATTTTCGCGACGTCTACAACGTGGGCGGTAACGCCCGGAGGAGCAACCTGAGTCAGCAGCGTTTTACGTACGGTATCCGCCGCAACTTCGTCGCTGACGACGATAATGCGGGAAACGTTGGTTTCTTTAGTCCAGCGAGTGGCGACCTGGCCGTGGATTAAACGGTCATCGATACGCGCAAGCCCGATAACCATGTAGTCGTTTGGACCCATTGGCTTCAATGGCGCAGCCGCTTTCGGGGCAGCCGCCTGAACCGGAGCAGGGGCGGCCTTTTCCACCGGCTTCGCTTTCAGCGCCTTAACGCCTTCGCGACCGGTTTCTACCGCCAGGGCAACCAGCTCATCGAACGACGGGTTGTCGTCACGCGCCATCAGCGTTTCAACCAGCATCGGAATATTAACGCCCGCGATGACTTCATAATGTTCTTTATCGACGACAATGCGGCTGGCCGCGTTAAACGGGCTGCCTCCCCATGTATCGACGAGAAATAACACGCCTTTTGCTGTATCCAGCTTTGCCAGCTGAGCGTTGTACTTTTCGATTAACGTTTCTGCGTTTTCGCCAGGGACGAAATCAATCCAGCCAACGTTTTCCTGTTCGCCCAGCAGCATTTCTGCCGTTTTTAACAGCTGTTCTGCAGCCCAACCATGTGTGCCTATTACAATAGCAATCGTCACTTGCTACCTCCTTTATAATCGTGAATGCATCATCTGTTCTGATACATCCTGAATCACTCTTGCGAACAAAATCGATTCAGTAAGGGTGTAAGATATAAAGTAATTACTACAGCGAATTATTTTAGACAGTGAAAAAATAATTAATGTGATGAAGCTCCGCTAATTATGCATCTGTTGGTAATTATTTTGCAGCGCAAAAAATAGTCTTAGCTATTGCAAAGACAGGTAAATTTTTTCCAATTATGCTCTATATTTTGCTATGTTTACGTTCCGTTTAATTACTCAGGAGTATAGGGCATAGCCCGCTATATGGACCGTCACCGACGTCTTTTCACCTTCCGGCACGCGTTTGCCGCCGCCACCTGCTACGTCTTTTCACCAGCAACAAGTGTCTCGTCTGTGCATGACACAGCGATGACTACGCCTGTCGTTAACTGGAGCTGCTCATGGAATTCTTAATGGATCCCTCTATTTGGGCCGGTTTGCTGACGCTTGTCGTCCTTGAAATCGTACTGGGTATCGACAACCTGGTGTTTATCGCCATCCTTGCCGACAAGCTGCCGCCAAAGCAGCGGGACAAGGCGCGCCTGATCGGCCTCTCGCTGGCGCTGTTTATGCGCCTGGGTCTGCTGTCGGTTATTTCGTGGATGGTGACCCTGACGAAACCGCTTTTCAGCGTTGCCGATTTCTCGTTTTCCGGACGCGACCTGATCATGCTGCTCGGGGGGATATTCCTGCTGTTTAAGGCGACCACCGAACTGCATGAACGGCTGGAGAACCGCCAGCATGACTCCGGTCATGGTAAAGGCTATGCCAGCTTCTGGGTGGTGGTACTACAAATCGTGGTACTGGACGCCGTGTTCTCGCTGGACGCCGTGATTACCGCGGTCGGGATGGTTAACCACCTGCCGGTGATGATGGCGGCGGTGGTGATCGCGATGGCGGTGATGCTGCTGGCTTCGAAGCCGTTGACTAATTTTGTCAACCAGCATCCGACGGTGGTAGTGCTCTGTCTGAGCTTCCTGCTGATGATCGGCCTGAGCCTGGTGGCTGAAGGTTTTGGTTTCCATATACCGAAAGGTTACCTGTACGCCGCGATTGGCTTCTCGATTACCATCGAGTTTTTTAACCAGATTGCGCGCCGTAACTTTATTCGTCATCAATCGACCCTGCCTCTGCGCGCGCGCACTGCCGATGCGATCCTCCGTCTGATGGGCGGGCGTAAGCAAAGCGCCGCGGCGCATGATAGCGATAGCGCGTCCGTCGTGCCGATCCCCGAAGGCGCGTTTGCGGAAGAAGAACGCTATATGATTAACGGCGTGCTGACCCTGGCCCAGCGTTCGTTGCGCAGCATTATGACCCCGCGCGGGGAAATTAGCTGGGTAAACGCCGAGCAAAGCGAAGAGGAAATTCGCCGTCAGCTGCTCTCTTCACCGCACAGCCTGTTCCCGGTCTGCCGCGGCGAGCTGGATGAAATCATCGGTATCGTGCGGGCGAAAGAGATGCTGGTGGCGCTGGAAGCGGGTGACAATGTTGCCGCTCTGGCTTCCGCCTCGCCGGCGATTGTGGTCCCGGAAACGCTGGACCCGATCAATCTGCTGGGCGTGCTGCGCCGCGCCCGCGGTAGCTTTGTCATCGTGACTAACGAGTTTGGCGTCGTACAGGGGCTGGTTACGCCGCTGGACGTACTGGAGGCGATTGCCGGCGAGTTCCCGGACGCTGACGAAACGCCGGAAATTGTCATCGACGGCGACGGCTGGCTGGTGAAAGGTTCAACCGACGTGCATGCGTTGCAGCAGGCGTTGGGGGTAGACGATCTGGTTGATGAGGACGAAGATATTGCCACGGTTGCCGGCCTGGTGATTGCCGTCAACGGCCATATTCCGCGTCCGGGCGACGTGCTTGAGCTATCACCTCTGCAGTTCACGATTGTTGAAGCCAACGACTATCGCGTCGATCTGGTACGCGTCGTCAAGCTGCGACAGTATAACGACGAAGAAGAGTAACGGCTGATGCCCGTCGGCCCTCGGGCCGACGGGCATTTTTAAGCGTTCAGCTCCCGACGCTTTTCCGCCGCCAGCCACTGCGGAAAGTCCTCTACCGGCATCGGCCGGGCGTAGTAAAATCCCTGCAATAAATCGACGCCGTTGCCGCGCAGATACTCTTCCTGATCCCGGGTCTCTACCCCTTCCGCGACCGTCACAATCTTCAGCCGATGGGCGAGAGCAATGATCATGTCGGTCACCGTTGCGTTGACGCTATCAATCCCAATTGCGCTGGTGAAGGATTTATCGATCTTCAATACATCAGGACGCAGCTTTTCCAGCCAGGAGAGGGAGCTGTTGCCGGTGCCGAAATCATCGATAGCCAGCTGCACCCCTTTGAAATGAAGATGCTCGGCCATATGGTGGTCGCCATCCTGAAGTACGTCGCGTTCGGTGAGCTCCACCACCAGCTGCTGTACCGGATGGGCGCTGAACCAGTAGTGATGCAGATCGCGCAGCAGTTCGCCGTTGGCGAAATGGCGGGCGGCGACGTTGATGCTGATGTGAAAATGTTTGTCCTGCGGAAAAAGGGCTAATTTGTGGGCCGTCTGGGAGATGACATAGCGGGTGAGGGGAACGATCAGATTATAACCTTCGGCTATGGGGATAAATACCTCCGGCGAAATAGCGCCTCTGCGTGGATTATTCCACCGCAGCAGTATCTCCACGCCGCAGCACTGACGGGTGCGCAAGTCCTGTAGAGGCTGGCACCAAAGCGTGAACTCGTGGGCGGCAATACCGAGATTAATTTCCCGGGAAAAGCTCATTCTTCCCGCGGTCGCCAGCCAGGCGATGCCGGTCATTAACAGGCTGATTATCAGCGCCAGCGGCAGTTCGGCCGGTAGCTCATTGAGGGCGACCGCTGAGGCGCCCGGCCCGCTGACGTTAATGGTGAAGGGAAACTGCGTCGACGACTGGCGGTAGATGATTTGCTCGCCCGGCAAGGATTCCTGTTTAATCAACCCGGAACCGCTAATAAAGCTTTTATCGCCAATGCTGAGGCCAATTCCGGTAATTAATGGCGATTTTGCGTTAAAAATTAACTCGCCCAGCAGCTCGATATTGATCACCAGCAGCACGCCGTCGGCGCCGCTAAGCGAAGCGGGATACCACTGGATAAGCACCGGCGTCCCTTTAAGCAGCGATGCGTCGTAGCTGAAGGTGAGCAGGGCGTGATTGGCGGGGAGCGCCGGCTGTAACTGGTGAACCGGAATATTTCGTTGGCCAAAAATACTCGAGCAATAGAGCAGGTCAGACTGGACCAGCGCGATGGAACGTACCGTTTGCAGCGATGCCGCCAGCTTACGTAACGTGAGGTGGACGTCCTGACAGGGATGGTTCACAAGTTGCAGCAGCGTGGCGTGCTGGGCCGCCAGGGGCCGCAGAATATTATCCATCGCGGCCACCATTTTATTGGTGCTGAGCTGGACGCGCTGCTGATTTAAGCTACGCTGCGAAATAAATCGTATCACTAATGTTGTCGTCAGGGTCAGTAGCGCGACCAGCAAGCAAACCAGGATACGTTTCCTGCGGTAGGTTGTGATAACTTTTTGTGCAGTCTGCATGCGCGACGCCCTGTCGGCTAAAAGTGTTAATGAGAGTAACAGCCGTTATAGAGCAAGTGTAGTGGGCGCAGATAATAATATAGCGTGGAAAAAGAAGAATGCGCCCGGGGGCGCATTCTGTAGGACACGGATTAGTCGCACTGAACTTTAATTGCCAGGCCGCCGCGCGACGTTTCCCGGTATTTGGCGTTCATGTCTTTACCGGTCTCGTACATGGTCTCAATGACTTTATCGAGCGAGACGCGCGGCTCGCTGGTGCGGCGCATGGCCATCCGGCTGGCGTTGATCGCTTTGACGGAGGCAATGGCGTTACGTTCGATGCACGGCACCTGTACCTGGCCGGCCACCGGGTCGCAGGTGAGGCCAAGGTTGTGCTCCATGCCGATTTCCGCCGCCACGCAGACCTGCTCGGGGCTGGCGCCAAGGATTTCCGCCAGGCCCGCAGCGGCCATCGAGCAGGCCACGCCCACTTCGCCCTGACAGCCCACCTCCGCGCCGGAAATGGACGCGTTCATTTTATACAGCGTGCCGATAGCCCCTGACGCCAGGAAGTAACGAATATAGATATCCGGGCTGACGGACTCGATAAAGTGGTCGTAGTAAGCCAGCACCGCCGGTACGATGCCGCAGGCGCCGTTCGTCGGTGCCGTCACCACGCGGCCACCGGCGGCGTTTTCTTCGTTGACCGCCAGCGCGAACATGTTGACCCAGTCCACCACGTTCATCGGATCGTGGGAGAGTTTATCGCTGGCAACCAGCATCCGCCGCAGCGCCGAGGCGCGACGAGGCACGCGCAGCGGGCCGGGCAGAACGCCTTCGGTATTCATTCCGCGATCGATACAGGCGCGCATGGTCTGCCAGATATTGGCAAAATAGTCTTCAATCTCTTTTTTGCTGTGCAGCGCCAGCTCATTCTGCATCACCATGCCGGAGAGCGACATGCCGGTCTCTTTGCAGTAGCCCAGCATTTCCTGAGCGGATTTAAACGGATAGGGTACGGCGAGTTCGCTGGCGCTCTCTTTGCCGAAATGCTCTTCATCGACGATAAAACCGCCGCCGATGGAGTAATAGGTTTTGCTGTAGATTTCTTTCTCGCCAGCCCAGGCATGAATGGTCATGCCGTTTTCATGCAGCGGCAGGTTGTCGCTGCGAAAACGCATGCCGTCATTCTGCGGGAAATCGACTTCATGCTGCCCCTGGGCCAGCAGCAGGCGACCGCGCGTTTCAACGTCGCGGATAAATGCCGGTATCGCGTCAATATCGACCGTATCGGGCTGATTGCCCGCCAGTCCCATAATAATGGCGATATCCGTATGGTGGCCTTTGCCGGTTAATGACAGTGAGCCGTAGACGTCAACCGCCACGCGCGTCACTTCATTAAGCAATCCCTTTTCGACCAGGTCATCGACGAACTGTTTACCGGCCTTCATCGGCCCTACAGTATGGGAAGATGAGGGGCCGATCCCCACCTTGAACATGTCGAATATACTAATCACGCTAACACTCCTGACAGGGTTGTCGCGGGTGCGACAACGATGTAATCACTGCGCATAGTGTAAGAGGGAACCGGGTCATCAGCTTATCTATTCACATGAATTAAACTAATGGATAACCCCGGATTTACTAATGCTGAGAACGCCGTCTCAGTTTGAGTATAGCTAAGGACGGGCGCCTATCTGTAGCGCCAGCTCGCGAATAATGCCGGCGGTCATTCCCCAGACAAAATAATGCTGGTACCAGGAGAGCCAGACGCGATGCGAATTGCCGCGGCGATGGATATCCAGCGGATGGTAGCGCCCCAGGCGCAGCGCTTCGGCCAGCGGCATTTCGAAGACCGCGGCCACTTCATCCTGGCTGGCGTGATAGTGCAAATTGGGTGGGATAATCCCTACCACCGGAGTAACCTGAAAGCCGGTCACGCTATCGACCGGCGGCAGAACGCCAATCACCTCAACCGACTCCGGCGGGATCGCCACCTCTTCCTGCGCTTCACGCAGCGCGGCGGCGATTAGCGTTGCATCGCTGTTATCTACCGCGCCGCCGGGGAAGGCCACCTGACCCGCATGCTTGCGCATCAGCGGCGAACGCTGGGTCAGCAGCAGCCCCGGCTGCGGGCGGCGAACTATCGGTACCAGCACCGCGGCCTGGCGCTGGTTGAGCGCGTGGCGCGTGGGCTGCGGACGCAGAAGCTGAAAACGTGAGAGGAAATCGTCAAGTTCGAGGGCGCTGTCCGCCATGTTCTAGCTCTCCAGTTGATTCAGGATACGATTAACTTTATCAAAAGTTTCCTGATATTCCGCTGCCTCTTCGCTATCGGCCACAATTCCGCCGCCGGCGGAGCAGTAGAGGTGTCCCTGCCAGGCCGTCAGCGTACGGATAGTGATACTGGTATCCATGTTGCCGCAGAAGCTGAGATAGCCGATGCTGCCGCACCACGCGTTGCGCCGCTGCGGTTCCAGTTCATCGATGATCTCCATCGCTCTGACCTTCGGCGCGCCGGTGATTGAGCCGCCGGGAAAGGCCGCGCGCAGCAGGTCGGCGGCGTGCAGATGAGCGGGCAGCCTGGCGGTGACGGTGCTCACCAGATGATGCACGGCGGGGAAGGGCTCCACCACAAACAGCTCAGGAACGCGAACGCTACCGGGTACCGCAACCCGGCCAATATCGTTACGCATTAAATCGACGATCATCAGATTTTCGGCGCGGTCTTTTGGCGAGTTCGCCAGCTTTTGCGCCTGCAGCGCGTCCTGCTCAGGGTCGGTCAGCCTGGGTAATGTCCCCTTAATGGGCCGGGTCTGAATGTCGCCTTGCCGGAGCTGAATAAAACGCTCGGGCGACAGGCTTAATACAGTCCCTTCATCCAGGCGAATAAAGGCGCTGAACGGCGCGCGATTGGCGCGGTTAAGCTGACGGAAGGCCTGCCACTCATCCCCGCGATAGCTCGCCGTAAACCGCTGCGCCAGGTTGACCTGATAGCAGTCGCCGCTGTGCAGATAAGCCTGAATCTGGCGGAACTTCTCGCCATACTCCTCGCGGCTCATATTAGCGCGCCACGCTGAGGTCAGGGTAAAGGTTGCAGCGACAGGCGCTGTCTGTGCTTCCAGCCATGCCAGGCGCGCCTGCGGATCGTCATAGCTGAATAACGACACCTCCCGGCGCTGATGATCGACGATTAACGCCCAGTCATAAATACCTACCGCCATATCCGGCAGTTCGATATCCGCATCGGCCCGCGCCGGCAGATGTTCAAAACGACGACCCAAATCGTAGCCGAACAGTCCCAGCGCGCCGCCGAGAAACGGCAGATGCGGATGAGGCTGCGGCTGCAGGTTACAGTGCGCCAGCTGCTGATGCACCAGCGTAAGCGGATCGGCGGCGGAGGTTGAGACGGTTTCCCCTTCGCGTAGGGTGGTTAGTTGACCGTGAGTCACCAGCGTGGCGCGCGGCTGGGCGACAATGATGTCAAAACGGTTATGCGCATGTTCGGCAAAACCGGAATGCAGCAGCATCGCCCAGGGCTGGGAACTCAACGGGCTAAAATAGTATTCAGCGGCATCCGGACGCCAGGGCAGGGAAATCATTGCGGGGGACAACATCGTCTTCTTCAATCCTGATCGTTACCGTCCGCTGGTATACGCGCGGACGGCGTGAAATAATTACGCCCCACAATGTAGCAGGAGTCAGTCATGTTTGCAGGTTTACCTTCGCTGAGCCACGAGCAGCAGCAAAAAGCAGTGGAACGAATTCAGGAGCTGATGTCGCAGGGCATGAGCAGCGGCCAGGCGATTGCTTTAGTGGCGGATGAACTGCGCGCCTCGCATACCGGGGATCGGATTGTGGCGCGCTTTGAGGATGAAGACGAGTAAATCCCCCGTTGCGATCAGATGCCGCTTTCCGGGAGCGGAAGGATCGCATCAGGTCGTTTCCCGGGATCGTCGTACAGCGTCACGTGCGTTACGCGATCGCCGCGCCAGAAGGTAATGTGCGTACCGGCTGGCGTATGATGCACATTCACCTCCGTCAGCGGCGCGCGGTTAGCGAAATCCCACAGGCAGACGAAACGCGCCTGCGGCAGGTGATTGCGCATCACCAGATAGCTGAGATCGCGAATCGCCGGGTTATCGGGCGCCAGCCCTTGCCAGAGTTCACCATCGCCGGAAAGCCAGAGCGCAACGGTGTCTTTGTCGCGCGCAAAGTGGCGCGGCTGGCAGCCGTTCAGCGGGGTCATGGTGGCATTGGCCATGTGCCGCAGCGGTCCGCTGAGCGAAAAAGGCCGCGGCGTACCGCTCTGGTCCAGCGCCCGCGCCGCCAGGTGCAGTGTCCAGTCAAGCTGCTGGCGATGCGGATTTTCCACGGTAGAGAGATCGATCAGTACCTCTTCAAGCCACAGTAGGCGACGGCGAAAGCGCACGCCTCGCCAGGCCGCCGCGTCCCACTCGACGCGGCTATGGCTGTTGAGCTCCGGCGGCGGCTTTCCCCAGTCAACCTCGCTATCCAGCCACAGAGAGTCGCTATCCATATGCCAGCCTAGCACCTGCGGATTGGCCGGAGGCTGGTTGGTCTGATTGACCGAAAGCGTATTATGGGTGGCGCTGTTTTTGTAATAGTCATAGTGCATTTTCGCACCGTAGCCGGTGGTGCCCATATCCGTGAGCAGCCAGCCGTCGCGATGCCAGAGCATCAGCCCCAGCCTGTCGTAATGGTCGTGCTCGCCGCCCCAGGGGCTGTGCTTAATCAGCAGCGCCTGCTGCGGTCGCCGCCATAACGTCAGGCCGGCGCCGGGCGCAAACAGCGACTGCTGCGGGATCAGCGGCAGGGGCGTTTCCGGCAGGGGGCGTTCGCGCCACAGTAAGGTTTCACGCTCGTCGGGCGTCGTTTCGGTAAACTGCAGCACCGCGGCGTACTGCGGGTCACGCCAGATAAACCAGGCGAACTCGTAAAGATCCTGATGATTGAGCTTCTCCTGCCCGGCGAGGCAGTCATTAAGCCGCGGGAAGGTGCCGTCCGGCAGCAGCAGCGACAGCGGGAACGTCAGCATCGCCTGATACCACGGGCCGTCCAGCAGGCTCCAGCGGGTGCCGCGCGCCAGCTTCTCAAAGGCCAGAAACCCCTGCAGCGCGTAGTAGTGATAGTGAATGGAGCCTTCAAACCATAGCCCCTCCGCCAGCAGGCCATTTTCCAGCTGCCAGCGCAGGCCGTATGGTTGGTTCACGGCAAACTCCAGCAGCGTCTCATCTTCGAGGATGAAACCCAGTACGCCAAGCGCCGCGCTGATTTTAACCTCATGGTTATGGATCTGCGGACTACGATGGTCGCGCAAAAACGCTGCCGCGCAGCGCAGCAGGTTTTCACTGATGTGCCGCTGCTCGCCGGGCGCCAGGCTGTCGCGAATGAAGTCATAACCCAGCGCCATTTCCAGAATGCAGTTGGCTTCGCACAGCGTCTGGGCGTTCATCTTGCCCGGTCCGTTGTTGGGAATATCGCCGTGGATCTCATAGCCGGGATAGACATCCGCGTAGCCCATCAGCAGCGTGCGAACTTTATCGCGATACGCCGTTTCGCCGGTCAGCCGCCATAACAGGCCAAGCTGCTGACAGGCGCTGGCGTTACGGCCATTCATCTCGCGCCACCATGCGCCATCCCACGGTTCACCGCTAAATATTTCCCCATCGACCGGGCAGGCATGCTGGTGGGGCGTATCCGCCCGCCACGCCAGGCGCACGCCGTGGTGCGGACAAAAGTAGTAGAGATTCCAGCTGGCGATCCCTGACTGCGGAATGCGAACCGCTGCATCTAATACCGGCTGAGCATCCTTCACCAGCCGTTCAAGCAGTCCGCTATTCGCGGCTGCACGTCCGACAATGTCGGGCCAGAGCCCGGAGAATTGTTTCATTAGCGGTTATCCCTGACCTCTGACGATGCGGAAAGCGGGGCGATGAGCGTAGTGATATCGTCGGGGTATTTCGCCCGCAGCCACTGCGCTTTGTCACGGAACAGCGGATCTTCCGGCCAGGCGTGCGCGGCGGTGGCGATATTGCGCAGCGCTTTCTTGTCATCCATTTTATCCAGGTCCTTCCAGGGCCACGGCGTATCGCTGTTAATAAACCCGGCGATGTACTGATAGCCTTTGCGCAGGCTATGGTCGTCGAGGGTGAAGTTCCAGATATCGACGCCCGCCTTCTCGCCGAGCCTTCCGAGGCGGTTGTAGGCTTCAAGGTTAAAATTGCTGTAGTGCCACGGGCGCGTGCGCTCCAGTTCGGCCATCTGGCGGCCTTCAATATCAAATTGCCCCGCAATACGCCGCAGCTGGGTGATGTACAGGCGCTTCTTCGCCTCGTCGATTTTCCCGCTGAACAGGGCGAAGGCGGCGGCCTGCATATCGAAATAGCTGCCGTGATTGTTATGCCAGTTCTCTTCTTCAAAGCCGTTCTGGCTGGTGGTCATCCAGTGATAATAGTCACCAAACCATTGCTTCAATGCGCTTACGTCGTTTTCGCTCAGCGCATCGGAGGATTGCAGCAGGGCGATGGCGTCAACGACGTCAACCAGCGCGCGGCTATCAATAATGCCGATACCGCGTCCGGTATTGATGCCGGGAATGGCCTGGGCATGCTGCAGGTTGGGGGTCATGCGCGTTTTGGGATCGAGGAACCAGGTCTTTAACTGCGCCGCCGCCTTTTGCGCGTAGCGATCGTCGTGAGAGAAGTACCACGCCAGCGCCAGCGTTGACACGTCGTTACTCATCTTCACCAGCCGGTTCTTATCGGTGGCGTCGCTATTGGCGTCAGGGTTGGTTTGCCCATCTTTACGGATATAAGGAAGCCCATCTTTGGTATCGGGATTCGGCCACCAGTAAGGCGGAAAGCTGTAGTAGTCGTGCTTATTGCCGCTGGCGGCGACCAGCGTTTTATCCATCACCGAGAACAGCGGATGATTGAGTGCCAGATCGGCTTTTTTTAGCAGCGCCGCTTGCGCCTGAACAAATAGCGGATCTTTCGCGGCGATCTGCTGCCGGCTAAAAGCTAAATCCTTTCCGTCTAGCGTGTACGGCTCGGCGGCATACGAGGCGGCGGTCAGGCCGGAACAAAACAGCGCAATGCCTAACAAACCTCGGCGAGGTATTGAGTTCATCGTGATAACCCTTCTGCAAATATGAGAAAAGATAACAACAGAATTATACCTGACGCGTATTTAAAGAACGCGTGAAACAGGCGGTGTAATTAAAAACAATATATTTAAATATTCGATGGCGAGCAGTGTAAAAGACAAAGTGATTTTTTTTGTGATGTCCTTCAAGTTTAACGTTTTGGATAAATAATGACGCTTTTAATGCAGTGTACATCACGTTTTTTGCCGTTTTTCTCTATTTTTTTGAATCTTTTAACAAAATTAGTAAAATTATAATCAATTGATTTATATGATTATTTATTTTTTGTCACTTTTTTTGTCACTTCTCTGTGTGATCTGTCTCAATTTTCTTGTTTTTGAAACGCAATTTCTTTTTTATACGGTTGTATTGGGAAATACATTTCTATCTAATGAATGGAAATAATTCTTGCGCCAGCTGTATTAACGCCTGAGCGATATTCAAATTCTTTTTCGTGTATTAATTGAGAATTTAATTACCTTTGTGCCCTACAATAAAGGATATGCCATCATGTCTGCCTGTAAATTACGTTCACTGTTACTTCTCACCGCACTCGGGCTCGGCGTTAGTCAAAGTTACGCCGCCACCACTCTCAACGTCTGGATCCGCGCCAGCAATGACTCGAAGAATATCTACAAACAGGAGGCGGAAAAATTTGAAGAAAAAACCGGTATCAAAATCGCGTATTTCAACGCCACCACCGACTTTGAACAGCGGCTGGCGCGCGCCACGGCGGGCAACGCCTTACCCGATTTGATTTTTAACGATGCGGCGTCGCTGGGGCAGTTCATCCAGCTGGGTATTGCCGAAGAAATTGATCCGCAGGCGATCGCGGGCGGCGACCAGCTATTCCAGACGGCATGGAAGAGTACCCGCTATATCGACGGTAAGTACTACGGCGTGCCGACCTCGGCGCAAACTTTCGCGCTCTTCGTGCGTAAAGACTGGCGTGAAAAACTGGGGCTGCCGCAGCCTAAGAGCTGGGATGATATCCAGACGCTGGCGAAAGCCTTCACCACTCAGGATCCCGATGGTAACGGCAAAAATGATACCTACGGCTTTATCGTTCCCGCTTCCACGACGCGCGGCTACGCCAGCTGGTTTATGAGCAGCTTTATCTGGCAGGCGGGTGGTGATTTCGTTAAAGAAGAGAACGGAAAATTCAGCGCTTCGCTCAATACGCCGGAAGTGGCTCAGGCGATGACCTTCATGCGCACCATGATGTGCGACAAAGTCACCCAGCCGGGCGCGATTAACGCCACCACCGCCGACGTTATTCCCTCCTTCCGCTCCGGGCAAAGCGGCATGTTCTTCAGCGGGCCGTACCATATCGCGCTGTTCGATAAAGACCCCGGTAAAGACAACTTCGAAGTGATCCCGGTGGCGGGGCCGAAAGGCGAAGCCACCCTCGCCGAGGGCACCACGGTCTTTATGATGAAGAGCAGCATACAGAAAGAGGCGGCGCGAAAATTTATCGAATTTATGATCTCTGCGGAAGGCCAGGAGATCGGCATGGGTAAAGGCAGCCAGCATATTCCGGTAGTGCGTCTGCCGGTGAATAAGAACGTCGACGTCAAAGCCGTGTATCAGGACGCGCGCTGGGAAACTTTCGCCAGACTTTACAATGAACAGGGACGCTACGTGCCGCAAATTCCCAACTGGACGCCGGTGCGCCAGGTGGTTGCCGACGGTTTTAACCGGATTTTTGCCGACTGCGGCAGCGATATTCCCGGCGAGCTGAAGACGCTCGACGGCAAGGTGAACGCTGAGCTGAAAAAACAAAATGTGCTGGCTAACTGAGGACATAGGTTATGACGCTGCATGAGACGAAGTCCTCGCCGATAAAGCAGGCCGCTTCGCCTGACTCGACCGGATGGCTGAGCGCAAAGCGTAAGCGGGCGCTGATCCCGTGGCTGTTTTTAGCGCCTGCGCTGATTATTTTTAGCTGGTTTAAGTTTATCCCGATGATTCAGGGTCTGGTGATGAGCTTTTACAAGGTTAACTTTAATCAGCCCAACGAGTGGGTGGGGCTCGATAACTTCACCCGCGCTTTTGCCGACGCAGAGCTGCACGCGGCGGTGGTGAATACCCTGCTTTACGTGGTGGTAACGATGTTCGCCGCGGCTATCCTGGCGTTTTTCCTCGCCATGCTGCTGGAAGGCCCGGCGCGCCATCTGCGCTTTATTCGAACCGCCATCTTTTTACCGGCGGTTACCAGCGCGGCGATCGTCGCCGAAATGTGGCGAATTTTGTTTAACCCGACGCCCAACGGCGTGGTTAACCACATCCTCAGCTGGTTTGGCGTCGCCGATCAGGGCTTTCTTGCCAGCTCCGATCAGGCGCTGGGCGTCATCATGCTGCTGCATATCTGGAAAGCGGTGCCCTACAACATGGTGATCTTTATTGCCGGCCTGGCGGGAATCAGCCGCGATTTATACGATGCGGCGAACGTCGACGGCGCCAGCTGGTGGAACCGCCTGCGCTACGTCACGCTGCCCGGCATGATCCCGGCGCTCTCGGTGGTACTGATGCTCTCCTTCATTCGTGGTTTCCGCGTGTTTGCCGAGGTGTACGCCACCACCGGAGGGGGGCCTTCTAACGCCACGGAAATGGTCATGACCCACATCTACAAGCTGGGCTTTGAGCAGTTTGACTATGGCTACGCTTCGGCGGTGTCGTTCCTGCTGTTCACCTTCACGGTTATCTTAACCCTCTGTCATCTGACGCTGAAAAAACGTATCGCCCGTTACTAAGGAGCCGCGATGTTAAGCAAACGTTGGGATACAGCAGGGCGCTGGTGCATCTATGCGCTGCTGCTGATTGTCTTTGTCGGGCCGTTCTGGGGCATCGTCGCCACGGCATTCAGCGGCGCGCCGGTGAAGCCGGGCGAGCTGCTGGCCTGGCCGCATCAGTTCTCGTTGGAAAACTTCATCTTCGCGTGGATGGATATCGGCGTCTGGCAGTATCTGCTGAACTCCATTCTGGTGGTGTTCTTCGGCACCGTTCTGCAGGTGTCGGTCAGCGCGCTGGCGGCGTACGCCCTGGCGCGGAAGAAGTTTCGCGGCGTAGCGCTGGTGAGCCTGGTGATTTTGTCCACCATGATGCTGCCGGAAGAGGTCATCGCCATTCCGCTGTACATGATTATCAACTGGCGGCTGCCGCTGATCGACGCCTCGCTCTACAACAGCTATCTCGGAATGATTTTACCGGTCGTCGGCTGGGCGTTCTCCATCTTTGTCCTGACCGAATTTATGTCAGCGATACCGAAAGAGCTGGAGGAGGCGGCGCGGATTGACGGCGCGAATGAATGGCAGATTTTCTTCCACGTCATTCTGCCGCTGGTAAAACCGGCGCTCGGCACGGTGGTGACCTTCGGCTTTATTATGATTTGGGATCAGTACCTGCTGCCGCTGATTGTGGTCAACCAGGACAGCCTGAATACCATTCCGGTGATCCTCGGCACGCTGCGTACCGATGAGAGCATCACGCCGAACATTTTTATCGCCATTACGCTGCTGGCGATGCTGCCCAGCATCATCGTCTATCTGGGTCTGCAAAAACATTTCAATCGCGGGATTATGTCCGGCGCGGTCAAAGGATAAGGGGTTAACGATGGGATCGGTTGTATTAAATAGCGTGCGCAAATCATACGGGGATGCCCACGTCATTAAAGATGTGTCGCTGACGATTCCGGACGGCGAGTTCTGCGTCCTCGTTGGCCCCAGCGGCTGCGGCAAATCCACGCTGCTGCGCATGATTGCCGGGCTGGAGGAGATCTCCGGCGGCGAAGTACATATCAACGAGCGTAACGTCACCGAGGTGGAGCCGAAGCTGCGCGACATTGCGATGGTGTTCCAGAGCTATGCGCTCTACCCGCAGATGACGGTGCGTGAAAATATGGGCTTTGCCCTGAAGATGGCTAAGCTGCCGAAAGCGGAAATCAGCCAGAAGGTGAATGAAGCGGCGGCGCTACTCGGGCTGGAGCCGCTGCTGGAGCGCCTGCCCAAAGATCTCTCCGGCGGCCAGCGCCAGCGCGTGGCGATGGGGCGGGCGATCGTGCGTAAGCCGCAGGTGTTCTTGTTCGATGAACCGCTCTCCAACCTTGACGCCAAGCTGCGAACCCAGGTACGCGGTGAGATCCGCGAACTGCATCGTCGGCTGAAAACCACCTCGGTGTACGTCACCCACGATCAGATTGAAGCCATGACCATGGGGCAGATGATTGTGGTGCTGCGCGACGGGCGAATAGAGCAGGCGGGGACCCCGCTGGAACTGTACGACCGGCCGGCGAATCTGTTTGTCGCCGGGTTTATCGGCTCGCCGGAGATTAACCAGCTGCCGGGCGTCGTGGTCTTGAACGGTAGCGCCACCAGCCTGCGTCTGAAAGATGGCTCCCTGCTGGCTTTGCCCGCCGGTTTACGGGTCACCGATGGCCAGCAGGTGGTGTACGCCATTCGCCCCGAACAGGTCAACGTGGTTCATGAAGCGCGGGACGATGCGCTGGCGGCGAAGGTGACGGCGGTGGAGAACACCGGCTCGGATATGCAGCTCTTCTGCGATACCGGCGGCGGGGCGTTTACATCGGTGTTCAAACAGCGTCTGGCCGTAAAAGAGGGCGATAAGATCTGGCTGCAGCCTAAGCTCGCCGGCGTGCACCTGTTCGATGCGCAAAGCGGCCAGCGCATAGCCTGCCGGGAGGGAAATTAAGGTGGCGATGAAGCTGTACACCCTTGACGAAACCTGCCTGGAAAACGCCCGGGCGGGCCTGAAGCAGCCCTTCTCCCCGCTGCAGCTGGCGCTAAGCAAGCTGGTATCGGAGGCGGATATCCTGCGCCGGGAAGCGCCGGAAAGCGTGGTACATAAAAAGCTGCGCCCGGCGAGCGGCGACGCGCACGATTACTACAGCCTGGGGACCTACTGGTGGCCAAACCCGCGGCGGCCCAACGGGCTGCCCTATATTCGCCGCGACGGGCATATTAATCCGCAGTGTGAGAACAACGACACGGATACCTCGCGCATTATCCGCATGTGCGAACGGTGCCTGACCCTCGGGCTGGCGTGGTACTTCACCGGTCAGCGCCAGTACGCGCAGGCGGCGGCTGCGCAGATCCGCTGCTGGTTCCTTGATGCGGAAACGCGGATGAACCCGCATCTGAACTATGGCCAGGCGATCCCGGGGATTGTTTCCGGTCGCGGTACCGGGCTTATCGATACCCGCTTAATGTGGATGGTGGTGGACACCATCGGTTTGATTAACGCGGCGAGCGTGCTTGATACCGACGATATCATCGGCCTGCACCAGTGGTTCCGCGACTTTAACCACTGGATGTACTACAGCGACATCGGCCACTCTGAGTACGTCTGGCACAACAACCACGGCACCTGGTACGACGCTCAGCGGACGGTTAACGCGCTATTTTACGGCGATAAAGGGCTGGCGGCGCGGATCATCGAGCAGGGGATCACCCAGCGGATGGCGGCGCAGATTGACCAGGACGGCAGGCAGACGATGGAGCTGGAACGTACCATTCCGTTCCACTACTCGCTGTTTAACCTGGAGGCGCATCTGCTGCTCAACCGCTACGCCGAACACGTTGAGTTCGATCGCTGGAACGCCATCCGCGATGGGCGAGGCGTGAAGCAGGGGATTGATTACCTGGTGCCGTTTATCCGGGAACCGGATCTCTGGCCCTACAGCGACCTGCAGGGAATCGTGTGGGATAGCGCGCTGCGCGTGCTGCTGCAGTCAGTGCGGGGCTATGCAAAACAATCTGCCAGCTATCGTGAAGCGCTGAAATGTGTGCCGCAGGAGACGCTGCAGTTGAAGGAACAGCTGATGTGGTGTCCGGGCTGATAGAACAATGCTTCTTGCCTCCCGACGGCGCTGTGCCCGATCGGCCTGGCTGCTATGTAGCCCGGATAAGGCGTTTACGCCGCTATCCGGGGAATGCGCCGGATAACGGCTTTGGCGCGGCTTCTTCCCGGGAGGCGCTACGCTTGCCCGGGCTACGGGGCCACGGCTGTCTTACACGGCGGCGATGATTTTAATCTCGACTTTGTACTTCGGATTCATCAGCTTCGCCTGCACCGTACAGCGCACCGGGGCATGACCGGCGACGACCCACGCATCCCAGGCCTGGTTCATCGCCGCAAAGTCTGCGCCGTCGGCAAGAAAAATCGTCGCATCAAGAATACGCGACTTGCTGCTGCCCTGTTTCTCCAGCACGGCGTCAATCTGCGCCAGGGTATCGGCGGTTTGCGCGCAGGCATCGGCATCAAGGTTGGACGGCACGCCGGTGTAGTACAGCGTCTGGTTGTGAATCACCACATCAGACCAGCGGGCTTCGGCATCAATACGCGTAATGGTCATGTTTATTTCCTCTTTGTTCCGGTTCATTAAGCTGCGGCAAGACTGCCATAATGTTTCACCTGCGTCACTACCCGCACTGGCGAAAACGACTCCACCCTGACATAATCACTGTCCAAATAACCAGGGGGTAATGTGATCGACGATTTTGCAGCAGACGGCCAGCTGGCCAGCGCGATTGCGGGATTTAAACCACGCGAGCCGCAGCGTCAGATGGCTTTCGCCGTCGCCAGCGCGATTGAAGAAACCCGTCCGCTGGTGGTTGAGGCGGGGACCGGGACCGGGAAAACCTACGCCTACCTGGCGCCTGCGCTCCGCGCCAATAAGAAAGTCATTATCTCCACCGGCTCGAAAGCGCTACAGGATCAGCTCTACAGTCGGGATTTACCCACTGTCGCTAAAGCGCTGAAGTACACCGGTAAGCTGGCCCTGCTGAAAGGGCGTTCGAACTACCTGTGCCTGGAGCGGCTGGAACAGCAGGCGCTCGCCGGCGGCGACCTGCCGGTGCAAACCCTCAGCGATGTCATTCTGCTGCGCTCGTGGTCTAACCAGACCATCGATGGCGATATCAGCACCTGCGTTAGCGTGGCCGAAGATTCCCAGGCCTGGCCGCTGGTCACCAGTACCAACGATAACTGCCTCGGCAGCGACTGCCCGTTATATAAAGACTGTTTTGTGGTGAAGGCGCGGAAAAAGGCGATGGATGCTGACGTGGTCGTCGTCAACCACCATCTGTTTCTCGCCGATATGGTGGTCAAAGAGAGCGGATTTGCCGAGCTGATTCCCGAAGCGGAAGTGATGATCTTCGACGAAGCGCATCAGCTACCGGACATTGCCAGCCAGTACTTCGGCCAGTCGCTCTCCAGCCGCCAGCTGCTGGACCTGGCGAAAGATATCACCATTGCTTATCGCACTGAACTCAAAGACACCCAGCAGCTGCAGAAATGCGCCGACCGCCTGGCCCAGAGCGCGCAGGATTTTCGCCTGCAGCTGGGGGAACCCGGCTATCGCGGCAACCTGCGCGAGCTGCTGGCGGATAACAACATTCAGCGCGCGCTGCTGCTGCTTGATGATGCGCTCGAACTCTGTTACGACGTGGCAAAGCTGTCGCTGGGCCGCTCGGCGCTGCTCGACGCCGCCTTTGAGCGGGCCACCGTCTACCGCGGCCGCCTGAAGCGGCTCAAAGAGACCAGCCAGCCCGGCTTTAGCTACTGGTATGAGTGCACTTCGCGTAATTTTACTCTGGCGCTGACCCCGCTGACGGTGGCGGATAAGTTTAAAGAGGTGATGGCGCAAAAATCGGGGAGCTGGATTTTTACCTCGGCGACGCTCTCGGTCAATGACGATTTGCACCACTTTACCGATCGCCTGGGAATTGGCGAAGCGCAAACGCTGCTGCTGCCCAGCCCCTTTGATTATGCCCATCAGGCGCTGCTGTGCGTACCGCGCAATTTACCTTTGCCGAACCAGCCCGGCGCGGCGCGGCATCTGGCGGCGATGCTCAAACCGCTGATTGAGGCCAACGACGGGCGCTGCTTTATGCTCTGCACCTCGCACGCCATGATGCGCGATCTGGCGGAACAGTTCCGCGCCACCATGACGCTGCCGGTGCTCCTGCAGGGAGAAACCAGCAAAGGTCAGCTTTTGCAGCAGTTCGTCAGCGCCGGAAATGCGCTGCTGGTGGCGACCAGCAGCTTCTGGGAAGGGGTGGACGTGCGCGGCGATGCGCTTTCGCTGGTGATTATCGACAAACTGCCGTTCACCTCGCCGGACGATCCGCTACTCAAAGCGCGGATGGAGGATTGTCGCCTGCGCGGCGGCGATCCTTTTGACGAGGTCCAGCTACCGGACGCGGTGATTACCCTTAAACAGGGGGTGGGGCGCCTGATTCGCGACATCGACGATCGCGGGGTACTGGTTATCTGCGACAACCGTCTGGTGATGCGTCCCTACGGCGCGGTCTTCCTCGCGAGCCTTCCGCCTGCGCCGCGCACGCGCGATATCCGCCGGGCGGTGCGTTTTCTTGCGGTGCCGCCGGCGAGGTAATCCGGCGCAAAATGTGGTAAGCTGCGCGCCATTTTGTCAATCTGCTAGAGCGAGAGCGCGACAACCCATGCGAATTTTAGCTATCGATACCGCCACGGAGGCCTGCTCCGCGGCGCTGTGGAATGATGGCACCCTCAGTGCTCATTTTGAAATCTGCCCCCGTGAACATACCCAACGTATCCTGCCCCTGGTGCAGGATGTCCTCAATGAAAGCGGAACGCTATTGACCGAGCTTGATGCGCTGGCCTTTGGCCGCGGGCCGGGGAGCTTCACCGGCGTGCGTATCGGCATCGGTATCGCGCAGGGGCTGGCGCTGGGGGCCGGGCTGCCGATGATCGGCGTATCTACGCTGGCGACCATGGCGCAGGGCGCGTGGCGGAAAAACGGCGCCACCCGCGTGCTGGCGGCCATCGACGCCAGGATGGGCGAAGTCTACTGGGCGGAATATCAGCGCGATGAA
This sequence comes from Klebsiella sp. CN_Kp113, assembly GCF_040064585.1. Taxonomy (NCBI): domain Bacteria; kingdom Pseudomonadati; phylum Pseudomonadota; class Gammaproteobacteria; order Enterobacterales; family Enterobacteriaceae; genus Klebsiella; species Klebsiella sp. CN_Kp113. The sequence goes on along the minus strand of NZ_JBEAID010000034.1, from coordinate 36,114 downwards.
CAGGGCGTCTGGCACGGCGAAGAGAGCGAGGCGGTGCTGAAGCCGGAAGCGGTTCGCGAGCGGCTTCAGCGGCTGGAAGGCGAGTGGGCCACCGTGGGCACCGGCTGGCAGGCGTGGCCGGATATGGCTCGCGACTGCGGTTTAACGCTCGTCGATGGCGACATTCAGCTGCCTGAAGCGCAGGATATGCTGCCGCTGGCCTGCCACCTGTTTACGGCGGGAAAAACCGTGGCCGTCGAACACGCTGAGCCAGTTTATTTACGTAATGAAGTGGCGTGGAAGAAACTTCCTGGCCGCGAGTGAATCTCAGTAACTATATGTCTGAGAAGAAGGAAGGAGTCGCGTCATGGCGGGTCAAAAAAGGGTAGTGCGTTGGTTAGTCGCGGCAGCAGTCGTTGCTGCGCTGAGCGGGTGCGCTTCGGTGCCGGATGCCATTAAGGGCACCACCCCGACGCCGCAGCAGGATTTAGTCCGCGTGATGAACGCGCCGCAGCTGTATGTCGGCCAGGAAGCGCGTTTTGGCGGTAAGGTCGTCAGCGTGCAGAATCAGCAGGGTAAAACTCGCCTGGAAATTGCCACCGTTCAGCTTGACGACGCCGCGCGTCCGGAGCTGGGAGAAGCGTCGCGCGGGCGTATTTTTGCCGACGTGAACGGATTTATCGACCCGGTGGATTTTCGCGGACAGCTGGTTACCGTGGTTGGCCCGATCGTCGGCGTCGTCGACGGTAAAGTGGGCAATACGCCGTATAAATTCATGCTGATGAACGCCACCGGCTACAAACGCTGGAACGTAGTCCAGCAGGTGGTCATGCCGCCGCAGCCGATGATGGACCCGTGGATGTTCGGCCCGCGCCCGTGGGGCTACGGGTACGGCGGCTGGGGCTGGTATAACCCCGGTCCTGCCGAAGTCAGAAACGTTGTAACCGAATGATTTTGTAGTCTTTGTAAGCAAAAAGAAACAGCGGCTGGTCCGCTGTTTCTTCGTTTTCAGTCAAATAAGAAAAATAAATAGTGACGCGCTTCGCAACCTGTACAACGGCTAATTAATAAACTGGTACGCTGAGTTAATATAATGTTAACAAAATGTTTGTTGATCAGGGGCTGTGATGACGACGAATAACTATTTCAGAGGTGATGCAGTGAAAAAGGTTTGGCTAAACCGTTATCCCGCGGACGTTCCTGCGGAGATAAACCCTGACCGCTATCAATCCCTGGTTGAACTGTTTGAACACGCCGTCCGCCGCTATGCCGATCAGCCGGCCTTTATCAATATGGGCGAGGTGATGACCTACCGTAAGCTGGAGGAGCGCAGTCGGGCGTTCGCCGCTTATCTACAGGAAGGGTTAGGACTGCAAAAAGGCGACCGCGTCGCCCTGATGATGCCTAACCTGCTGCAGTATCCGGTGGCGCTGTTTGGTATTCTGCGCGCCGGCATGATCGTGGTGAACGTTAATCCGCTCTACACCCCGCGCGAACTGGAGCACCAGCTCAACGACAGCGGCGCCGCCGCCATTGTGATCGTTTCCAACTTCGCGCATACCCTGGAAAAGGTGGTTGATAAAACCCAGGTCAAGCACGTGATCTTAACCCGCATGGGCGATCAGCTTTCCACGGCGAAAGGGACGCTGGTTAACTTTGTGGTGAAGTACATCAAACGGCTGGTACCAAAATATCATCTGCCGGACGCCATCTCGTTTCGCAGCGCGCTGCAGCATGGCTACCGTATGCAGTACATTAAGCCGGAAATCGTCTCTCAGGATCTCGCTTTTCTCCAGTACACCGGCGGGACCACCGGCGTGGCGAAGGGGGCGATGCTGACTCATCGTAATATGCTGGCGAACCTTGAGCAGGTCAACGGCACCTACGGGCCGCTGCTGCACCGCGGTAAAGAGCTGGTTGTTACCGCGCTACCGCTGTACCACATTTTTGCCCTGACCATGAACTGTCTGCTGTTTATAGAGCTGGGCGGGCAGAACCTGCTGATCACCAATCCGCGCGATATTCCAGGCCTGGTCAAAGAGCTGGCGAAATACCCCTTCACCGCGATGACCGGGGTCAACACCCTGTTTAACGCGCTGCTCAATAACAAAGAGTTTCAGCAGCTCGATTTCTCTTCACTGCATCTCTCCGCCGGCGGCGGAATGCCGGTACAGCAGGTGGTGGCGGAGCGCTGGGTTAAGCTGACCGGGCAGTATCTGCTGGAAGGCTATGGCCTGACGGAGTGCGCGCCGCTGGTGAGCGTCAATCCGCACGATATTGACTATCACAGCGGCAGTATCGGCCTGCCGGTGCCCTCCACCGAAGCGAAGCTGGTGGATGATGACGATAATGAAGTCGCGCCGGGAGAACCGGGAGAGCTGTGCGTGAAAGGGCCGCAGGTGATGCTGGGCTACTGGCAGCGTCCGGACGCGACCGCTGAAATTATCAAGGACGGCTGGCTGCATACCGGCGATATCGCGGTGATGGATGAAGAGGGCTTCCTGCGTATCGTCGATCGCAAAAAAGATATGATTCTTGTCTCGGGCTTCAACGTCTATCCGAATGAAATCGAAGATGTGGTGATGCAGCACGCCGGGGTTCAGGAAGTGGCCGCGGTCGGCGTGCCGTCCGGCAGCAGCGGTGAAGCGGTGAAGATTTTCGTGGTCAAGAAAGATCCGGCGCTGACGGAAGAGATGCTGATCGCTTTCTGCCGTCGCCAGCTAACCGGCTACAAGGTGCCGAAGCTGGTGGAGTTTCGCGATGAGCTGCCGAAATCCAACGTCGGGAAAATTTTACGTCGAGAACTGCGTGACGAAGCCCGTGCTAAAGTAGACAATAAAGCCTGAGCTAAGAGTGAATCGCCAGACGCCGGCTAAGCCGGCGTTTTTTATGGGCGCAAGTTAAGAGAGTATGATTTGAACTATCAGATGATCACCACCAACGATGGCCTTCGCGCCGTCTGCGACGCGGCAAGCGCGGTTTCCGCCATCGCGCTGGATACGGAATTTGTCCGTACTCGTACCTACTACCCGCAGCTCGGTCTGCTCCAGCTGTTCGACGGCAGCCAGGTTTCGCTGATTGACCCGCTGGTCATCACCGACTGGGAACCGATGCGTGAACTGCTGCTGAATAAAGATGTGACCAAATTTCTGCACGCCGGCAGTGAAGATCTGGAAGTATTCCTCAATGCTTTTCATTTGATGCCGCAGCCGCTGATCGACACGCAAATTCTCGCCGCTTTTTGCGGCCGCCCGATGTCGTGGGGCTTTGCGTCGATGGTGGAAGAGTTTACCGGCGTGGCGCTGGACAAGAGCGAGTCCCGCACCGACTGGCTGGCGCGCCCGCTGACCGAACGCCAGTGCATTTATGCTGCCGCCGACGTCTGGTACCTGCTGCCGATTGCCGGAAAGCTGATGGCTGAAACCGACAGCGCAGGCTGGCTCTCCGCCGCCCTGGATGAATGTCAGCTGATGCAGCAGCGGCGTCAGGAGATTCAGGATCCCGCCGAGGCGTGGCGCGATATCGGTAATGCCTGGCAGCTGCGTACTCGTCAGCTGGGCTGCCTGCAGCTGCTGGCGGAGTGGCGTCTGCGCAAAGCGCGCGAGCGCGACCTGGCCGTCAACTTTGTGATCCGGGAAGAGCATTTGTGGAACGTGGCGCGCTATATGCCCACCAGCCTCGGGGAGCTTGACAGCCTCGGACTCTCGGGCAGCGAAATTCGTTTCCACGGCAAGACGCTGATCGGCCTCGTCGAGAAAGCGCAGGCGCTGCCGGAAGAGGCGCTGCCAGAGCCGCTGCAGAACCTGATCGACATGCCGGGCTACCGCAAGCTGTTTAAGGATATTAAAGCGCTTGTGCAGACCGTGAGCGCCGAGAAGGGCGTCAGCGCGGAGCTGCTGGCCTCAAGAAGACAGATTAACCAGCTGCTGAACTGGCACTGGGGGCTTAAAAACGGCAACGGGCAGCCTGAACTGGTTTCCGGCTGGCGCGGAGAATTGATGGCCGATCGCCTGAATGCGCTATTGAGCGACTACCCGCGCTAGCGCCGAACGGCATAGTGAAAAACCGGCTTCGCGCAGCGTTGCCGGTTTTTTTATACCTTCAGGCTCAGGACTTCGACTCTTCAGTTTCCGGCAGGGTCACGTTCAGCTCCAGAATCGAAATATCACCGTCCCTCTGCTCCAGCTGTACGCTGACCATTTCCGGGTCGATTTGCACATACTTGCAAATCACTTCGAGAATGTCTTTGCGCAGCTGCGGAAGATAGTGCGGTTCAGCGTCGCCGCGGCGGCGCTCCGCGACGATAATTTGCAGGCGCTCTTTCGCAATGTTGGCCGTGTTCTTTTTCCGCGAGAGAAAAAAGTCGAGTAATGCCATAATTTATCCTCCGAACAGGCGTTTGAGGAAACCTTTCTTCTCTTCTTCTACGAAGCGGAAAGGGCGTTCTTCTCCGAGCAGACGTTCAACGGTATCGGCATAGGCTTTACCCGCATCCGAGGCGTCATCCAGAATAACCGGTTCGCCCTGGTTAGACGCGCGCAGCACGGACTGATCTTCCGGAATCACGCCCACCAGATTGATGCGCAGAATTTCCAGCACGTCTTCCATGCTCAGCATGTCACCTTTGTTCACGCGGCCTGGGTTATAGCGCGTCAGCAGCAGATGCTCTTTAATCGGATCTTCGCCCCTTTCCGCGCGGCGGGATTTGGAGGCCAGGATGCCAAGGATACGGTCGGAGTCGCGAACGGAGGAGACTTCCGGGTTGGTGGTGATGATGGCTTCATCAGCGAAGTACAGCGCCATCAGCGCACCGGTTTCGATGCCTGCAGGGGAGTCACAGACGATAAAATCAAAATCCATTTTTTTCAGTTCTTCGAGAACTTTGTCTACGCCTTCGCGGGTCAGGGCGTCTTTGTCACGCGTCTGGGAGGCCGGAAGGATGTAGAGGTTCTCCGTGCGCTTGTCTTTAATCAGCGCCTGGTTCAACGTGGCATCGCCCTGGATGACGTTGACGAAGTCATAAACGACCCGGCGTTCACAGCCCATGATCAGATCGAGGTTACGCAGGCCGATGTCGAAGTCGATAACGACCGTTTTCTTTCCCTTCTGGGCCAAACCAGTAGCGATGGCCGCGCTGGAGGTGGTCTTGCCAACGCCTCCTTTACCCGAAGTCACAACAATAATGCGTGCCATAGAAATTCCTTGTTAAAAAGGGATTAATTCAACGATTGAATCGTCAAAGCGCTGTCGTCTAAACGTAGACGGGCCGCTTTGCCATAAAATTCGGCCGGAATGTTATCACTCAGCCAGTATTCCCCGGCGATGGAAACCAGTTCCGCCGAGAGGTTGCTGCAAAATATTTGGGCGTCTCTGTCGCCGCCGGCGCCGGCAAGCGCACGTCCCCGCATCATGCCATATACATGGATATTACCATCGGCAATAAGTTCAGCCCCGGCACTCACATGGTTTGTAACAATTAGATCACAGTGTGGCGCATAAATACGCTGACCGGAACGTACCGGCTGATCGATCAAGCGCGTTTTTGTGATCTGATTAACAGCTGGCGGCGGGGCAACGGGTTCTGGCGCGGCCTGACGGGTAATTTTTTCTTTCCCTTCGGTTAATAAAGGGATCCCGGCGCGGTCAATTTCGGTTTTCAGCCGAGGAAGTTTACATCCGCTTACGCCCATAATACGCAGGCCGGTGGCCGCGATAGCCTCATGAAGAGGGCGCCAGTCGACGTCATCTTCAATGCTGCTGATATTCACCACCACGGGGGCATGACGTAAAAAGGCGGGAGCCTGGGCGATTTTGTCTTCTAACGCCTGACGAATAACCTCGGGATTTGCATCGTGCAAATGAATCACAGATAAGGTGAAGCTACTGCCCTTAAGTTCGATTGGCGTATTTGACATCCTGGCCTTACTCAATTTGCTGTTTATCACTCGCTGAAGTGCGGTGATATTCCGAAGACTAAAAGGCATGTTATAGTCACTCATATATAGAGGCAAGTGACCACAGGTCTAATTCCGAGTAAAACTATGTTTTGTGTGATCTATCGAAGTACTAAACGTGAGCAAACCTATTTATATGTCGAAAAAAAGGACGATTTCTCCCGCGTTCCTGACGAATTAATGTATAGCTTCGGTACGCCCAAACTGGCAATGATTTTACCGCTCGATGGGCGAAAAAAACTCATCCACGCCGATTTGGATAAAGTGAAACAGGCGCTGGCCGATCAGGGCTATTACCTTCAGCTCCCTCCTCCGTCTGAAAATTTACTCAAGAAACACCTGGCGGAACAGGGGAATAAATCTGATTAACCCACAGAGGGAAAACAATGTACCAACATCATAACTGGCAGGGTGCGCTACTGGATTATCCGGTAAGCAAAGTGGTGTGCGTGGGCAGCAACTACGCAAAACACATCAAGGAGATGGGCAGTGCGACGCCGGAAGAGCCGGTGCTGTTTATTAAACCTGAGACGGCGCTATGCGACATCCGCCAGCCGTTGGTGCTTCCTGAGGGGCTGGGGTCGGTGCACCACGAGGTTGAGCTGGCGGTGCTGATTGGCGGCACGCTGCGTCAGGCGACGGACGATCATGTGCTCAAAGCCATCGCCGGCTATGGCGTGGCGCTGGACCTCACCCTGCGCGATCTGCAGGGCAAAATGAAAAAAGCCGGGCAGCCGTGGGAAAAGGCGAAAGGCTTTGATAACTCCTGCCCGATTTCGGGGTTTATTCCCGCCGGCGAATTTCACGGCGACGCGCAGAATACGCCGCTGAGCCTGAAGGTAAACGGCGAGGTGCGCCAGCAGGGCACGACGGCCGACATGGTTCATAAAATTGTGCCGCTGATCGCCTATATGTCGCGCTTCTTCACCCTGAAAGCCGGTGATGTGGTGCTGACCGGCACCCCGGAAGGCGTGGGGCCGCTCGCCAGCGGCGACGAGCTGGAAGTCGGTTTTAACGGGTTTTCGCTGACCACCCGCGTGCTGTAACGACCGCTTGCCGCCTTCTCCGGGCGGCAAAACTTGCATCGGCGTGCCAGACTGGTTATAAGGTGCACCCTGAACTGCAATGACGGACATCCCAATGAGCGAACAACCTTTCTGGCAACACAAAACACTGGATGAAATGAGCGATGCGGAGTGGGAATCACTTTGCGACGGCTGCGGACAGTGCTGCCTGCATAAGCTGATGGATGAGGATACCGACGAAATCTACTTCACCAACGTCGCCTGCCGTCAGCTTAATATCAAAACCTGCCAGTGCCGTAACTATGAGCGCCGTTTCGAATATGAACCGGACTGCATTAAGCTCACCCGCGACAACCTGCCTACGTTTGAATGGCTGCCGCCGACCTGCGCCTATCGTCTGCTGGCGGAAGGTCAACCGCTGCCGCACTGGCACCCGCTGTTAACCGGTTCGAAGGCGGCGATGCATGGCGAACGCATCTCGGTTCGCCATATTGCTGTGAAAGAATCCACGGTGGTTGACTGGCAGGATCATATCCTGAACAAACCAGACTGGGCGCAGTAGGCGCTCAGTTAGCCTTTCTTCGCGTGAAATAGCCCGCTTTCACCGTCGGCGTCATCTGCAACCCAAAAGTTAATATTGAACTGCGCGTCGTCGCTAAGCTCAATGCGGTGCCAGTACTGCGGCGGGCTGGTCGCGAACTGTCCGGCGTTGATAACGACCTTTGCTTCAGGCTCTGTCGCCTGTTCGTCGGCGAAACCATAATAGGTTACCGTACCTTCCATCACGCAAAGCTGGCCGAAAACACCCGCAGCGGTGTTGTGGTGCGTCAGCAGAGCGGCAGGGACGTTCTGTTTGGTAAAGAATGGGGTGGAGCGTTTTACCTTCCAGCTAGCGGGAATACGCAAATGAGACATCATGTGCTCCTTAGTTAACATCGATAAGTTGCATTTAATATGCAACTTTATGTGACCGACGTCAACGTGCAGGCAAAAAAAACGCTCCCGGAGGAGCGCTTTATCAGCAATCGTTCTTAGCGACCAAACAGATCGCGCTTTTTAGGTTTAAACGGCTGTGCGATAAGCACCAGCGCGCCGACAACCAGATAGGCGGCGAAGATCCCGACCAGCCACTGCGGCATTTCCAGCGTCAGGAATTCCCACTGGCGTACGGAGCAGTCACCGGTTGCGACAAATACCTGAGGCAGCCATTTATCCAGCGGCAGCCACGTGGGGAAACGAGCGGCGAAATCGCAGGTCTGGAAGGGGGAAGGGTGAAGCTGAATCATGGTGTGTTCCCATGCCAGCTGCAGCCCGCGCAGGGCGCTGTAGAGCCAGATAATAATCGCCACATAGCGCAGAGGCGATTTTGGCGCGATGGCGCCGACAATACCGGCACCCATAATGCCAAAAAGCGCGCAGCGTTCGTAAATACAGAGTACGCAGGGTTGCAGCAGCATGACGTGCTGGAACCACAAAGCAACCAATTCAAGAACAAACGCGGTAAGCGCCATCAGGAGCCAGGCACCGCGTCCCCTTGAGCACTGGTTTAAATATCGCAACATAATCATTTCCCTGGAACATGCTAAATCATGGCAGTGTAAACGAAAACCGAAGCGACGCCAGCAGCTAGTCTGAAAATATTACGTAAGCGAATATGGAATACCCGGATTTTTGATCCGGGTATTGCTTTTTACTTCAGCAGCTGAGGCGTCACCAGCCAACCCTGCTCCAGCATCCACTGGGTCGCCGGCATCAAGGTAAACTCGACGCACGCCAGGCCCACCAGGGTCAGGACGAGAGTATACGGCAGCGCCATCCACACCATACGGCCATAGGAGAGGCGAATCAGCGGGGCCAGCGCGGAGGTGAGCAGGAACAGAAACGCGGCCTGACCGTTCGGCGTGGCGACGGATGGCAGGTTAGTACCGGTATTAATGGCCACCGCCAGCAGCTCAAACTGCGGCAGGCCGATCGTCCCATGCTCCAGGGCCGTCTTCACTTCGTTGATGTACACGGTGCCGACGAAGACGTTATCCGAAATCGACGATAGCAGGCCGTTAAACAGATAGAACAGCGATAGCTGGGCGTGCGGCGAGGCCTGGAGAACAAATTCGATCACCGGGGCAAACAGGTGCTGATCGATGATCACCGCCACGACGGCAAAAAAGACCGTCAGCAGCGCGGTAAACGGCAGCGCTTCGGTAAACGCTTTGCCGATGGCGTGTTCATCGGTGACGCCGGAAAAAGTCGTTGCCAGAATGATGACCGACAGGCCAATCAGGCCGACTTCCGCCAGATGCAGCGCCAGCGCGACGATCAGCCAGACGCCAATAACCCCCTGGGCGATAAGACGCAGGCGATCCTGACGGCTGCGGCTCTGACGGCTACGATCGTCGAAATCCTGTAGCACTTTGCGCACCGTAGGCGGCAGCGGTTCGCCGTAGCCAAACAGGCGGAATTTCTCCAGCAGCAGGCAGGTGAGCAGGCCGCATACCAGCACCGGTAAGCTTACCGGCAGCATGCGTATGAAGAATTCACCGAAGTGCCAGCCCGCGGCTTTGGCAATAATCAGGTTCTGCGGTTCGCCGACCATCGTCATTACGCCGCCGAGCGCGGTGCCGACCCCGGCGTGCATCATCAGGCTGCGCAAGAAGCCGCGAAACTGCTCCAGAACATCGCGATAGTGCTGCTCGATATGGCTGTCGTCGAGCATGTTGTCATCGTCCGGCCGCGCCGAAGCGGCTTTGTGATAAATACCGTAGAAGCCAACGGCTACGCTGATCACGACGGCGACAACGGTCAACGCGTCGAGGAAGGCGGAGAGGAAAGCGGACGCGACGCAAAACGCCAGCGACAGCAGCATCTTGCTGCGAATGCCGAGCAGCAAACGGGTGAAGATGAACAGCAGCAGCTGCTTCATGAAGTAGATACCCGCCACCATAAACATCAGCAGCAGCAGGACTTCAAGATTACTGGCCACTTCTTCGCGAATATGCCCGGGCGTGGTCATACCGATAAATACCGCTTCAATAGCCAGCAGGCCGCCCGGCAGCAGCGGATAACATTTAAGCGCCATCGCCAGGGTGAAGATAAATTCGATAACCAGCAGCCATCCGGCAATAAACGGATGAAGATAAAAGACCAGCGGATTAACGATCAGGAAAATGATGAGAGTGAGTTTGTACCAGTCCGGGGACTGACCAAGAAAGTTGCGCCACAGGGCGCGGCCATACGACATTTCCACGACAGACATCCTTTCTCCGTCAAATTCTGAAACATGATTTTATGCGTAACTATACGCAAGATTACCAGTTGCGCAAAACGAGACGCAACTTTCTTCGCATCACGTTCTTTAGCCACAGAAAGTGTGAAATGAAAAGTTGAAAATGAAACGGCGATCCCTTTTTAATTACTTTCTGGCGCTATCTGCCTTATGGCCGCTCTGGTATGATGAGTCGAATAGCAACGCTGTGTAATGGAAATCTTATTATGGTCATTAAGGCGCAAAGCCCTGCGGGTTTCGCTGAAGAGTACATCATTGAAAGTATCTGGAATAACCGCTTCCCTCCTGGTTCAATTCTTCCCGCTGAACGTGAACTTTCTGAACTGATTGGTGTTACCCGTACAACCTTACGTGAAGTGTTGCAGCGTCTGGCCCGCGATGGCTGGTTAACCATTCAGCACGGTAAGCCTACCAAAGTGAACAACTTCTGGGAAACGTCAGGTCTGAATATTCTCGAAACCCTCGCGCGTCTCGATCACGACAGCGTTCCGCAGCTGATTGATAATCTGCTGTCCGTGCGTACCAATATTTCGACTATTTTTATCCGCACCGCTTTCCGTCAGCACCCGGATAAGGCGCTGGAGGTTCTGGCGAGCGCGCGTGAAATTGAAGACCACGCCGATGCGTTTGCCGAGCTGGATTATAATATCTTCCGCGGTCTGGCCTTTGCTTCAGGTAACCCCATCTACGGCCTGATCCTCAACGGGATGAAAGGTCTGTACACCCGCATAGGTCGTCACTATTTTGCCAACCCGGAAGCGCGTAGCCTGGCGCTCGGCTTCTATCATCAGCTGGCGAAAGTATGTGAAGAAGGGCTTCATGAACAGGTTTATGAAATCGTTCGCCGCTACGGGCATGACAGCGGGGAGATTTGGCATCGTATGCAGAAGAATTTGCCGGGTGACCTGGCGATTAATATGCGCTAGACCCCGCCCACGAATAAACAACGCCCGGTGCTGTCACCGGGCGTTTTGCTTTATACGCGCTACAGCGGATTGGGCCGCGGCGGCGTACGTTCCAGCAGCTCAACGCTACCATCGGCGTTTTGCTGCTCCAGAAGAACGTCAAATCCCCACAGGCGGTGGACGTGCTTCAGCACCTCGCGGCGTCCTTTATCCAGCGGCACGCGGTTGTGCGGCACGTAGCGCAGGGTGAGCGAACGGTCGCCGCGCAGATCCACATTCCATACCTGAATGTTCGGCTCGAGGTTGCTCAGGTTGTACTGCGCTGAAAGCTTCGAACGAATCTCACGATATCCCTCTTCATTATGAATGGCGGATATTTCCAGATAGTTGTTGTGATCGTCATCGAGCACGGTAAAGAAGCGGAAATCGCGCATGATTTTCGGCGACAGGAACTGGCTGATAAAGCTTTCATCCTTGAAATCGCGCATGGCGAAGTGCAAGGTTTCGAGCCAGTCGGATCCGGCAATATCCGGGAACCAGTACCTGTCCTCTTCCGTCGGCGACTGACAAATACGTTTGATATCCTGGAACATGGCGAAACCCAGCGCATAGGGGTTAATGCCGCTATACCACTGGCTGTTATAGGGCGGCTGGAACACCACGTTGGTGTGGCTGTGCAGAAACTCCAGCATAAAGCGCTCGGTGACTTTTCCTTCATCATAAAGATGATTCAGGATGGTGTAGTGCCAGAAGGTCGCCCAGCCTTCGTTCATCACCTGAGTCTGCTTCTGTGGATAAAAATACTGGCTGACCTTACGCACGATACGCAGGATCTCACGCTGCCATGGCTCCAGCAGGGGCGCGTTTTTCTCCATAAAGTAGAGCAGGTTTTCCTGCGGCTCAGAGGGATAGCGGCGCGCCGCTTCAATGGTCTTTTCCTCTTCGCGCTTCGGCAGGGTGCGCCACAGCATATTCACCTGGCTTTGCAGATACTCTTCCCGGCTTTTTTGCCGCGCTTTTTCCTCCTGCAGCGAGATTTTCTGCGGGCGTTTATAGCGGTCAACGCCGTAGTTCATCAAGGCGTGGCAGGAGTCGAGCAGCTTCTCGACTTCATCAACGCCGTAGCGCTCTTCACATTCGGTGATGTATTTACGCGCGAAGATGAGATAGTCGATGATGGAGCTGGCGTCGGTCCAGCTGCGAAAGAGGTAGTTATTTTTGAAAAACGAGTTGTGCCCGTAGCAGGCGTGCGCCATCACCAGCGCCTGCATGGTGATGGTGTTCTCTTCCATCAAATAGGCGATACAGGGGTTGGAGTTAATGACGATTTCATAGGCCAGCCCCTGTTGCCCGTGCTTATAGGCCTGTTCGGTCTCAATGAATTTTTTACCAAACGACCAGTGCGGATAGTTAATCGGCATCCCGACGCTGGAGTAGGCATCCATCATCTGTTCGGAAGTAATGACTTCGATTTGGTGCGGATAGGTGTCAAGACGATACAGCTTCGCCACCCGATCGACTTCTGCCAGATAGGTCTCCAGCAGCTCAAAAGTCCAGTCGGGTCCATCGCTTAAACGGGTTGTGTCCTTGTTCATGGAATCAATCGTAGCCATTAGCGCGCCCTCGTTGTTGATGGTTCTCTCTGTACGGAAAACCTCTTAACAAGCATAGAACACGGCGTCGCAAACTGCGTGCATCCGCATTTTCTTTTCTTCGCGATTTCACAATCTTAAAGGCGTTGTTTTACGGTTTAAACAGGATTTTATTCTGTAGAAAAATGAGGCGCAGCAGGAGATGGTAAACCGACGGGGGCAGTGCTGGCGCAGAACCCTGTGAGATAAGTCACCATAAATAAAGCGTATGTTGAATAATATTTTCATCTGAGTTATCAATTTGTAATCAGATGATTGTTCTTTAACGATTACGGAGCCGCTATGCGCGTCGTCATACTGGGAAGTGGGGTAGTTGGAGTCGCTAGCGCCTGGTACTTAAGCCAGGCAGGACATGAAGTGACGGTTATCGATCGTCAGCCGGGGCCAGCCGAAGAGACCAGCGCCGCTAACGCCGGGCAGATCTCTCCCGGCTACGCTGCGCCGTGGGCGGCGCCGGGAGTACCGTTGAAGGCGATTAAGTGGATGTTCCAGCGCCACGCGCCGCTGGCTATCGGGCTGGATGGCACGCCGTTCCAGCTGAAATGGATGTGGCAGATGCTGCGCAACTGCGACACTCGCCACTATATGGAAAACAAAGGGCGTATGGTGCGCCTGGCGGAGTACAGCCGCGACTGCCTGAAGGCGCTGCGCGAGAGCACCGGTATCCAGTATGAAGGCCGGCAGGGCGGCACGCTGCAGCTTTTCCGCACCGACAAGCAGTTCGAAAACGCGACCCGCGATATCGCGGTACTGCAGGAGGCGGGCGTGCCTTACCAGCTGCTGGAGGCAAACCGCCTGCTGGACGTTGAACCGGCGCTGGCGGAAGTGAGCCATAAACTGACGGGCGGTTTACGTTTACCTAATGATGAAACCGGCGACTGCCAGCTTTTCACCACGCGTCTGGCCCTGATGGCGGAACAGGCGGGCGTGACTTTCCGTTTTAATACACCGGTGGATGAACTGCTCTATGAAGGGGATCTCATCTCCGGCGTGAAGTGCGGCGCTGAAATCATCAAAGCCGACGCTTACGTGATGGCATTCGGATCATATTCGACGGCCATGCTGAAAGGGCTGGTGGATATTCCGGTCTACCCGCTGAAAGGCTATTCGCTAACGATTCCGATCGTGGAAGAAGACGGCGCGCCGGTTTCGACTATCCTTGATGAAACCTACAAAATCGCCATCACCCGTTTCGACAGGCGTATTCGCGTTGGCGGAATGGCGGAAATTGTTGGATTTAATAAAGAACTGCTGCAGCCGCGGCGTGAAACCCTGGAGATGGTGGTGCGCGATCTGTTCCCGCGCGGCGGCCACGTTGAACAGGCAACCTTCTGGACCGGACTGCGTCCGATGACCCCGGACGGTACGCCGGTGGTGGGCCGCACGGCGTATAAAAATCTGTGGCTCAACACCGGCCACGGCACGCTGGGATGGACCATGGCCTGCGGTTCAGGCCAGCTGATCAGCGATCTGATCTCCGGGCGTACGCCGGCGATCCCGTATGACGATCTTGCCGTCGCCCGCTACGGCCGCGGCTTTACGCCGGCCCGCGCTCAGCATCTGCATGGCGTTCACAATTAACAAGGAGCTTTCATGTCTCGTCCTGTAAAGGCCAGCATTGATATGTCAGCCTTACGCCAGAATCAACACATTGTTCGCCGCGCGGCGCCCGGCTCGCGCCTGTGGGCGGTGGTCAAAGCCAATGCTTATGGCCACGGCCTGGCAAGGGTCTGGAACGCGCTTAGCGCCGCGGACGGTTTCGCGATGCTCAATCTTGAAGAGGCGATCCTGCTGCGCGAGCTCGGCTGGAAAGGGCCGATACTGATGCTGGAAGGTTTCTTCAATGCCGATGAGCTGGCGCTGTTTGATAAATACCGATTGACTACCAGCGTGCACAGTAACTGGCAAATCAAGGCGCTGCAGCAGGCGAAGCTGCACGCGCCCCTCGATATTTACGTCAAGGTGAATAGCGGGATGAATCGGCTGGGTTTTATGCCGGACCGTTTGCACATCGTCTGGCAGCAGCTGCGAGCGCTCGGTAACGTCAGCGAAATGACGTTAATGTCGCATTTCGCCGAAGCGGAAAACCCGGACGGCATTGTCGAGCCGATGCGGCGCATTGAGCAGGCGGCGGAAGGGCTGGATTGCCCGCGCTCGCTGGCGAACTCGGCGGCAACCTTGTGGCATCCGGAGTCGCATTTTAACTGGGTGAGGCCGGGGATCGTGCTGTACGGCGCCTCGCCTTCCGGCCTGTGGCAGGACGTGGCCAACACCGGGCTGAAACCGGTGATGACGCTAAGCAGCGAAATTATTGCCGTACAGAACCTGAAAGCCGGTGAAGCGGTCGGCTACGGCGCAACCTGGCGCACGGCGGAGGAGCGGCGTATCGGCATCGTTGCCTGCGGCTATGCCGATGGCTATCCGCGGCTGGCGCCGAGCGGTACGCCGGTGCTGGTTGACGGCGTACGCACCGTGACGGTCGGGCGCATCTCAATGGATATGCTGGCCGTGGATTTGACCCCATGCCCGCAGGCAGGGATCGGCGCGCCGGTTGAGCTGTGGGGCAAAGAGATCAAAATTGACGATGTCGCGGCCGCCTGCGGCACCGTCGGATATGAATTAATGTGCGCGCTCGCGCCGCGCGTACCGGTTGTGACGGTGTAACTTAGCCTGAGGCGGATCACTCCGCCTCATCTTCCGCCATCCGTACGCCGACCCGCAGTACGTGATCCTCTTCTTTTTCCGCCACCGTCCACACCATCCCGGCAAATTCCACCTGGTCGCCGACCACCGGCGCGGCGCCTAACAGGTGCTGTATGACGTCACCCAGCGACTGCTGGCGATCGCGAAACTCTTCTCCCCCGTCAATGCCGTAAATCTGCGCGACGTCGGCGAATCTGGCACTGGCATCGAGAATAAAATCACCGAAGAAGCGCTGATCCAGCGCCACCGGCGGCGACTGGCTGAACAGTTTACCCAGCGCGGGCAGGTCGCGCTCGCGGCCAATCACGCAGAGAATATCGCCTTCCAGCAGTCGGGTACTGCCGGTAGGGTGCAGGAGTACGTTGTCGCGAAACAGCGCGGCAATCCGCGTCTCCGGCGGCATATGCAGGTCGCGCAGCGCCGCGCCGACGCACCATTTTTCGGCGCTAAGCTGGTACACGAACTGCTCCCACGGGTTTTCCGGATGGATATCCAGCCCGACGCGGGAGATGGGCGAGCCGACCGGCGGCACCACCACTTTGGCTTTCTTCGCCGCCCAGGAGAGCGAGGTCCCCTGTAACAGCAGCGAGACCAGCACCACGAAGAAGGCCACGTTAAAGAACAACCGCGCATTCTCCAGGCCCGCCATCATCGGGAAGACGGCGAGAATAATCGGCACCGCGCCGCGCAGGCCCACCCAGCTGATAAATATCCGCTCGCGCAGGTTGAAGCCGCGAAACGGCAGCAGACCGGCAAACACCGACAGCGGACGGGCGATAAAGATCATCCACATCGACAGAATGAGCGCCGGGATGGCGATAGGCCACAGGTCGGACGGGGTGACCAGCAGGCCGAGCACCAGGAACATGGCGATCTGCGCCAGCCACGCCAGGCCGTCGAAGTTTTGCAGGATACCGTGGCGGTTGCGAATCGGCCGGTTGCCGAGCAGGAATCCGCACAGGTAGACCGCGAGGATGCCGCTGCCGTCCAGCGAGGTGGTGGCGGCGAAAATCATGATCCCGCCGCTCAGCGCCAGCAGAGGATAAAGCCCGGCCGGCAGCACAATGCGGTTAATCATCTGCAGCAGCAGATAGCCGCCGCCGAGGCCGATAGCGATACCCAACCCGAACTGCTGCACGATATGCACCGCGAACATCCAGCTCAGGCCGGTCTCGTGCTGCTGAATCATCTCGATAAGGGTAATGGTCAGGAACACCGCCATCGGATCGTTGCTGCCGGATTCAATTTCCAGCGTCGAGCCGACACGTTCGTTCAGCCCTTTACCGCCGAGGAGTGAGAACACCGCCGCGGCATCGGTTGAGCCGACGATAGCGCCGATCAGCAGCCCTTCAATCAGGTTGAGATGAAACAGCCAGGCCGCCATCAGTCCGGTCAGGGCCGAGGTGATCAGCACCCCGACCGTGGCGAGCGAGAGGGCGGGCCACAGCGCCACGCGAAAAGAGCTGGCCTGAGTGCGCATCCCGCCGTCAAGCAGGATAACCGCCAGCGCCAGGTTGCTCACCATGTAGGCGAAAGGGTAGTTGTCAAACGGAATGCCGCCGATACCGTCAATGCCCGCCAGCATCCCAATCGCCAGGAAGATAACCAGAATCGGGATACCGAGGCGTGAGGAAAAGGAACTTAATAAAATACTACAGGTTACTAAAACAGAACCCAGGATAAACAGACTGATGACCGCAGCGGCGTCCAATGTTGACGTACTCCTTACCGGCGTGAAGATAAATTAAAAACTACACCATTTTAACAATCTGACGCCGATCGGGATATGCGTTAGAGGAATTTTTATTCCGCCAGAACCGGGTGGCCGCTGATGCTTAACGTGGTGATGGATGCGTTGTTGACCAGCAACGCTCTGGCGCCAAGCGGCAGGGTGACCGTACGCTGCTCGTGACCGAAATCCAGGCCGCTGATGACCGGAATGTTAAGCTGCTGGCGAAGGTAGTCGTATACCATCGGCAGATCGTATCCGGCATCGTAGTCGTTGGCGTTTGCGCCGGTAAAACTGCCGAGGATAATCGCCCGCTGACGCGCGAGAATACCGCTGTTGAGTAGCTGTAATAGCATGCGTTCGACGCGGAACGGGTGTTCGTTAATATCTTCCACCACCAGAATTCCGTCGCTAATCTGCGGCATCCACGGAGTGCCGATAAGCGAAGTCAGCATCGCCAGGTTGCCGCCCCACAGCGTGCCGTCGGCGCGACAGTCCGGGCCTTCACCGTGCCATTCGAGCGTAAACGCCGGGTTGCGCAGCGCCTGCCAGAAATGGTGCTCGGTAAATTCGTTCAGCGTTTCAGCGCCGAAGTTTCCCGCCAGCATCGGCCCGCTAAAAGTGATTATGCTACCCTTTGCCAGCAGCCCCAGCTGGATGGCGGTGAAATCGCTGTGGCCGCAAATAAGCAGCGGATCCTGCTGCTGGCGCGCGATCAGCGCCTGCCAGTCAATCTGCGGCAGCAGGCGAGTTGCGCCGTAGCCGCCGCGTACCGCCAGCACGATGCGGTTTATACCGGCGAGGGCGGCGAGCTGGTTGATATCGGCAAGGCGTTCATTCTCAGTTCCGGCAAAGCGCAGCGCCCGGCGGGGAATGACTTCCTGGTGCGCGACCTGGTGCCCGGCCTCCTGCAGACGCTGCACGCCGCGATACGCCGCCTCCTGGTTGATGCAGTAACCGGAAGGGGCGACGAGATAAAACTGAGACATGACAATTCCTTGCTAAGAATGAAAGGGTTATCATGCCGCCTGGAGCGTTTATTGTCATCTCCGTGCGGCAAACTTCAGCCAATAAGGATAGATGTGTGAAATTGAGATGGTGTGTTTTTTTATGTGTATTGTTGGCCGGTTGTAGTTCAAAACACGATTATCGTAACCCGCCATGGAACCCGGAAGTCCCGGTTAAGCGGGCGATGCAGTGGATGCCAATCAGCGAAAAAGCCGGTGCGGCGTGGGGCGTCGATCCCCAGCTGATTACCGCCATCATCGCCATTGAGTCCGGCGGTAACCCGACGGTGGTCAGCAAATCCGGCGCGGTTGGCCTGATGCAGCTGAAGCCCTCGACCTCCGGTCGCGATGTTTACCGGCGGATGGGCTGGAGCGGGGATCCTTCGGTGAGCGAGCTGAAGAATCCCGAGCGCAATATTTCGATGGGGGCGGCCTACCTCAGCATCCTCGAAAACGGTCCGCTGGCGGGGATTAAAGACCCGCAGGTGATGCGCTATGCGGTGGTGGTGTCCTATGCCAACGGCGCGGGCGCGCTGCTGCGGACGTTCTCGTCCAATCGCCAGGATGCGATTGAAGAGATTAACGATATGGACGCCGATGATTTCTTTGAGCACGTGGTGAAAAAGCACCCGGCACCGCAGGCGCCGCGCTATATCTGGAAGCTGCAGAAGGCGCTGGACGCCATGTAAAGGGCGCTCCCCGCAGGCTCAGCTTGCCGGGGAGCCATCGGCCCGGCCGATTCTGGAACTGCACATTGATAAAGACGCGCGGCGGGCCCCCGCCGCGCGGAGGTTTACGGCGCGACTTTTTTCTCCTCTACCGCAGCCGGCTGCTGAGCGGCAGGCTGCGCCGAGACGTCCGCCGCTTTGCCGTTGTCGTCATTCGCCGCCGGGCGCGCGGTGGGGACGGAGTCACACGGCTTCTCTTTCGGACACACCAGGTCCAGCATCTTCAGGGTGACGCCGTTGGTCCAGCCAAAGCCGTCCTGTAGCGGATACTCTCCGCCACCGCCGCCTGTTCCGGTCGAGCTGACATCATATTTTTCCACCAGCTTCTGTTCGCTGTTGTAGGTGTGCTGAACGTTGCTGAGGAACCGCCAGCTCACCTCCATTGCGATTTTCTGCTGGCCATACTTTTGCAGGCCTTCAGCGGCAACCCACTGCAGCGGCGCCCAGCCGTTCGGCGCATCCCACTGCTGGCCGCTATTGACGGTCGTGGTGGTCAGGCCGCCGGGCTTGAGCAGTCGCGCTTCGGTGGCGGCGGCGACCTTCGCGGCGCGTTCGCTGGAGGCGGCGTTGACGTACAGCGGGAACAGCGCCGCGGCGGTCAGCTGATTGCGCACCTTATGACTTTTCAGATCGTAATCGGCGTACCAGCCCTCTTTATCGTTCCACAGATATTTCTCCAGCGCTTTCTGACGGGCGTTGGCTAATGCGTCATACTGCGCGGATTTAGCGCTATCCCCTGCCGCTTTACTGGCGCGGGCGATGGTTTTTTCCATGTGGAACATCAGCGAGTTCAGATCGACCGGAACAATCGAGGTGGTGCGGATGGTGCCGAGCTGCTGCGGGTTATCCATCCAGCGGGAGCTGAAGTCCCAGCCGGATGCCGCGGCGGAGCGCAGATCGCGGTAGATTTCAGTGGCCGGGCGGTTGGGATTGTTTTTGGCGGTTGTGACGTCGTCCAGCCAGGATTCCGGACGCGGCGTGTCGTTATCGTCCCAGTAGCGGTTGAGCAGGGCGCCGTCGGCCATTCGCACCACGCGCTTACTGGCGCTGCCGGGCTCAAGCGCCTCAGCGCCATCCATCCAGTACTGGTACTCTTTCTCCATCTGCGGCAGCCATTTTTTGAGCGCCTCATCGCCCTCGTGCGTGGCCAGCAGTTCAACCATAAACGGGAAGAACGGCGGCTGCGAGCGGCTCAGATAGTAGGTGCGGTTGCCGTTGGGAATATGGCCCCAGGCGTCGATCTCCGCGGCGAAGTTGGTCACCATATCTTCAATTTTATCCCAGTGGCCGCTCTCAGCGAGACCGAGCATGGTGAAGTAGCTGTCCCAGTAATAGACTTCGCGAAAGCGTCCGCCGGGCACCACGTAGGGCTTTGGCAGCGGCAGCAGCGAATCCCATTTTTCGACGTCGACGGTACTGCGGGTCAGTACGGGCCATAATCCGTTGATATGCTGGCGCAGCGTTTGTCCTTTTGGCGGAACGTACTGGTCGTTTTCGCGAGGCAGGGTAAAGTTGAGTTCGACGAAGTGCCGCAAATCAAAGCTGGTCTGGCTTTTCTGCATACGATAATCGGCAAGGATCATCAGCGGGTCGCCGTTCGGAATGGCGTCAGCAAACGTTTTCTGGTCAGAAAAAAGTTTCGCGCTTTGCACATCGTTAAATAGCGGACCGAGCAGGATATCGGGTGATTGCGGGGTGGGACGGGTTTCTTCAGCCTGAGCCGTCAACGTCGCCAGGGCGACAAACGCGCCCCCTAGCGCCAGACGAAGAGCAAAAGGCAGGGTAGCGGGGCGACGGGAAACGGGACTCGTCATAGATTGTTCTCCTTATCATTGCAGACTATGTGCCACTGCATTCGGCCATCAGAAAACCTTAGACGAATATCCGCCGCTGCGCGTGTCCGAGGTAACATTTTAAGTGAAAACAGAGTATTTACCGGGCACTGCTCTGTTCCGCACCGACAAAATATTGGCGGTTAAAACAGCGCTGTCTTGTAGGGTACTTCGGGGGATATTTTCGCTGAATATCTGGCAATTGATAAAAAACATAATCCGCGAATAAGAAAAATAAATAGACAAGCGGCATGGTATTCCTATATGGCATTTTTATCTGCTCATCCCTGTCGCCTGAAAAAAGTTAGCGAAGTATTAAAACATGTGATCTGCCAAACAAAAAAACGGGTTCTAATACCATTGAAGGCTGACAGGATCACATAAATAAAAAAACATAAATAATTAATAAAAAAACATAATGGCATCTGTAGGAGAGAAAAGTAAAAAATGCAGACATTACAGAAACCGGTTTCATTTTTTCGTAAAGGAGTGATGTATGTCTGCTGGCGACAAAATTTCTGTCAGAGAAAAAGTAGGTTACAGCCTGGGGGACGCAGCGAGCCATATTGTATTTGACTCCTCCGTTGCCATCTTAGCCTACTTCTATACCGATATTTATGGTCTACCGCCCGCCGTGATGGGGACGATGTTTTTGCTGGTTCGTCTGCTGGATGCGATTACCGATCCGATTATGGGGGCGATTGCGGATGCCACCTCAACCCGCTGGGGGCGCTTCCGTCCGTGGCTGCTGGCTATCTGCGTACCTTTTGCCGTGAGCTGCGTGCTGGTTTACTCCATACCGTCTTTCTCCGACTCGGGGAAAGTGGTTTATGCGGTTGCGGCATATATATTTATGACATTGATGTACACCGCCATTAATATTCCTTACTGCTCACTGGGTGCGGCGCTGACTTCCGATCCGCGTGAAAGCCTCTCTCTGCAATCCTGGCGTTTTGCCATCACGCCGATTGGCGGCGCGCTGGGTACCGCGTTTATTTTACCGCTGGCCGATCTTCTTTATCCTGGCGATCGGGCGACGGGTATTCAGGTCTCCATGGCGATATTTGGCGTTATCGGCTGCCTGATGTTTGTCGTCTGTTTCGCGACCACTAAAGAGCGCGTCCAGCCGATCAAAGAAGAAAATCTGAATATTGCCCGCGATGTGAAAATTCTTTTCCGCAACGATCAGTGGCGTATTCTCTCCGTTTACAACTTTATGATGCTGGTTGCCGTGGTGATTCGCGGCGGGGCGGTGGTATATTACGTCAATAGCGTGCTGAATAAAGGTGCGGACGTTATTACAATATTCATGCTCGGCGGGATGTTTGCCTCCATGCTGGGTTCGGTGCTGGCAAAACCGTTTGGTACGCGTTTCTGTAAGGTCAGACTCTCTTTCTGGATAAATCTCGTCACCGCTGCGCTGGGCGTCGTATGCTTTATGGTGCCGGTACAATATTGGGTGCTGGTGCTCGGCGTGCATATTCTGATCTCTATTATTCAGGGCGGCAACGGCGCGCTGCAGTGGTCGATGATTACCGACGTGAATAACTATGGTGAATGGAAAACCCAGCGTCGTATCACTGGAATGAACGTCGCGGCGAATATTTTTGTGATTAAGCTCGGCGTAGCCGTTGGTGGTGCGATTCTTGGATGGGTGCTGGCTTACTACCATTACGCGGCTAACACCACGGTGCAACCAGCCTCTGCGGTACATGGCGTAGTGCTATTGTTCACCCTGGTACCGTCAATTTTCTATGTTCTTACCGCAGTCTCTATTAAATTCTATGGCTTAACAGAAAATAGAATGAATGGCATTGTTGATGATTTGAAAAAAGGAACTTTTGCCGAGTCCTGAAAATAACAGAATAACACTTGTGGCGTTGTGAATTCATCTTCACATAGCCACAGGTGTATCCTGAATGAAATAAACAATAATTAATTTAGGGATATTCAAATGAAAATAAAATATATGGCTTTGGCTATTGGCGCCATTATGTCCTCTAATGTGATAGCAGCAAAAAATAATACCTCTGCCGATATTGACCAGCGCCTTGCGCAACTGGAGCAAAGATTAATTAACGCTGAACAGCGCGCCGCGGACGCTGAAGCGCAGATACAAACGCTTAAACAACAGCAAACAACGCCAGCAAAAACCGCGCCGGCGGTGAAAGTCGATGCCGCTGAGCCGGTCGCTCCCGGCGCGACTCCTACGAAACTTACGCTCTCTGGCTATGGCGACCTGAAGTTTTATGGTGATGTGGAATTCAATATGGATGGTGCCAGCGGTAGCGGTAGCCTGACGTCGGTAAAAACCTCTTCGAATAAAAACTGGGCGCCGGGTACTAAAGAACGTTGGGATATTAACGGCCGTATTCTGCTGGGCTTCGATGGTATGCGCAAAATGGATAACGGCAATTTTGCCGGTTTCTCCGCCCAGCCGCTGGCTGATATGACCGGTAAAATGAACCTTGACGATGCGGTATTCTTCTTTGGCAGGGAAGATGACTGGAAGGTGAAAGTTGGTCGTTTCGAGGCCTACGATATGTTCCCGCTGAATCAGGATACGTTTATCGAATATTCCGGCAATACGGCTAACGACCTCTATAGCGATGGCTACGGCTATATTTACATGATGAAAGAGGGCCGCGGCCGTAGCAGCAGCGGCGGCAACTTCCTGCTCAGTAAAACGATAGATAACTGGTATTTCGAACTTAATAACCTGGTGGAAAACGGCAGTACGCTGTTCCAGGACTCCAGCTATCACGGCAATACCCTGGAAAATGAGAAAAACGTCGCCTATTTACGTCCGGTGATTGCGTGGAATAGCGGTCGCTTCTCTACCGCAGTAGCGATGGAAAAGAACGTCGTGAAGAATGCTTACGGTTATTACGACAATCGCGGCAGTTGGGTCGACCAGTCGGACCGTACCGGCTATGGCTTGACGATGTCATGGAATGGACAAAAAACCGATCCGGAAGATGGGGTCACCACTAACCTGAACGTGGCCTATATGGATGCCTCCGATGAGAAGGATTTCACCGCAGCTATTAACTCCCTCTGGCATCGTTTTGAACTGGGTTACATCTACGCCCACAACAAAATCGACAAGTTTAACTCGGCTAATTATGTCTCTACCTGCGACGATGGCTGCTGGATCTCCAACGTGGGTGACTACGATATCCACACCATTCACGCATCGTACCTGTTCCCCAATGTCATGGATATGAAGAACTTCAACATCTACCTTGGCGCTTACGCCTCGTGGATTGAAGCGAAACCAACGGATGGCGACAAACATGAAGACTCCCGCTACGGCGGCCGTCTACGTTTCAAATATTTCTTCTGATCAAAGCAGAGCCCGCATTGTGCGGGCTCTGTTCATTATGCCATTACGCCTCCTGCGGAGGCTCGAGTTAACAGGACTACACCATGTTTGACAGTAAAGCGGGCACTCCGCTGGAAGGGTTTGCCGAATTTGCCACTGCCGCTGCCGCCGAAGGCGCGGTATTGCTGAGAAACGATCGCGGAATGCTCCCACTTAATCCTCTGCAGCCGGTTTCACTATTTGGCCGTACGCAGATTGACTACTATCGCAGCGGTACCGGTTCCGGTGGGGCGGTTAACGTGGTGAGTCGTACAACTTTGTTGCAGGCAATGCGGGAGCGAAGCGGGGGCAGGCTCAATGAGCAACTGGCCGCGCTTTACGAAAGCTGGATTGAACAACACCCCTTCGACAACGGTGGAGGGGGCTGGGCAGCGGAACCCTGGTATCAGCAGGAGATGCCGCTGGGCGATGAGCAGATTCGTCAGGCCCGCGCCGTCTCGACCCAGGCGGTTATTGTCCTTGGTCGTACGGCGGGCGAAGATCAGGATAATGCCGATGTTGAAGGCGGGTACCGGCTCACGGCCGATGAGAAGCACATGCTACACCAGGTATGCCGAGAGTTTGATGAAGTGGCAGTCGTGTTGAATACCGCCGGGCTTATCGATCTCTCATGGGCTGACGATCCGCTGCTGCGTCAACGCATTCGCGCGCTTCTGTATGTCTGGCACGGTGGCGCGCACGGCGCACAGGCCGCAGCCTCGTTGCTATACGGTGATGTGACCCCTTCAGGTAAGCTGGTTGGCAGCATTGTGATATCGCTGGACGATCATCCGGCATCCCCCTGCTGGGGTGCGGAAGAAAAAAATCTCTACCAGGAAGATATCTACGTTGGCTATCGCTATTTCGAAACCTTCTCTGCGCAGAGCCTGCAGTTCCCGTTTGGTTTTGGCCTTTCGTATACGCGTTTTACCCTGCAGTCTGCGCAGGCGGAGACCTTTGGCGACCTGATCAAGGCGACCGTCACCGTGACCAATCGCGGGGAGCGCTTCGCGGGCAAAGAAGTGGTGCAAATCTACCTCCAGGCGCCGCAGGGCGCGCTCGGCAAACCGGCCAAAGCGCTGGTGGCTTTTGCCAAAACTCGCCTGCTGCAACCGGGGGAAAGCGAGACCTTAACGTTATCAATTCCGCTGGAACGCTTTGCTTCTCTGGACGATAGCGGGGCGACCGGGCATCCACACTGTTATGTAATGGAGCCAGGGCTTTATCGCTTGCTGCTTGGTAACAGCGTGCGCGATCTACAGCCGCTGCCGGTTGACGGCGAGGCGGGGTACGCGCAGAAAACGCTGCGAATCCTCTCCTGCCATCAGCAGGTGCTGGCGCCGACGGTGCCTTTCGTACGTATAAAACCGGTCGCGGACGGCGATGATGGGCGCTATCAGATCGAGTGGGAGGACGTGCCGCGGCGGGAGATTAATCTGCGCGCGCGCATTGAGGAGCGTTTGCCAGAGGCTATCACCCTTACCGGCAACCAGGGACTGACCCTCAACGACGTGGCTGAAGGGCGTACCACGATGAATGCCTTTGTTGCTCAGCTGTCTGTTGAGGAGCTGGCCTGCCTGGTGCGCGGAGAAGGCATGTGTAGCCACAAGGTGACGCCCGGCGTCGCGTCGGCTTTTGGCGGCGTAGCCGACAGCCTGCTGGAAAAAGGTATTCCTCTGGCATCGACCGCCGACGGCCCATCCGGGATTCGCATGGATAACGGCGCGAAGGCCACTTTGCTTCCCAGCGGTACATTATTGGCCTCCAGCTGGGACCCGATCCTCGTGGAACGCTTATACGTGATGGAAGGCAAAGAGCTGCTGCGCAACGGTATCGACCTGCTGTTAGGGCCGGGGATGAACATCCAGCGCCATCCGCTGAACGGGCGTAATTTTGAGTACTTTTCCGAAGATCCACTGCTCACCGGGATGATGGCGGCGGCGGTGGTTCGCGGCATTCGCAGCGGCGGCGGGATTGCCACCCTCAAGCACTTTGCCTGCAACAATCAGGAGTTCGCCAGAGCCAAAGCGGATTCGGTGGTGTCAGAGCGCGCGCTGCGTGAAATCTATCTCAAAGGTTTTGAGTATGCGGTGAAATCCGGCGGCGCAAATGCGGTAATGACCGCTTATAACCCGGTCAACGGCCACCATGCCGCATCCAACTACGATCTCACCACCACCGTACTGCGCGAGGAGTGGGGCTTTCGCGGGATCGTGATGACCGACTGGTGGGCAACGATGAACGATCCCATCGATGGCGGCGCGGCGAGCACTCACAACACCGCGGCGATGATCCGCGCGCAGAACGACCTTTATATGGTGGTCAATAATAACGGCGCGGAAGTTAATGCGGGGGGAGATAATACCCTGGCGGCGCTGGCGACAGGCGAGCTAACGCTCGGTGAGCTTCAGCGCTGCGCGATAAACATCCTCGACTTTATGCTGCAGACGCAGGTCTTTAAGCGCGGGGAGATGCCGCGGGCGGGGATTATTCGCCTGGCGGCGGATCCTGCGTGCGATGGGGCCTGTCCTGGCGCAATTAAAATCGCCGAGCAGTCGCGGCTGCGCTACGACGAGGAGCTGGTGCTGAGCGTTGAGCGAACAGCGGTTTATGACGTGCTGGTGAGCGTTCACGCTAACGGTGCGCCGCTCGCACAAACCGCCTGCAACCTGCTGCTTAATGAACAATTTGTGGCGACGATCCAGACCAACGGTACGCTCGGTCGTGAGATTGTGCAGAAGCTGTGTCGGATTGAGCTACAGTCGGGGAAATATCGTGTAGGCTTTGATTTTATCAAGCCGGGTCTGGTGGTGGACTGGCTGGAACTCAAGCTCGTTAATGACTAATTTCCGTCTCAGGAGCCGCCGATGAACCGACGCCATTTTTTGTTTTTAAGCGCCGCCGCGCTGCTGGCGGGCGGTCGTCTTCGCGCCGCTGAAAGCCAGCAAACGATCCGCCTGTGGCCTGGCGTGCCTCCCGGCGGCGGCGGACCGGACGGCCCCGTTCGCTTATCGGCACGCGGCGCGCTAAGCCATATCGTCCAGCCTGAACTGACGGTATGGCGTCCCGCAGCGCCACACGGCCACGGCGTATTAATTGCTGCCGGCGGCGGCTATCGACGCATTGAAATGGCGAAGGAGGCCTGGCCCGCCGCGCGCTGGCTAACGATGCGCGGCTATACCGCGTACGTGCTGACCTATCGTCTTCCCGGGGAGGGGTGGCAAGCGGGCGGCCTTGCTCCGCTGCAGGACGCTCAGCGGGCGCTGCGCCTGATTCGTCAGCGGGAAGCCAAAGTCAGCCTTCTGGGGTTTTCCGCCGGCGGACATTTGTCGGGAATGGCTGCCTGTCGCGCCGATTTTGCCTCTTACCCGCCGATCGACGGCGTGGACGACACCCCGCCCCGGGCCGACGGCGCCGCGCTGATTTATCCGGTGATTTCCCTCGAACCTCCGTACACCCATACCGCCACCCATCGGCTCCTCGCCGGGCCTCACGCCGCGGAGGCGGTCGATCGCGCCTGGTCGGTACAAACCTGGGTCAGCGCGCGGACGCCGCCCTGTTTTCTGGTTCAGGCGGAGGACGATAATGTCTCCGATCCGCACAATACGTTGATAATGGCCGCCGCCTGCCGTCAGCATCAGGTCCCGGTCACCCTGTATCGTTACGCCAGCGGCGGTCACGGTTTTGCGCTGGGCCGGGCCGGTACGCCTAGCGTCGAGTGGCCCGAGCGCTACGCTGCGTGGCTCGCGGCGCGTTAGTATCGCGTGAATCGACTTGCCCCAAATTGGTGCGCTTTAAGCGAAAAACAGGCCATAAATAAGCAAAGCGTCTGATTGTTTTTTATTCAATTCAGCGCCATGGCATAACAGCGTAACGCCGCGCCGCCGCGCTGCGTTACCTGGCATAATTAATGCTTATCTCTTACCGGGATTACCTCAAAGTGAGTACAACCGGAGGAGACGGCCATGATAAAAATAACGCTTCCTGACGGGCATTATTATGATGAGATGCTTACCGCACAGGGAGAGCAGCGTCAGCACTATAACGCCTGGTGGCAATGGTTTCGCAGTACCGATCAATTCTCTATCCGGCAGAAGAAAGAGCAGGCGGAGCTGCTCTTTCACCGCATCGGCATCACCTTTAACGTCTACGGCGAGGATGAGGGCACCGAACGACTGATCCCTTTCGACAGCGTGCCGCGTATTATTCCCGCCGGCGAGTGGCAGCGAATTGACCGCGGCATCCGCCAGCGGGTGAAAGCGCTCAACGCTTTTCTTTACGATATCTACCACGATCAAAATATCCTTCGCGCGGGGCTGATCCCGGCCGAACAGGTGCTGGCGAACGAACAGTATCAACCCTGTATGCAGGGGATAAATTTACCCAATAACACCTACGCCCATATCACCGGAGTCGATATGGTGCGCAACAGCGACGGCCAGTACTACGTGCTGGAGGATAATCTGCGCACCCCCTCCGGCGTCTCCTATATGCTGGAAAACCGCAAAATGATGATGCGGCTGTATCCCGAAATGTTCGAACAGCACCATATTGCGCCGGTAGAACGCTACCCCAGCTATCTGCTGCAAACGCTGCGCGAAAGCTCGCCGGTGGACGATCCGTGCGTGGTGGTGATGACCCCGGGGCGGTTTAACAGCGCCTATTTTGAACACAGCTTTTTGGCCCAGCAGATGGGCGTTGAGCTGGTGGAAAGCGCGGATCTGTTTATTAAAACCGGGGCGGTGTATATGCGCACCACCGAAGGACCGCGGCGCGTGGACGTCATTTACCGGCGTATCGACGACGCGTACCTTGACCCGCTGGCCTTCCGCGCCGACTCCATGCTAGGCGTTCCGGGGCTGCTGTCGGTGTATCGCGCCGGGGGCGTGGTGCTGGCCAACGCCATCGGTACCGGCGTTGCCGACGATAAATCGATCTATCCTTTCGTACCGGAGATGATCCGCTTCTATCTGGGCGAGCAGCCGATCCTGAGCAATATTCCCACCTGGCAGTGCCGTAAGGCGGAAGATCTCAGCTACGTGCTGAGCAACCTTGAACTGATGGTGGTGAAAGAGGTTCACGGCGCGGGCGGCTACGGCATGCTGGTTGGCCCGCGCTCGACCAAAGAGGAGCGCGATGCGTTTCGCCAGCGCCTGCTGGCGAATCCGGCCAACTATATCGCCCAGGACACCCTGGCGCTGTCGACCTGCCCAACCTTTGTCGACGAGGGGCTGGCGCCGCGCCATATCGATTTACGTCCCTTCGTCCTTTCCGGCCAGGAGATCCGCCTGGTTCCCGGCGGGCTGACGCGGGTGGCGCTAACCGAAGGCTCGCTGGTGGTGAACTCGTCGCAGGGCGGCGGCACCAAGGATACCTGGGTGATGGAGGATGATGAATCATGTTAAGCCGCACAGCGAGTGAACTCTTCTGGATGGCGCGCTACCTTGAGCGCGCGGAAAGCTATGCCCGGGTGCTGGACGTGACCTGGAAGCTGTCGATGATCCCCCGCCACAGCCAGCAGTCACGGGATTTAGCCTTGCCGCTGAATCTGTCGCTGACTCATGAGCTGTTTCAGGCGCGGCACGCGCGTTTCACTATGAGCAACCTGCTTAATTTTTTCGCGCTCGACGGCAACAACCCGTACAGCATTTTCAGCTGCGTCGAGATGGCGTGGAACAACGCCCATGCGGTGCGCGGCAGCTTGTCGGCGGAGGTGTGGGAAAGCATCAACGCCACGCGCATTGAGCTGCGAAAGCTGCGCCAGCAGGGGATCGGCGAGCTGGGCAACGACGCTTTCTTTGAGTGGGTAAAAGAGCGGGTACATCTGTTTCGCGGGGCGATCCTCGGCACGCTGCTGCGTAACGACGCCCTGAGCTTTATCGGGATCGGGACGCTGATCGAGCGGGCATCCGCCACCGCGCAGCTGCTGTTGATTAAGGATCAGCAGCTGAACAGCGATCCCGATCCGGTACGCGAGTACTACCGGCTGGATACGCTACTTAATGCGGTCAGCGCCCGCGAGGCCTACAACAGCATTTACCGCCAGCCGGTCAGCCGCGAAACGGTGATGGAGCTGCTGATCCTGCGCAACGATGTGCCGAGATCGCTGAGAGCGAGTATTTCCGACCTCGTCGGGCAGCTGGAACAGATTGCCAACGACCGCTCGCACTTGCCGCTGCGGCTGGCGCACCAGCTCAACGTCGACCTGCGTTTCAGCACCCGCGACGATCTGGCGCAGGCCGATTTACAGGTCACCCTTAATGCACTGCTGGCGCGGATTAACGCGCTTTCCGACAGCATCAGACAAACCTATCTGGAGGCGTTATGAAACTGGTTATCGATCACCTGACCCGCTACGGCTACGATGAAGAAGTGAAGTTTTCGACCCAGTATCTGCGCCTGACGCCGCGCAGCAGCGGTCGGCAGAAGATCACCGCCTGGACGTTAACCCTGCCGGACGGTTCCGCCGTCGCCACCACCGACGCCTGGGGCAACGTGCTGCACGTGCTGACGCTGGATAATCCGCATAAAGAGATTACCATCCGCGCCAGCGGGATCGTCGATATCGCCGAAGAGGGGGACGACATCGGCGCGGAGCCGCAGGAGCTGCTGTCGCCGCTGGTTTTCTTGCGCTGTACGCCGCTCACCCGCGCTGACGGCCCGATCCGCGAATTCGCTCAGCGCTGGTATCAGCCGGAGGCGCAGGAGGAGAGCCTGAACCGGTTAATGGCCGAGCTGCTGCTGAGAATGCCCTATTCGCCGGGCGCCACCCAGGTGCAGGACTCCGCCGCCGATGCCTTTGCGCGCGCGAAAGGGGTTTGCCAGGATCACACCCACGTGTTTCTCGCCTGCTGCCGGGCGCTGGAGATCCCGGCGCGCTACGTCAGCGGCTACGTTTACAGCGATAACGCCGAGCACGTCGCCATGCACGCCTGGGCCGAAGTGTGGCTCAACGAGCGCTGGCAGTCGTTTGATATCACCAATAACACGCGCAGCCTGAATCAACATTTGCGGCTGGCGACCGGGCTGGACTATCTTGATGCGTGCCCGGTACGCGGCACCCGCCTCGGCGGCGGGGGGGAAATCATGTTAACTAACGCTGAAGTGCGCGAGCATTCGCAGCAGGCGCAGCAGCAATAACGGCAGGAACAAAAAACGATGACCTACTGTGTGGCCATGTGTTTGTCAGATGGACTGGTATTTGCCTCAGACTCCCGCACCAACGCGGGAGTGGACCATATTGCAACGTTTAAAAAACTGCACGTTTTCCATCAGGATGGCGAACGGGTCATGGTCCTGCAGTCGGCGGGCAACCTGGCCACCACTCAGAGCGTGATTAGCCTGCTCAGCGCCCGCATTCGCACCCAGCAGGAGCCTAACCTGATGCAGGTGACCTCGCTATACGACGCGGCGATGCTGATCGGCAAAACCTTACAGGAGGTGATTCAGCGCGACAGCAGCAATCAGCAGAACTGCGGCAATACCAACTTCAACTGCAACCTGCTGCTCGGCGGGCAGATCGCCGGCGAAACGCACCGGCTGTTTCATATCTATCCGGAAGGCAACTTTATTGAAGCCACGCGCGACACGCCCTATTTCCAGATTGGCGAGAGCAAATACGGCAAGCCGATTATCGACCGGGTTCTGACCATCGATACTCCCCTGGAGCAGGCGATGTGCTGCGCGCTGATTTCGATCGACTCCACCCTGCGCAGCAATCTTTCGGTGGGGCTGCCGCTGGACACCCTGCTGTACCGCAGCGGTAGCCTGAGCAGCGCCGAACAGCATCGGATCACCGAAAACGATCCCTATTTCAATACCATTCGCAAAGCGTGGTCCGAAGGGCTGCAGAACACCTTTCTGAAGCTGCCGCCGTTCACGCCGGGCGGCCACCATCAGGCGGAAAAATAACGCCCCGGCGTCATGCCGGTCATGGTGCGGAAGAAGTAGATAAAGGCGCTATCGCTGGCGAAGTCGAGCGCCTGCGCCGTATCGGTAATCCGCTCCCCGGTTGCCAACATCTCGACCGCTTTCATTAATCGCCACTGTTGACGCCACTGCTGGTAGGACATCCCGGTATCGCGGCGAAACAGTCGGCTGATGGTTTTTTCGCTGGCGCCGCAGCGGGCAGCGAGCGTCCCAAGCGGCGGCGGCAGCGCGTCGCCGCAAACCATCGCCAGCCGTTTATCCTGCGGCAGCGCGAGCATCATCGGCTCCCGCGCGGCGGCGCGAATTTCCG
Organism: Klebsiella sp. CN_Kp113; assembly: GCF_040064585.1. Taxonomy (NCBI): domain Bacteria; kingdom Pseudomonadati; phylum Pseudomonadota; class Gammaproteobacteria; order Enterobacterales; family Enterobacteriaceae; genus Klebsiella; species Klebsiella sp. CN_Kp113. The sequence goes on along the minus strand of NZ_JBEAID010000034.1, from coordinate 3,714 downwards.
CCTGGCACAGGGCGGCGAGATGCCGCGCCGGCTCGGCCTCCCAGTCGGTATCCCAGGGGCTGGCGCTGATGCGCTCTAATAGTTCGCGCAGCAGCGGCACCACGTTGAGTATCGCCGACTGCGTTGGCAACTGAGGGTAACGCTGCGGCTGAAACCAGACGGAACGATAGTCGACAATGTTTTTCATCTCCGCGCGATGGCTGACTTCAGCGGGGATCCACGCCGCGCGCCCCGGCGGCAGCAGGCACAGCAGGGCGCCATCGTCGAGCGTTAAACGCACGCATCCCTGACGGGTAAACAGGATCTGCGCCATCTTATGCCGGTGGCTGCCGGAGTCGTGGTTACCGAGCGCCGACTGCACGCCAATCAGGCTACTTTTCAACGCATCCGGATCGAATGCCGCGTCAGCGTCAAGCCAGGCCATAATGTCTGATTTCCGATATTTAAAGTCATTATGTTTATAATGTTCGATAAACGGCTTCCCTACAATAGCGCCTCTTGTTAATCAGGAGGTGGATATGTTGGGACGTGCCGCGCTGGTGCTGGTGACCGCGCTACTGATGTTTCCGCAAATAGCGGAAACGATTTATAGCCCGGCGCTGACCGATATCAGCGCCCGTTTTTCCGTGAGCGCGCCGCAGGCGGCGCTAACCCTTTCCGTGTACTTTATCGGTTTTGCCATCGGCGTTTTGCTGTGGGGCGGATTCAGCGATCGCTACGGCCGGCGTCCGGCCCTGCTGGCGGGGTTAGGGGTTTACGCATTGGGATGCCTGATGGCGCTGTGGGCGACGGATTTTTCGCTGCTGCTGGCGGCGCGGATCGTCACGGCCGCTGGCGCGGCAACCGGTTCAGTGGTGACGCAGACGGTCCTGCGGGACTGCTATCGCGGGCGGCAGCTGGCGGGAATTTTTTCGTTTATCGGCCTGGCGCTGGCGGTGAGCCCGGCCGTCGGGGTCTATATCGGCGGCGGGTTGACCGCCCTCTGGGGGATGCGCGGCGTATTCAGCGCGCTGGCGCTTTTGGCCGCCGCGCTTCTGCTGGGCTGCCTGGCATTGATGCCGGAAACGCGTCCGCAAAACCTCAGGAGAGGGCCGTTTCTTCACGTGCTGCGGCGGATGGTGGGCGATACGCGTATCGCCCTGGCGGCAATCCTGGTGGCGGCATTTAACGTCAGCCTGTTCAGCTACTACAGCCTGGCCCCGTTTCTGTTCGCCCGATTCGATCTTGATGCCCTGACGTTTGGCTACAGCGGCATGGCGCTTGCCGCGGGTTCGCTGCTCGGCGCGCTGCTTAACCACCGGCTGCTGCGTCGGAATGTCTCGCTGGGGCGGATTCTCGCCATCGCCTGCATTCTGCACTTAGCCGGCGGCGTCGCGGTGTACGTGCTGCGGGAATCAATCTGGTTTGTGGCGCCGGTTGCGCTGGTCACCCTTGCCTGGGCCATGGCGATCCCGCTGGTGCTGGGGTCGGCGCTGAGCGCCTACGGCGACTGTCGGGGCACCGCCGGCGCCTTTTTCGGCCTGTTTTATTATGTCCTGATTGGCGCCGGTCTGCTGGCGGCCGGGTGGGGGCAATCGCTGGGGGCGTCGCTGCTGGCGTGCGCGGGCGTGAGCATGCTCGCCGGGTGGCGATATATCATCGTGCTCAACGAGGGCTAAGGTGATTTTCTGGCAAAGCTAAGCGATTTAAATTCTTTGTTATTTAACGCGTTATCTCACATCTTCGGAGGATCAAACGATAACGCGAAAAGGCAGTGGCAGGAATGGCAAAAAGCAGGTCGGTCTATCTGCATCCGCAGCAGCGCGAGCGGATTCATCAGTTTTCCCGTAGCTGGCTGTGGCGCAGCGAGCTGCCCACCTGGCTACTGATCGTTGCCGTCTACGGCGGCTGGTTTGCCTCGCTGGCCTGGTGGCGCGAGCTGGGCATTTTCCCCGCCACGCTGCTGCTCATCTGGTTCACCGCCTGGTATATGTCATTGCAGCATGAGCTTATTCACGGTCACCCCACGTCGCGACCATGGTTTAACCAGCTGCTGGGGACCCTGCCGCTGGCGGTCTGGTATCCCTACGGGCTGTACCGCGACTCGCACCTGGCGCACCATCATCATCATTTGCTGACGCAGCCGGTTGACGATCCGGAATCCTACTATTTTACGCCGCAGAGCTGGCAGCGTTTTGCCCCGTGGCAGCGTAGCCTTATTCATCTGCGCAATACGTTTATCGGCAGGCTGCTGGTGGCGCCGCTGCTGGATATTGCCCAGACGCTCGGCAGCGCGCTGGCGGCATTTCGACACCGGCGGGTGAACACAATAGCGATGTGGCTGGTTCACGGCCTGCTGCTGGCGGCGCTGTTCGCGTGGATGAATCACCTCGGCTTTTCGCCGCTTTACTTCGTGCTGGCTATCAGCTACCCGGCGCTGGCGTTGACCAAAGTGCGCTCTTTCCTTGAACACCGCGCCGCGGACGATCCGCTGGCCCGTTCGGTGATCAACGAGGCGGGGCTGGTCTGGCGGGTGCTGTTCCTCAATCTCAACTACCATTCAGTGCATCACGATTTGCCGGGGGTACCGTGGTACGGGCTGCGAAAAATCTATCTGCATAATCAGGCGGAGTATCAGCGGCGCAACGCCGGGTTTGTGGTGCGCGGCTACGGTGAATGGCTGCGGCATTTTTTTGCCAGACCGGTGGCGGTGAATGCCCATCCCGGGTTCAACCAGCAGGGTAAGGTGGATGAAGAGCATGAGTGAAAGGCTGGCGTTTCCGATGTACGCGGTGAATGACGAGGATACTCAGGCGCTCTGGCGGGCGGTGCGGCAGCTGCTGGCGGCCCGCGGCGTGGTGGAGGAGGATACGCTGTCGTATCAGGTACCTGAGGATCTGCTGACGCACTGGCGCCATCCGGCGCTGCTGTTGAGCCAGACCTGCGGTTATCCGCTGATGACGCGGCTGCCGGCAGTGCAAACGGTCGGCTGTTTTCACTATTCCGCGCCCGGATGCGAAGGGCGGAACTACCGCAGCCTGCTGGCGGTACGTGAGGTGGACGGTGGTCAGACGCTGGCGGATTTTCGCGGGCGTCGGGTAGCGTGCAATTCGCCGGATTCCCAGTCCGGCTATAACGTGCTGTTAAAAATGGTCGCGCCGCTGTCGCGCGATGGGCGCTTCTTCTCGGCGGTCGCGTTTAGCGGCAGCCATCGCCAGTCGCTGCGTGAACTTCAGCAGGGAACGGCGGATATTGCCGCCATTGATTGCGTGACCTGGGCGCTGCTGCAGCGTCATCAGCCGGAGGCGCTGGCGGGGCTGGCGGTGATTGCGCGCAGCCCGCTCGCCCCGGGTCTGCCGCTGATTACGTCGGCGACGATGTCCGCGGCGACGCTGGGGCTGCTGAGAGAGGCATTGCAGCAGCTGGTGAGCGATGAACGCTACCGGCCGCTTTGCGAAGCGCTGTTTATCTGCGGCTACAGCGATATGCGGCGCGCGGACTATCAGCCGCTGCTGGCGTGGCGTGATGAGGCGGCGGCCAGGGGCGTTGTGCGGCTGTAGGCGGCAATTTCCCCGGGCCGCGGCGCAAGCGCCTTGCCCGGGCTACCCGATCGCAGGCGGTTGTGAACCCGTAGCGCGGCTAAGCGCAGCGCCACCGGGAAGAAAACCGCAGCAAGGCACCCGGCAGCGCACCTTCTCCGGAGGCGGCGCATTGCGCCTGTCCGGGCTACCGATC